>OZ242341.1:1618503-1942204 GCA_965208545.1 Candidatus Poriferisocius sp. | reverse complement strand
ACTGGCACCACAACCTCGAGGAGGCCTGCATCGAGAGGGGTACTGCCCCATTCCTTGGCATGCTCGACCGCGCCAACCAGAGTTGCCGCAGCAGCCCACTCAACATCACCCAATGAGATGTCCACCACTGTGCGCCGAACCACTGCGGAGGAGGAGGTTTCGACCTCGCCTGACACGGTGACGCGTGCGCCAGCCCAGGAGCCATCCGGCGCGAATAAGGCCTCAGATTCCACGTGGGCTCCCCGGTTGACGAACAAGTCGGCAACGCGAGCTCCGCAATATTCTCCTAGCAGCCCTGCGAGTTCTTCCTTAGCCCCTTCCTGAGTGAGGAAGCCCAGTCGCGCCGCGTTGGCCAGCGTGTCCGTCGGGCAATCGACCACAGAGGTCCACCAGAACATGCCCTCGGCATCAGCCAGGTCTACTTCGACCGTCGATTTCGATTCCGATCGCTCTCCTGCTACCTCCGTTAACTCCACCGGGCCGAAGGCTCGCTCTTCGATCGACTCTGGTATGACCGCGGGCACCGGGTAATCCTACGGCTGGCTGAGGACAATGCGCCGGCTGAGCAGGCAATTTGGTGCCGGTTGGCATCTAGGTTCATTGGTTCGTGTGCCTCGGATCAGTGGCCGGCTACGTTGGCAGCGTGCGATCGCTGAGCGACTACCTCGACCTCACCGTCGACCAAGCTCGATCGCAATGGGATCAGATAGAGCGCCGAAAGAAGAAGAGTCAAGGAGAGCGCCAAGAGAACTTCACCCCGGTAGAAGTCATCTTGTGTTACGGGCTCTTTCAGATTGTTGACGATCCTCACAGGTATGGGAGTGAGTCCATTCGCAATGCGCCACCATTGGTGCATGAGCTAGCACGACTGTTTGCCCGGCCACCAACTTCAATCACTCACAAGATGATGAATTTGGAAGGAGGGGCTAGGAATCGAGGCGGAAAATTTGAGCCGGACTTTTACGCCGAGATGAGAATCAACCCAAATCTGTTTACTTATCTCTACAACCTGGTCTTGGCTGCCGCTCGCGACACGAAAATTGGCCCTGATCGGCTAGCAGACTTTCTATCGCTGGAGGGGTTTGACTACTCCAACCTTCTCGGACAAGAGGAACTTGAGCACGCCGACCTGTCCAAAGTAGTGACAAGTCTGGCCGCACAGCAGAGGACCCATCGTCTCGGTAACCCTGTTGACACGGAAAGGATGATTGAGAAGAAGGTCCGCATCGGCCAGCACGGTTTCGCATCGAGAGTGCTTGAAAATTTCAGCAACACATGTGGATTCTGTGGGTTTGCTCCCAAGACCCTTCCGGGCAACAAGCTGCTGGTGGCCTCACACATCAAGCCATGGTCTGATTGTGACAACAGAGAGCGCCTCGATGTGCTGAACGGGGTAGCAGCATGTCCGACTCATGACGCTGCTTTTGACTCAGGGCTGATAACCGTGAACGGGGGTCTCAAAGTTCACCTGTCCCAGAAACTTGAGACCAGTACCCGTGCTGATCCCGGTGTTGATCAGTACTTCGGCGAAGTCCTCAGATCCCAGCTAGTTGTTCCTAAACAGGGTCAGCGTCCGGGGGATTCCTACCTGGCTTGGCATATGGAGCATGTCTTTCAGGGGGTTGTCGCGACCTGACGCTGAGCTCTTGGTGGACTAGGGCGTTTCGAGGAGCGCGTCGCAGCTGATTAGCTCAGGGTTGGTGGGGGCGAGGCGGTGGATCATGACTTGTATGGCTTCGGGGTTGTTGTCGATGAGGAGGTAGTCGCGGCCGTGTTTGCCGGCGGCTTCGCCGAGGGTGCCGCTGCCGGCGAAGAAGTCGAGCAGGAGATCGCCGGGTCTTGAGTGGACCCTTACTAGGCGCTCGAGGACGCCGAGGGGCTTTTGGGTGGCGTAGCTGGTCTTCTCTTTGCCGTTGGGGCTCACGATGGTGTGCCACCAGACGTCGGTGGGAGTCTTGCCCCGGGCGGCCTTCTCCTTGCCGACTAGCCCAGGCGCCATGTAGGGGATTCGATCCATCTCCTCGAAGCAGAACGTGTAGTCGGCAGGGTCTTTGGCGTACCACAGGATGCTGTCGTGCTTGGCCGACCACTTCTTCTTGGAGCGGGCTCCGTAGTCGTAGGCCCAAATGATCTCGTTCATAAACGAGTCCCGGCCGAAGATCTGATCGAGCAGCACCTTGGCGTAGTGGACCTCCCGGTAGTCGATGTGGAGAAAGAAGCTGCCAGTGTCGGTCAGGACCCGATGGGCTTCCTCGAATCGGGGGGCGAGAAATTCCATGTAGTCGTCGAAGGCATCGTCATAGCCCGATTTACCGAGTCGGATGGTCTGGTAGCGGCGACCGGCAAAGCCGGTCCGGTCGCCGTTGGTTTCGTCTTGCACGGTCTTGATCCACTCGCGCTCTTGGCGCTTGCCGGTGTTGAAAGGCGGGTCAACGTAGATGAGGTCGACGCTGGCGTCGGGCAAGCCCTGCAACACCGGCAGGTTGTCGCCAAAGACGATCTTCCCCATCCCGGCCAATCCTAGTGGTCAGGCTCCGACCTACTGGGTATATTGAAAGATATTGAAATGACTGGAATCCACAGTTATTTCCACATATCCACAGAACTTGAGACTTCGAACGTGCCTACCGGGGTGCTGGTCTGAAGCGGAGGCCTAGTAGGACGGGGATTTCGTCTTCGAGGCTTGGCGGGATGTAGAAGTCGGTGTGATGGGTCGGGGCTTCTTCAAGGGCGCTCTTGGTGACTTCGGCAAAGCCGTCCACGACTAGGCCGGCGTCGAAAGCGAGGTTCAGCTCGTGGGAGATGGACCGATGGAAGTTGAGCTGCTCTTGCGGTTGCCCGGGCATTCCGATGACTTCTTGGGCCATCGGTGTGAGGTAGTGGGAGATGATGAATCCCTCTCGTTGATCCCCGCCCGCCAGTTCTCCTTCGACGGTGAATTGCAGGTTGCTGGGGTTCTTGAACACCGGATGCATGGTGACCACCACTGCCACGCCGCCAGGCTTCAAGCAGTGGACGATGGCGGCGAAGAGGTCTTCGCTGTCCGGGATGTCCATGAGGGCCATGGTGCATGTCACAAAGTCGAACGAGCTCGGCTCGACATGGTCGGCTGTTTCAACCAGCGGGAAGCAGAGCCACTCGATTTCTGCGCTGCGGTCGTACGGTTCGGCATGCTCTAGGAAAGTCTTCGACTGGTCGGCTCCGGTGACTTGGGCCCCGAGGTCGACGAGCTGGCGAGCCAGGACGCCGCTGCCGCAGCAGAGGTCGATGCCTCGCTTGCCTTGGACATCGCCCAACAGGTTCAGGGTGGTCGGCAGCACCAGGTTCCGGTGCCAGTCATTGCCAGCATCCCCGTGGCGGCTGTCGTAGTAGTGGGCCAGTACGTCCCAGTCATCTTTCACCCGCTGGTCATGTTCGGCACTAGGTCGCTGACTCTTGGCATCAGACATGGGAAGTCGTGGTCCTAACTCGGTGGCAGCCGATCTGCCGCGGGCCACGCTAGCTGGCGGCGGCGGTTCCGGCGGCGTGGGCGGAAACGAGTATGGGCCCGATGGTGCCGCCTGCGCCGGGATAGGCCGCGCCGAGGGGGCTGGCGGCGGCGTTGCCCACCGCGTAGAGCCCCTCGATGAGGCCGCCGTCTTGGTGGCGGACCTGGCCATGGATGTCGGTTCGGGGGCCGCCCTTGGTGCCCAGGCAGCCGGGATGGAGGCGGACGGCGTAGAACGGCGGCTCTTCGACCGGACCGAGTGTGGGATGGGGGGCCGTCGGGTCGCCGACAAAGCGGTCGTAGATGGAGCGGCCCCGTCCGAAGTCGGGGTCGTATCCGGTGCCGACGAGCTGATTGAAGCGGGAAACCGACGCGGCCAGTTCATCGGGGTTCACGTCGATGACACCCGCAAGCTCGCCCAAGCTGTCAGCCCGGTGTAGCCACTCCGGATCAGGGCCGTCTCTGCGGAGCGGCCCCAGGTGGTAGCGGCGGCGGTAGCCGGAGTCGAAGACCAGCCAGGAGCTTGCAGCGGGGTATTGGAACCCGGTGGGGTCGAAGGACTGCATGGCCCGGCCCACGTCGTTGTAGTTGCGGGCCTCGTTGGCGAACCGCCGTCCCCGCGAGTCCACCATCAGCGACCGGGGCCGAGCCCGCTCGGTGAGCACCAGCCGGTGGAAGGGCTCGCCGTCTATGGCCTCTCCAGGCACGGTCATGGCCGGACACCACCACGCCTCGGCCATGTTGCCCAACTCAGCCCCGGCGGCTAGCGACAAGCGCAGCGCGGTGCCATCCATGCCGGGGGCGCCTACCGGTCCGGTCATTGGCCCACGCAGAAACGCCCGAACCAAGGCGGGGTCCCGTTCGAAGCCGCCGGAGGCCAGGATCACTCGCCCGGTGATCACTTCAGGGCCGATGCGCACGCCGTTCACTGTGCCGCCCGACTGCGCCAAACCGTCCACGCCGACGCCGGTGAGTATCGCTGCCCCCAAGGCTTCGGCAGCTTCGACCAATGAGGCGATCATCGAACGGCCCATGGTGATCACTCCCCGGCTAGATCGGTCGGTCACCTCAGCTCGGTCGAAGTCGCCGGTGGCCAGCTCCCGATAGGTGATGGGCGCAGTCACGTTTGGTGCCGTGCGGATGCGGTGGTCGAGCTCTGGGGACGCCCCGCGGGGCTGGGGCTCAAGGGGGCGATGGCCTAGCTTTCCGCCCGGTAGCTCGGGGTGGTAGTCGGGATAGGGGACCGTTTGCCACGAAAGCCCGGTGGTCGAATCCAGCCAATCGGCCACCGCCGCTGCTTGATCAGCGAAATAGTCGACCAACTCGTCGTCGACATCGCCGAGGCGCAGCGCCTGCAAGTACTCGCGGGCCTCGGCGGGAGAGTCGTCCACTCCTTCGGCGGCCATCAGTCGGTTGGCCGGCATCCAGGCCAAACCTCCCGACAGCGCGGTAGTCCCGCCCAGCACCGGCGCTCGCTCCACCACGGTCACTTCGGCTCCCGACTGGGCCGCGGCCACCGCGGCGGCTAATCCGGCAGCCCCCGACCCGACAACCACTACCGAGGACATGTTGGGCTCAATTCTCAACCCGTCAGTCTCGTGGAGTCCAGCGGAACCACCGGGATCTCAGCGCGTCAGTTTCGGGGAGTCCAGCGGAACCACCGGGTGACGATGAGGGCACCGGCCACGCCCCACGCCGCCATGACCAGCCAGTTGGTTACGGGCCAAATCGACTTGTCGCTGAGGGGGTCGAAACTCCCCTGCAGGGCCACCGCCAGATGCCTGATGGGGAAGATGTCGCCGATCAGGGTGATCGCCTGGGGTGTGTCGTCGGTGGCTGGCACATAGACGTCAGAGACGAAGTAAAGCGGTAAGACGACCAGGTTGAGGAACGGCGGGCCGGTCGTCTCATTGGGAACCAGGTTGGTGAACGCCAATCCAAGGGCACAGAACACTGCGCCCCCAATGATCAAGGTCACGATCAGGCTGGGGACCGTCTTCCACAACAGATCCACGTCGTAGACCGCCCAGCCGATCAACGCCATCAGCACCGCCATTAGAGCGATCACGGCGTAAGCGGTGGCGACCAGTCCCCCCATGAATACCCAGGGGCGTATTGGGGTGCCCCGCACTCTTTTGAGGATGCTCGTCTCCCGGCGAAAGACCGTGACGATGGCCAGATTCACAAAGGAGGCTTGGACCACCGACAACGCGATGATGCCCGGCACAAAGCGACTGGCCAGCTTTGGGCCAGCCGGGGTGACCAAGTCATTGCCGAAGAGCGCGGTGAGCACGAACAAAAAGATGAGGGGCAGGACGACGGTGAAAAAGCTGGCCAATGGGTTGCGCCACAGCAGCACAAAGTCGAAGCGAGTCTGAGTCGCCAGCTGCTGGAATCCCCGAGCGTTCATCGGTTTAGCCCTCCGGCGCGGTCGGCCTCGCCGATCAACGCCAGGTAGGTGTCTTCCAGTGTTGGGGTCTGCACTTCCAGCGACTCGATCTTGCCGCCCAGCCGTCCAGCTGCCTGCAACAGTGCGGCAACAGTGTCGGTGACCTCGTTGGTGAAAACGGCAAGTCTGGTGGGGCCCTCAGCTGCGCGGGTGCTTGAGTCCCCAGGCTGGCCCGCCACATCAAACACCGTTGCCGCGGCTCGAAGCTGGTCGGGCAAATCGTCCAACGGCACCTCTTGGGCGTTCCAGGAGATGCGGGTTTGCAGCGACGCCGCCTCAGCCAAGTCTGCGGCCGTGCCCCTGGCAATGATCTGTCCGGCGGCGATCACCGAGATGCGGTCGGCCAGATTCTGGGCCTCGTCCATGTAGTGGGTGGTGAGCAAAACGGTCACCCCCAGGTCGCGTAGGCCGTCGATCATGGCCCATGCCTCCCGACGGGCGGTCGGGTCGAATCCGGTAGTGGGTTCGTCGAGGAACAGCAGCTCGGGGTTTCCCACCAGTGCCAAAGCCAGATCAAGCCTGCGACGTTGGCCTCCCGACAAGCGCCCGACCCTTTGGTCTCGGTGACCAGCCAGCCCAACCAGCTCGAGCACTTCGGCCACCGGGCGAGGGGCGGGGAAGTACGCAGCCCACATGATCACCGTTTCGGCGACCGTCAGGTACTCCTCGGGCTGGGACTCCTGCAACACGATCCCGATTCGCTCCCGCCAATCCAGGCCCGCGCTGGCCGGATCTTGGCCGAGAACAGAGACTTCTCCGGCAGTACGGGTCCGGAAACCTTCGAGAATTTCGACCGTGGTGGTCTTGCCCGCGCCGTTTGGCCCCAAGAAGGCCAAAATCTCGCCTTCTTCCACGTGGAGGTCAACGCCGGCGACTGCTTCGTGCGCGCCGTAGGACTTGCGCAGTCCGGTTACCTCGATTGCCGGGCTGCGCATCGTGTTCACTCTGGGCGCTGCGGGAGGGCAGAGCTACTTCGGCAGGAGCTTTTGAAAGCGATTCAACTTTCTAGCATGGAGGCCAAGGCAGCGGTGTCGAACCACTGGGAGAGGCGGCAGATTCGGCCGTCTTCCACGTCGAAGATGTCTACGGCGTCGAAAGCCACCTTGGTGCCATCAGCAGTCGAACCAGCAAACGCAATCTCCACCACAACGGTGTTGCCGGCTTCCAGGAATCGGGTTGGGTTGTCTTGGTGGACCGGGAACCGCTCAAAGATCTTCTGGAACATGGCGATGGCTTTGTCGGATCCGATGCGGGGCCGCGACCCAGACGGGATCAGGTCGAGTTCGGGATGCAGCACCGAGGCCATGAGCTCCCAGTCCTCGGCGTTGAGAGCCGCGAAGTAGTCCTTGACTGTCTCTAGGGGGCTCATCCGCTGCCTCTCAGGATGTCTTTGACCTCGCGCATGGCCTTGAATGACCATCCGGCCAGCTCGGGGTCGCCGAAGGCGGTGACGTTCCACATGATCAGATGGCGCAGACCGGCGTCGTAGTAGGTGCGGACCTCCTCGGCGATCTGCTCGGGGGTGCCGCAGAAGCAGTAGTAGTCCACCACCTTGGGGGGGATGCCGTCGATGATGGCCTCGGCCTGCTTCCGGGGCACCGACGCGGGGATCAGGTCGTGGAATCCCTCGGGGGGCTCCACCCCGAGTTCGCGGAAGATCTGCGGGGGCAGCATCACCATGATGGCCCGCAGCAAGGGTGCTTCTTGCATGCGCCGCAGCGTGGCCTCGTCGGGGGCGGCCAGCACGTAAGCCAGCAAACCGGGAGTGACGGCATCGGCGTCGCGGCCCGCCTCCACCGACGCCTGGCGGATCGTCGCCAAAGAGTCGGCATAGACATCGGGGGCCAGCTTGGTGGGCAGCCAGCCGTCGGCCAGCCGACCGGTGATGCGCAGCATCCGGGGACCGTGGGCCGCGGTCCAGATGGGTGGGGGAGCGTCCCCATAGGGCGACAGGCCCAGGACGGCGTCCTTGAGCTGATGGAACTTGCCGTCGTAGTTGATAGGGCCGTCAGCTCCCCACAGCGCCCGAATGATCTCGATGCCCTCCTCAAGGCGACCGACCGGACGGTCGAAGTCCATGCCATAGGGGGTCACGTTCATTCGCTCGCCCGAGCCCAAACCCAAGATGACCCGGCCCTGGGTCAAGTGGTCGAGGGTGAGGGCCATGTTGGCCACCATGGCCGGGTGGCGGCGGATCAGGTCGGTGACGACGGCCCCCACCTTGATGGTCTCGGTCTGGGCTCCTACTGCGCCCATCATCACCAGCGGATCGAAGTACACATGGCCGCTGGGCTGTACGGCGGCCAGCGGACTCATGTCCGGCGTCCAGATCGAATCGGGGTGCCAGCCCATCAGATGGCACGGCCACCAGAGGGCGTCGTAACCGTCGGCCTCGGCCCGCTGGCCAAGTTCCACTGCCCTGTGAGCCGGGGGCATGATCTGTCCCGGAACGCCGATCTCTAGATCCTTCATCCGCTGTTCCTGTCGCTCGTTCGGACGGAGCGGCGCGATGCGGTGTGGTCTCTCATCCGCCGAATTCCCGGCGGCGCATGTTGTCGGGGTCGATGATGTCGCGAATCAGGCGGACTTGCTCGGCGGTGGGCAGCGCGGTGGTGGGCAGCTGCCCTTCCGGTGCGGGCAACTCGAATCCGGTGGCCTCTTGCACCTGTTCGAAGGTCACTCCAGGGTGCAGCGATGCCACCTGCATGTGGCGGGTGTCGGGGTGGAAGTCCAACACGCAGAGGTTGGTGATCACCAGCTCGGGTCCGCCTTCTAGTCCGGCATCGGCTCGCTCGGAACCGCCCCCCAAGTACCCAGCACATGAGACGAAGTCCACCTTCTCCACCAGCGAGCGGGGATTGTGGTTGGGGTTCCAGTAGTAGAGCGCCTTGCCGATGGAGCCCATGTCGCCCAAACCGGCGGTTCCTGGCAGGCGCACCCTGGGATTGTGGTAGTCAGCGCCGATCACCGAGTTGTTGCCGTTGCCATAGCGGTCTAGCTGGGCTGCCCCCACGCAGAACTTGGTGAGCCACCGGCCGTTGAGGGCGAAGTTCCAGAAGTCGCCGTACTGCTCCACATACATGATGGAGTCCCGCCACAATGGGGCTTCCAGGGTGGAGGCCGGGACCCGGTCGGGCCGGGGCTCAAGTCCCACCGCCCCGGCCAGCCATACCAGATCGGGGGCGTGGGTGAGCCGGGCCAGCCAGAAGGCGCTGACCGGCACGAACGATGCCATGCCGTTGCAGGCCTGGTCGCCGTCGGCGAAGCAGTCAGCCAGACGGGCGATCATCAACTCGTCGATTGTCCAGTCGTCAGCGGGAGGGCTGTTCTGCCAGTCGCTCATCCTGTTCTCTCCGATGTCTTCCTTCCGGACTTGCTCCCGCCAACGAACGCCATTAGGTCTGCTCCCAGTTCTCTAGGGCTGCCTGTCGCTCGGCGCCTCCTACCGTTTCCAAATAGGCAGCGTGATCGGCAGGACCGGTCACGTATTTCTCCATGAATCCGGCCACTGCTTCATCGTCGCGGGCTGCGCCGATCCATTCCAGGTGCATGGCGGTGTCGTAGCCATAGCGGGGAGAGAACGATGTGGGGTGGGCGCCGAAGGGCGCCTCGACCACCGCGTCCACCATGAAGCCCGGCAGCACGGTGCGGTCGGGATTGGCCCGCAGCACTTCGGAGTCCACGATCTCCTCGGCGGTGACGATCACCGTGGTGGCGGCCTTGGGCATGATCCCCAGATCGGGCCACAGCGCGGTGGGCTCGTAGCCGATGTTGCCGAATCGGTCGGCCTTGTGGGCATGCACCAGGGCCACATCGGGCACCAGCGCCTTGCAGGCCACCACCGATGGCCCGCCAAACGGGTCATCCAGCATCAGCAGGTTGTCGTTCACGTCAATCAGGTCGGTGCCGATCAGTCCCCGGGTGGGCAAGAACGGCAGGTTGCGAGCCCCTGCCCCCAGCCGGGCGTTGAGCGCCGTTTCCGACAGCTCCTCCACTCGGATTGCGCCTGCCTCCACTGCTTTGCGGTAGCGCTGACACAGACCGAACTGCTCCATTGACACGGCCGCGCCGATGAGGCGGTTCATGGACCCGGCCGCGGCCAGCCAGTCCACTGATATGCCGCCCACCAAGCAGACCACCCCGAGATCCCGTCGGCCTTGGCGGATCAGCTCTCGCACCAGTGCCATGGGCGCGGCCTGAGTGGCCATGTTTTGGATAGCCACGGTGTCGCCGTCGCACACCAAGGCCGCCGCGTCCTCGAGCGTGGTGAGCTTCTCGGCGCTCATAGCAATTCAACCATCTCTCGTCCTCCGTGGAGTTCGATCACCTGCCCAGTTGCATAGTCGGAGTCCGGTGATGCCAGCCAAGCGCAGGCCCCGGCCACGTCTTCGGGGGTGCCAGCGCGTCCGATGGGGATCTGGGCCTCGATGCGCTCGATGATGGCCTCGGGGATACCCAGGCCGGTGTTGTCGTCCCGGGCCCCGGTGAGCCGAGTCCCGGCGATGTACCCCGGTGCCACTGCGTTGACGTTGATCCGGTGTCGGGCCCATTCCCGTGCTAGCGACTTGGTTAGCGCAATCACTCCGCCCTTGGCTGCGGAGTAGTTGACGTTGCCGGCGATTCCGTAGATGCCGTTGATGGACGCCATGTTCACCACCTTGCGGTGATGGCCCGGCGGGTTATCGCGGCTGCCCCGCAGCAGGGGGAAGGCCGCTCGGCACAGGTTGAACGTGCCCGTAAGGGCCACATCGCAGACGAGGTTCCACTGCTCGTCGGTCATGTTGTGGGCCATGGCGTCGGCGGTGATACCCGCGTTGTTCACCAGGATGTCCAAGCCGCCGAACGAGTCTTGGGCGGTGTTCAACATGGCATCGATGTCGTCATGGTCGACCACCGAGCCGGGCGAAGCTGTCGCCTGTCCGCCGTCAGCGGCGATCGCGGCTGCTGCCTCCTCGGCCACATCGCCGTCCAGATCGTTCACCACGACGGCGGCGCCATCCCGGGCCAAACGGGCCGCTACCGCCAACCCAATCCCTCGACCCGCGCCAGTGACCAGCGCCACCCGGTTCTCAAGGACTTGGGCCACTAGAAGCTTCTGGGCAGCCCGAAGGTCTCGGCGATGCTGTTCCTCGCCATCTCGTTGGTGATGGGCCCAATGCGATACAGGCGGCTGTCTCGCCAGTAGCGCTGAGGGTGAGTCTCCAGGGCGTAGCCCATGCCCCCCAGCACCTGGATGGCAATGTCAGAGCACTTGCCGGCGTACTCCGAGGCCACCACCTTGGCCATGTTGGCCTCACGGCCGCAGTCCTCGCCCGACTCCGACTTCCAGGCTGCGTAGTAGGTCATCAGCTCGGCCTGCTTCTGCATCATGGCCATGTCGGCTAGGTTCTGGTGCCACACCTGGAACGAGCCGATCTTCTTGCCGAAGGCCTCCCGCTCCATCAAGTAGCTCATGGCTTCCTCGATACACCCGTCGATGATGCCGGTGCATAGGGCGGCCACCATGATCCGCTCGTTGTTGAGGGTGGACAGCATTTGGTAGAAGCCCTGGCCGGGCTGGCCCACCACGTATTCGTCGGGCACGAACACGTCGTCGAGGAACACCTCGCACGACCCCACCGACTTCATGCCCACCTTGGGGATCTGGCGGCACTCCAAGCCCTCCGAAGGCTGTTTCACCAAGAACAGGGTCACCCCTCGGGCCGGCTTGTCGACGATGTCCTCGGTGCGGGCCATCAAGAACAGGTAGTCGGACACGTGGGCTGCGGTCGACCAGATCTTTTGGCCGGTGATGCTCCACCCGCCGTCCACCTTGGTGGCCCGGGTGCGCATGGCCCCCATGAGGTCGGTGCCTCCCGACGGCTCGGTGACGGCGATGGCCACCCGAAGTTTGCCCTCTGCCAACTGCGGGATCAGCTCCTCCCGGGCCACGTCGGAGGCGAACTTGTTGATCGACTTGGCGCAAAACGAGGAGATGCCGAAGATCCAGGTCAGCCCGGCCAGCGAGCGGGCCAGTTCCCGGGTGAGGATCATCTGGGTGACCACGTCGCCGCCCTGTCCACCCAGTTCGGGGGGCAGGCCGATGGCGTGGAACCCGGCCTCGGACATCTTGTCCCACAGCTCGAATGGGTACTCGAATTCCTGGGCCTCGTAGTCGCGGGCTGCATCCTTGGGGCATTCCTTCTCGACCCAGTTGCGGACCATCTCTTGGAACATCGTCTGCTCGTCGGTGAGGGTGAACTCCATCTGCTTTTCGCTCCTTGCTCTACTCAATCAGTCTGTCAGTTGGCCGTGCTCAATAGCGCCAGCCGTCGCCGAAGGTGGGGATGCGGCGGCCCAAGATGTCCTCAACGCAGGTGAGGGCGGCCCGGGCCGACCGGTCGGTGCCGATGCCCCGGCTGCGGAAGGTCTCGCTGGCGAAGTACAGGCCGTCGACGGTGGGGGCTCGCCAATGAGGCCGGAACTTGCCCACCAGCATGGGCTTCTGCGCCACGCCGAACGCCGGGTCGAACACGTACAAGCGCCTCTTCCACACGTGCTCGGCCAGGCCGGGATACATCACGTACAGGCCTTGTTCGAGGCGGTTGTACATGTCCTCGATGTAGCGCCGGTCCCGCCCGCGGGAGCCGGGAACGATGCCACCGGTGCAGTACAGGTGGAGCCCATCGGGAATGCCGTTGGGGTCCATGGCCGCCTGGTCGTACATGTACCCCGGCGTCGGGCTGTGGGGCGTGGCCAGCCAAGTAGCCAGCTCCCGGGGGTCGAACATGGTCACCGGTTCCTCGGTGGCGAAGTACAGGTTGAGCATGGTCACCCGGTACTGGTCTTGGGCCAGATAGCGGATCTGGCTGGTGTACCACTCGGGCAGCTCCCACTCGGGCACCACGTTGAACACGTTCCACACCGGCAGCGTGGAGATCACCGCGTCGCACTCGATGACCTCGCCGACGTCGTAGTCGACGGGCACCTTGGGCTCATGGGGGATGGACACGCCGACTACCGCGCCGTTCTCGATCAGCACCCGGCCAGCCGGGGTCTGCATCCGCAGCTCGCCCCCGTGCTCGGTGAAGCCGTCAGCCAGGTCCTGCCACATGCCGTCCCAGCCCTGGCCGGGCCAGCACGAGTAGGCGGCCATGTGCCGCTCCTCGTAGTGCATCTTGCGCACCCACAGGTTGTCGCTGGCCGAGTGGTCGTACCATTCGTCGGTCATGCACTCCAGCACGGCGATGAACTCGTAGAGGTCGTAGACCCCCTGGTCAGAGGTGTACTGGGCCAGCCATTCCCGCATGGGGCGGTCGTCCCACTCCTCGAGCTCGTCCCATGAGCTCTCGGTGATGGCTTTGATGACCTTCTTGACCTCGGTCTTGTCGGGGTAGCGGTCGCGGATCGATCCCCAGGTTTGGGTCTCGTTGTCCCAGATCGGCATGTCATGGGACACCTCGCCGTGGATGAGCTCTTTGCCGACGTGCTCGAACACCTTGGTCAGACCCGATCCGGGATCCTCGATGAGGTGACCGCCCAAGTTCACCTTGAAGCCATCGTCGTCAGCTGCCAGGGCACGGCCACCCAGGAATGGCGAGCGTTCCAGAAGGGTGACCGATTTGCCTTCCGCGGCCAAAAGGGCTCCGGCGCTCAGCCCGGCCGCACCAGCGCCGATGACGACAACGTCGCATTTGGTCATGGGGGGATACTAAGAGCGTGGGCCAATGGTCGGCACTTTATGAAGGCGGCCCCTCAGGGCGTGGCGATGTGGCTTAGAGCGTCCACCGTGGCCTGCGGGCCGACGTCATCGCCCACATGGGCACCGGTGAGCAGCACGATGGGGAGGTCCACGCCAGCAGTCCGATAGGTGTCAATTCGCTCGGCCAGCATGTCAGGCCCGAGCGCGCACTGGGCCAGAACTGCCTCATCGGGCACCAGCGACAGCGCCTTGGCCCGATCACCGTTGTGCCAGGCCTCGGCTACTTCGGGCAGGTTCTCGAATGTGCCCACAAAGGCTGGTTGATGGGTGGGAACCATGGAGTAGGCCAACACCTGACGCCGCATCCGCTCCAGGGCTTGCTCATGGTCGGGGCCGGCATAGGCCCAAAACGACAGCACGGTGGTGACGTCTTGCCGTTCGCGTCCAGCTTCATCAGCCGCGGCATCGACGATCTCGCGTTTGGGAGTTACTTCCGACGGCGGACACCACGTCATGAAGACCGCATCCGCGATCTCCCCGGCTACGGCCAGCATTCGGGGGTTGATGGCCCCCAGCCAGATGGGCACCTCCACCGGGGGCAGGTCGATCCGGAACCCCTTGGAGCGGAACCGGGGGCCATCGTGGTTGAGCTTTTCGCCAGCTAGGGCGGCTCGCAGCAGCGCGATGAACTCCCTCACGGTGGCCAGAGGCTGCTCGAAGTCACCGCCATGCCAGCGACCCACCACGATGGGACTGCTGGCCCCGATGCCGGCGACTATTCGTCCTGGGGCCAGCGAGGCCAGAGTGGCAAACCCCATGGCAGTGAGGGCGGGGGAGCGGGTATAGGCGGCCACAATGCCCGAGCCCAGCCTGATCCTCTCGGTGCGGGCGGCCATGGCCCCCAGGGTGGCAAACACCTCAGGCCCAGCCACTTCGCCTACCAGCGCGGTGTCGATTCCGGCTTGCTCGGCGTGTACGACCAGGTCAGTAAGCCATCCGATCGAAAGGCCGTCCTCCACCGGCATGGTGATGGCCACCGGGGAGTCGGTCATGGCTTGATCGCAGCGGGAATTCTGCTAGCCGGCGAAACGGTCGTGGAGCTCGTCGGCTAAAGGCTGGTTCTCGGCGTTGTCGGGATGGGGGAGCCACTCTTCGCCCACCGACAGGTAGCGGGTAGCCAACTCGATCAGCGGGCCGTGGGCCTTGTCGGGGGGGATGAAGTTCCACTTGAGCCACGGCTGGGTGTCGGGATTGCTGGGTTCGTCCATCACCAGCGGGATGTCGGCATCCCGCACCCCGTCGATCATGGTGTCAAAATCGTCAGAGCAGAAGGCGATGTGGTGCACGTACTCGCCCTTCTTGGCCAACACTTTGTCGGGCCAGTGGCCGGGCTCTGCGGGCGACCACAGCTGAATGGACACGCCGGTGGGGTCGGGGTTCTGGAACGTGACCCACGCCATGGGGGTTCCGTCCATGTCGTCGGCGCCTTCGCCTCGGGTGACCTTCATGGTGTGGCCTGGGGCCAGCACTTCGAGGATCTGGCGCCAGTCTTCTTCAGCCTGAACCAGGTCTTTAACCAGCAATGAGATGTGGTCGATGTGGATGCCCATTGTCTTCGCTGTCTCCTCGGGGATCTCTCCGTGAATTTTCTTGGCTACGCAGCCAGGTTCTCGATGATGGTGGCGTTGGCCAAGCCGCCGCCCTCGCACATGGTCTGGAGGCCGTAGCGTCCGCCGCTGCGCTCCAGTTCGTTGAGCAGCGTGGTCATGATGCGGGCCCCGCTGGCTCCCAGTGGATGTCCAAGGGCTATGGCTCCGCCGTTGACGTTCACCTTGTCCATGTCCACGCCGGTTTCCTTGGCCCAGGCCAGCACCACTGAGGCGAAGGCCTCGTTGCACTCGAACAGATCGATGTCGTCCAGGCCCATACCGGCTCGCTCCAGCACCTTGGCGGTGGCCGGGATGGGGCCAGTGAGGATGAGCACCGGGTCGCTGCCCACCACCGCCATGGTGTGGACTCGAGCCCGGGGAGTGAGGCCGTGCTCGGCCACCGCCTTCTCGGAGGCGATGAGCAACGCCGCCGAGCCGTCGGTGATCTGACTGGAGTTGGCAGCGGTCAATGGCCCGTGCTCGGAGAACGGCCGCAACTTTGCCATCTTCTCCATCGAGGTATCGGGCCGGATGCCCTCGTCGCGAGCGCAGTCGCCAACCGCCTGCACCTCACGCTCGAACCGGCCTTCCTCCCAGGCCCGGGCCGCGTTCTGGTGGCTGCGCAGGGCCAGACCGTTCATGTCCTCCAGGGTGACGTCCCAGCGCTCGGCGATGAGGTTGCCGCCTCGGAACTGGTGGACCTCCTCGTCGGCGAAGCGTTTGGCCCAGCCGTCGCCGTCGAACGGATAGCGCATGCCCAGGTCGGGGCCCACGTCGCCCTGGCTGTTGAGGGTGATGAGGCTCATTACCTCCACACCGCCGGCCACCACCAGGTCCTGGGTGCCCGACATAACCCCTTGAGCGGCAAAGTGCACCGCCTGTTGTGACGAGCCGCATTGGCGATCGATGCTCACCGCTGGGACGTGCTCGGGGAGCCCGGCCGACAGCCAGGCGTTTCGGGCCACATTGAACGCCTGGGCGCCGATCTGGCCCACGCAGCCCATGATGCAGTCGTCCACCGCACCAGGGTCCACGCCGGTGCGCTCAATCAGGCCGCTCAGGATGTTGGCGCCTAGGTCGGCCGGGTGCAGGTGGCTAAGTCCTCCGCCGAAGCGGCCCATAGGAGAGCGAACTGCGTCGATGATGTAGGCGTCGGCCATGGCTATGTCCTCTGGATGCTTGTCTGGTGTGGTTGTTGGTTGTCCTTCGGCGAGCCGGGGTTTTCAGCCCACGGCCCGTTCGGCGGCGGCCACGGTGTTGGCCATAAGCATGGTACGGGTCATCGGCCCCACCCCGCCGATTCGCGGCGACAACCAGCCCGCTACCTCTGCCACGTCGTCGTCCACATCCGACACCAGCTTGCCGTCGGCAAAGCTCACCCCGGCGGCCACCACCGCCGCACCGGGCTTGACCATCTCGGCCTTCACCATGCGGGGCGCCCCGGCCGCGGCAATGAGGATGTCGGCGTTCTTGGTATAGCGGGAGATGTCGCCCGCCCCGGTATGAACCACGGTGACTGCGGCGTTGGCGTTGGGCCGCTTCAGCGACAACAAGTTGGCCAACGGCCGGCCGATGGTGAGGCCCCGCCCGATGATCACCACGTGTTGGCCCGCGATGGGGATCTCGTAGCGCTCCAGCATCAGCTGGATGCCCCGAGGGGTGCAGGCCAGCGGAGCGTCCACCCCCTGCACCAGCCGCCCCAGGTTCACCGGGTGCAGCCCATCGGCGTCCTTTTCGGGCAACACCCGCAACAGCGCAGTCTCGTAGTCAAGATGGTCGGGGAAGGGGTACTGCATGATGTAGGCGTCCACCGCCGGGTCGGCGTTGAAGTCGTCCACCACGGCGTCGACCTCTTCCTGGGATGCATCAGCAGGGAGGTGGACCTCCCGAGAGCCCATCCCCAGTTCCTCGCTGTCGCGGTGCTTCATGGACACGTAGTTGGCTGATGGCCCATCGTCACCCACCAACAGCGTCCCCAATCCTGGGGTTACGCCCTTCTCGGCCAGCGCGGCGATCCGCTCCCGCAGTCCTTCTTTGATTTCAGCTGACAGCATTTCGCCGTCGAGTTTGATAGCAGTCATCGCCCGGAATTCTCGCTCATTCATGGGGCGGGCACAATGACCAACTGGGCCGTTTGCGACAGCAAGTCTCAGTACGGGTATTTCGGGCGACGGGCTAGGCCGCCGCGGTGCGGGTTGGTCCTCGGGGGAGGGCTCCGGCGGAGCCACGCTTCGGTGATTTCAATTGGTGTCTTCCGTCAGGACCTCGAGCGACCGCGTAACCCTGCTTGTGGACCTTCTTGTGGCACTTGGGGCATAGCAGCACGAGGTTGGTGATGTCAGTGGGGCCGTCGTGGTCCCACCAAATGATGTGGTGGGCATCGCAGGCGCTGGCTCTCATGCCGCATCCGACGCACTGCTTGTCGCGGGCGACTAGCGCCAGTTTCTGAGCGGCGGTGACGGCTCGCTGTTTTCTTCCCAGGTAGAGCGGCTGGCCGTCGGCAGCGAAGATCGCCGGGACGATGCCAGCGTCGCAAGCGATGTGGCGCAGATCGTCAACATTGATGGGCGTACCGTCGATGAGTCCGGCGTTCTTGAGTTGGCCGCTGAGCGTGTCGTAGTCGACGGAGACAATCAGCGTGGTGGCCTGCGGCGCAATTCCGTCGCATTCTGAGTTGCCATCCTGAACGTCATCGTCAGTGGTGGACTCAGAACTCTCTGGTCGTTGAGTAATGAGCGCGACTAGGGCATCAGCGTTGCGCTGGTCGTGGGTGCGGTCGCTCTCAACCCTGGCGTCCTCGCGGAACAGCCGATCGCTCAGATCGTGGAGAGCAGTCTTGACTCGCTCACCGGCGATGCGGTCCAGTTCGGCATACAAGATCACCATCTCGTTGTCCCCGTCGAACACCTTGGCGCTGCGACGCTCCCGCTGGCGCTCATGGCGGGACAGCCCATCATCAGCCTGGCGCTGATCCTCGATGCGAGCCACGGTCTTCTTGAACTGGTCGAGATCCTCGGAGACGGCCAAAGTGATCAGCTCAAGCTCTTCGGCATCCGACAACGGCGCCCGCTGATGCGACTCTCCCATCACTCGCGCGTGATCTATCGAGATCCAACCTTGCTTTGCTGCCTCCAGCGTCTCGGGCAGTGCCTTTAGCGATCCCGCAGCCTTGGCCTGCTGACGAGCCCGGTGACGCCCGAGCCCAAACTGCCGGCACAACTCTTCAACAGCGTCTTGCCCTTCCAGATCGCCAAGCCGCCCCAACAAAGCGGTCAGATAGCCATCAAGCTGCCGCCGAGCACTGTCGGCTTGGAGGATCAACTTGACCAAATCCCCCGACTTCAACCCCGAGAAATCAGCCAGCTCGACCTTCACGCCGCCACTGCCACGGCTCTTCTGCCCGAGGCCATCCCGAGTGGCGTTTACCCTGGTGAGAACACCTAAATCCATGCCACAAGTCTACCGACGCTAGTGACAATACCCCCTGGGATAGCTCAACATATTGATAAGGCATAAGGTGGATATGTCATATATGTGTGAGTCCAACATGCCTTCAGATTTCACCCTCGGGCAGATGATGGTTCCAGGACCCGAGTGCCTGCTCGAGGATGACTCGCTTACGGAGGCCATCCGCAAGATTGAGGAATTTGGATACGACCAGTTCCCGATTGTCGACAACGAGGAGTCGCGAAGGGTGGTCGGAGTGCTCACTTCCCGCTACCTCGCCATCATCGGAGCCGGGACACTGGCGCAACAAGCCCCCCTTGTGACAGTCCGTAGTGTCAAGGAGCCGGTGAAGGCGGAGATGCTTCGTAGCGAAGGAGAAGCTCTAACTACCGAGTTGATCGAGTACTTCGGCACCAATGACTTTGTGCTTGTTGTTGAGGACGGGAATCGCCTGCTCGGCATCGTCCAGTTATGGGACATTGCCCAAGAGTTGTGGAATGCCTCATGAACGTAGACTCTCAGGGGACCGGGTCCTGGCCTCAGCGTCGCTAGACCGTGAAGCAGTTTCGCCCTTGCAATCGCCCGAAAGAATGTCCTGCCTCCGGAAGGGTCCGTGACCGTATCTCGTACCGTTACCGCGGCCCTGATCACCGTCTCTCTCCTTGCCGCCTGCACCGACAACTCGGCAAAGGTTGAGCATTCCGAAGCCCAGATCTCTGAACTGGGGATAGAACAGGATGCTGCCGATGTCGCCCCCACGCCCATGCTGATGCTCACCCCGATAGCAACGCCCGCGCCGACCCCGACCCGGCACCCGTGCGCGTTCCTGGTCGAGACCAGGAATAGGGCCAGACTGGACATGGCGAACTACGAGAACTCTGCCGAATGGGAGGCAGCCGAGGCGGCGGCGGCATCTGCCGTTGGCAGCCTCTCGAATGCATTGCAAGATCAGATGGACTATCACCCCGATGTATATATCCGCGACGAAGCTTGGGCACTCTCCCAAATTTTCGCAATTCAGATATTGCGGGAACTCCATGCCATGTCCGGGGGCGTTCTCCTCACGGATGACCAAGGGTTCGAATTCTTCGATAGCGGCATGAGCCTCAGCGAGTTCCTCCAGAAAAAGGGGAAACAGATCGAGCAGAACGATCATCCCGAAGAGAGCGTGCGTCGGATCAGGGAAGCCGCGTTCAGGGCAGAAGTGGCAGAATACAACGCCCGGATCGCCCGCCGCGCCGGGCTCCGTAAAGAGGAACGGGAGTGGTCTGATGTCTCCCGAAACTGGGATTCGATAGCTGACGAACTCGGGCTGCTCCAGAGCGCCCATCTTGCCGCTGCCAACTCTGTCGAGACTTGCCTAGAGGAGAACCCTTCCTGACGTGGACTCGACTAACAGCAGCGCCTACTTTCCCGTGACCGTGCCACCGATAGAACGGAGACACCAATGCCTGGCAACACGACCCTGCGCGAATCCCTGGAGAAATATGCAGCTGACGGCATCGACGACGACCACAAGAAGGCAGGCACAATCCTCAACTTCGCCGCAGCCACCCGTAGCATCATCGACAGGCATCCAGGTCCCGCCGACGACCCGGAGCATCGCACCGCGACAGTCTGTAAACAGCTCCTCGGGTTGGAAGGCGAGTGGGCCTCTCAGACAATCAAACTTGGTCGTTGATCACCTGCTTGCGGTAGTACAGCGCCAGACCGGCCTCCGGCTCTAGCAACAGCCTCGCCTGCCTGCTGACCTCACAGCAGCGGACGATCTTTTTGGTCTCCCGCAACCACTCGACGACGTGCCTTGAGGAATTGTTGCTCCCCATCTTTTCCTTCGCTTGTAGACGCGGCCTCGAAGCAAGTGCGCGCCCAAGACAGGGCGAGAGAACGGAAGTTTGTTGGCATAGTGAATATGTCAGGATATCCTGACAGACATGGGCGTGATTACTGCTGATGCACTGCCGGCTGACCCCTTGGAGGCGCTGCGGGAGCTTGCCCGCAGTGAGCCGGAATTGGAGCGGTTGCGTCGCGACAAAGTCTTGGCGGCCCGATCAGCCGGGGCCACTTGGGAGCAGGTTGGGAATGCGCTCGGAGTGAGCCGCCAGTCGGCTTGGGAGTACTTCACTGCCCGAGTTCGGGAAGATCTAGCAGCAAATGTCAAGGCCAACGCCGAATTGTCAGAGGACGAGGCGATGCAAATGGCTGTAGACGAGGTGCGGTCGGTTCGGCGTCGTAGACGGCGCTGAGCGGTGATGGTGGTTCTGATGTCGCCGCAGCGGAAGGGTTCGGCCCCTCGGTAGAAAAGCCCCGATGAGGGGGTACACTGACGCCGATGGCATCGGTTCACGCTTCTGGCGAGGAGTACCTTCCTCGGCTGGTCAATGTGAAGAGGACGCACGTGGTTGACTCTCCTTTTGTCGACGCGCCGGCTCCCGGTCTTGATGCCGTCACTCGCGAGGTCTTTGCACAACTTGGGGAGGAGTACTTCGAGTTGTGCGAGCGGCTATTCGCCCAGGATTCAGACTTCAGTCTGACCTAAGCCTCCACAGAGGGTCCGGAGTCGCTCTCGGCCGTGATCCTCGTTGACGACCATATTGCCCGAATGGCGCTGAGCGGTCGACGCTTACCTGGTTGGGGTAGCCAGACTCCCGTTCTGCCTTGGACACTTCACTTGCGACTCTTGCGCGCCCTCCTTGATAGCCGTTCGTTTGGACGATTGAGTCAAGGTGTGCAGAGTTCTCTGCTAGATGCTGCACTCTCACCTCCTCCTGGCGTACTGGAAATACTGGATCCGCGTACCTATACAGAATCAGTGGCGAGGTTGAAGATCGTGTACGGTTTGAGCTTGGTCGCCGCCGAGCTCTTTGCCGCAGCAATCTCAACAGGCGCGGACATCCACGTCGCAGAGGGAAATGTCGGACGGTCCTGGGAAGCAGTCCTTGCCGACACCCCTGTGAACCTCTACGTGTATGCCAGACACGGGCTCGAATAGCCGCCTAGTGCCTCGCCAAGGGCCATTTGTCCGTTTCGGGCCGCTTCTGAAACAGCCCTACACGTAATTCCAGCCGAAGCGGCCTTTGATGCAGAGGTTGCCGCGGGTGACGTCGTGGTCGTCGGGGGAGGTGCATTTGACGATCTGGTTGTCTTGCACGTGGAGTTCGAGGTTGCAGCCCACGCCGCAGTAGGAGCACACGGTTTGGGTCACGGTTTGGTCTTCGGGGCGCCAGTCGTCGGCCTCGCGCAGGTCGAACTCGGTCTTGAACTGGAGGGCGTTGGTGGGGCACACCGCCACGCAGTTGCCGCAGTACACGCAGGCCGAGTCGGGGAGGGTCACGTCGAACTCGGTGGAGATGCGGGCGCCGAAGCCCCGGCCGGCCACCGAGATGGCGTAGGTGTGCTGGGCGTCGTCGCCGCAGGCCTCTACGCAGCGGTAGCACAGCACGCACTTGTCGTAGTCCCGGATGTAGAGGTTGTCCTGCACCCGCACCGGCTCGTTCATGGTCTCGCCGCCGGGGACGTAGCGGTTGGGGTCGGCCCCGTAGTGCTCAGCCCATTGGCCCAGCTCGTCGGCCTGGGAGACGTCGACCCCGGTGGCCAGGAACTCAATCACCATCTTGCGGCTGTGGCGCACCCGCTCGCTGTCGGTGTGGACCACCATGCCCTCCTCGACGGGGCGGGAGCAGGAGGGAACTAGGGCCCGGCTGCCGTCCAGTTCCACGACGCACACCCGGCACACGTTTACCGGGGTGAGGGTGGGGCCGTAGCAGATGGTGGGAGTATCGATGCCCGCGGCGTCGCAAGCATCCAGGATGGTGGCTCCCTCGGGCACGGCCACTTCTTGGCCGTCGACCCGGACGGTGACCGCGGTCTCGGTGACAGCAGGGCTCACGAGCTACTTCCTATCAGGCCCAGATCGATCGCGGAGCGCACCGCGGAGGCCGCGGTGTGGCCCAAGCCGCAAATGGAGGCATCCACCATGGCCAGGGCCATGTCGTCGATCAGCTCGGCTCGCTGGGGTGTGAGCGCTTGCCCGGAGCCTTGCAGCTCCACGAGCACCTCGTGCTGGCGCTGGGTGCCGACCCGGCAGGGCACACACTGGCCGCACGACTCGTCCCGGAAGAACTCGGCGATGCGGACGACCACGTCCTCCATGTCCACGGTGTCGTCGAACACGGTGACCACGCCTGACCCCAGGGTGGCCCCTGCCTCCCGGGCGTCTTCCAGGGTGAGAGGCATATCCAAAGCGTCAGGGCTGACGAACACCCCAGCCGCGCCCCCCAGCAACACCGCGGCCAGCGAGCCCACCGGCCCTCCAGCCAGGTCGAGCAGTTCCCCAAGCGTGGTGCCGAATGGCACCTCATAGAGGCCGGGGACTCCTACTCGGCCCGAAAGACAGAACAGCCGGGTTCCGGGGGAGCGCTCGGTGCCCACCGAGCGGTAGGCGTCTGGGCCGTCGACCACGATGTCGAGCACGTTGACAAGAGTCTCGGGGTTGTTGATGGCGGTGGGCTGGTTGAACAGGCCATGGGTGGTGGGGAAGGGGGGCTTGTTGCGGGGCTCGCCCCGGAAGCCTTCGATGGAATTGAAGAGCGCCGTCTCCTCACCGCAGATGTAGGCCCCTGCCCCCCGGCGAAGCTCGATGTCGAATCGTTGACCACTGCCGGCCACGTCGTCGCCCAATAAACCCGCGGCCCGGGCTTGGGCAATGGCTCCCTCCAGTCGGGTGGTAGCTCGGGGATATTCGCCTCGGATGTAGATCCACCCGTGGGGAGACCCGGTAGCCAGCCCGGCAATGGTCATCGACTCGATGACGGCGAAAGGGTCGTGCTCGCAGATGATGCGGTCTTTGAAGGTGCCGGGTTCAGACTCGTCGCAGTTGGCCACCACGTGCTTGTCGGGGCCGGGCTCATCGGCGACGGCCCGCCATTTGATGCCAGTGGGAAACGCGGCCCCGCCCCGGCCCGACAACCCTGAGTCGCTGATGGCCGCGATCACCGCATCGGGCCCGATCTCGATGGCAGAGGCCAACGCCTCGTAACCGCCGTGTTCCCGGTAGGACTCCAGCGATGTCGGGTCCACCACACCCACCCGGGACAGCACCCTCAGGCCAGGGTCGCCGGCCTGAGGAAGCGAGAAAACCTCTACGTCATCAGCCGGCACCCGGTCGGGGCGCCCCACACCCTGGACAAACAGCGCAGGGGCGCGTTCGCACTGACCGAGGCACGGGCTGTCGTGGACCTTGGCCCCGCCGGCCTCCAGCGACCCCCGCAGCTCTTCGTTGCCGGCCAGAGCACACGACGGGTCGACGCACACGTGGACCACGTCATCGCGGTGTCCGGGGTCAGTCGTGCGCAGCAGCTCATAGAACGTGGCCACGCCATAGGCCTCGGCGGGCGGCACCCCCAGCCGCTTGGCCGCGCCGTTCAATCCACCAGGGCTGATCCAGCCGTTCTCATGCTGAAGCGAATGCAGGACGGGCAGCAGCAGGTGGCGCAGTCCTTGGCGCCGGCTGCGACCTCCGCGCACCACCCGTTCAGTCTCGGTAACAGTGGCGGCGTCGGCTGGGGAGACGATGGCGTCAATGGCGGCCAACTCGGCATCGGTGGGCTCGTCGTCTCCGAAGTGGAGGTCAGCCAACGGTGGCCCCCGCGGTCTCGGGGGCATCGACCAGCTCTACCCGCACCGCAGCCGCCTTGAACTCGGCGGTGCCGGATTTCGGGTCCCAGTCGGGGTTTGTGAGCACGTTCACGTCGATCAGCTCAGGCTGGTGCAGTGTGGTGAATGCCAATCCTGTCGGCAGGCTCGATACCAGCCGGACGTTCATTTCCACTGATCCCCGTGGGGAGGACACTCGCACCCGGTCACCGTCGGCAATGCCCAAGTCAGCGGCATCGGTCGGATTCAAATCCAGACCTGCGAACCGCAGCGGCGAATCGTAGTTCCCGCTCTGCACCCCGGTGTTGTAGGAGTCCAGCGCCCGCCCGGTGGTGAGCCGCAGGGGAAATTCCTCGCTCAACTCCTCGGTGGGCCCCTCATGTTCCAGCACTGAGAACGGAGCCGGGTCGCGGCCCTCCAGATCGTCAGCCCACAGCCAGCCGTGAAGGAAGGTGCTACCGGGGTGGTCCTCGTCGGGGCACGGCCATTGCAAACCGCCAGCAGCTTCCAGGCGCCCCCAGGCCATGCCCCCGTGCATGGCCGACAGAGAGCGCAGCTCGTCCCACGCTGCCTCCGGGTCGCGAGGACCGAGCTCGGAACCCATGGCCTCGGCCATATCGCACAAGATGTCGATGTCGTGGCGGGCCTGGCCGGGGGGCGAAACCGCGGGCCGCACTCGCTGAACCCGACGTTCGCTGGAGGTGACGGTGCCGTCGCTTTCCGCCCAGGCCACCGAGGCGGGCAGCACCACATCGGCCATCTCGGCGGTGCGGGTCATCAGAATGTCCTGCACCACCAGGATGTCCAGGCCTTCCATTTGGGCCCGGGCGTGGGCCACATCGGCCTCGGAATCGGCGGGGTTCTCGCCGATCACATACAGCGCCCTCAGGTCGCCTCGCTCCATGGCTTCGAACATCAGCGTGAGGTGCCAGCCGGGAACCGGGTTGAGCTCCCGGCCGTAGGTGGCCTCGAAACGGGCCCGATGATCGGGGTCGTCCACGCTGGCGAAGCCGGGGAACTTGTTGGGGATGGCCCCCATGTCGCCGCCGCCCTGCACGTTGTTCTGACCCCGCAACGGCACCAGCCCCGACCCCCACCGACCCACATGACCGGTGAGCAAAGCCAGATTGCATAGCGACAGCACGTTGTCCACCGCGTTGTGGTGCTCGGTGATGCCCAGGGTCCACAAGATTTGAGCGGTATCAGCGGTGGCGTAGGCGTGGGCCATCTCCACCACCACCTCGGCGGGGATGCCGCAGATGGCGGCCACCGCGTCGGGGGTGAACGGCTCCACCGAGGCGGCGTAGGCCTCGAATCCCTGGGTGGAGTGGTCGATGAAGTCTTGGTTGGCCAGACCGGCGTGGATGATCTCCCGGCCGATCCCGTTGGCCAAGGCGATATCGGTGCCCACGTCGATGCCAACCCAGACGTCGGAGAATTGGGCCGAGGAGGTGTAGCGGGGGTCGACGCAGTACATGCGGGCGCCGTTGTCGATTCCCTTGAGCAGGTGATGGAAGAAGATGGGATGGGCTTCGCGGGCGTTGGACCCCCATAGGAGGATCAGGTCGGCCTCCTCAATCTCCTGATAGGAGCTCGTGCCCCCTCCCGCTCCGAACACTGTCGCCAGACCGACGACCGAAGGAGCGTGTCAAGTTCGGTTGCAGGAGTCGATGTTGTTGGAGCCCACCACCGTGCGGATGAATTTCTGGGCGATGTAGTTCATCTCGTTGGTGGCCTTGGAGCAGCTGAACATCCCGAACGCCTGTGGTCCATGCTGTTCGAGCACTTGGTTGAACCCAGTGGCGGCCCGTGACAGGGCCTCGTCCCACGTCGCTTCTCGCAGGCTCCCGTTGTCCCGCACCATCGGCACGGTCAAACGTTCCCGCCTCGCCATAAACACCCCTTTCCCCCAGAGGGACCCTGAGGTCGATTAAGCCTATCTGTCCCGAACGGCCTCGACCCTTGCTAGCTCAGGCCGATGATCTCACCGTTCTCGTCGAGGTCGATGCCCATGGCGGCGGGTTGGCGGCCGAGGCCGGGCATGGTGCGCATATCGCCGCAGATGGGGTAGACGAACCCTGCGCCCACCGAGGCCCGCACCTCCCGCACCGGCAGGGTCCACCCGGTGGGCGCGCCCTTGAGGGAGGGGTCGGACGAGATGGACAGGTGGGTCTTGGCGATACACACCGGGAGGTGGCCGAAGCCGGCATTCTCGTAGGTGTCGAGCTGGCGGTTGGCCGTGGCCGAGTACTCCACGTCGTCGGCGCCGTACACGGTGGTGGCCACCGCGGCGATCTTGTCCTTGAGCGACAGATCGTCCTCGTACAGAACCTTGAAGGAGCTGGGCTCCTCGCAGGCCTCGGCCACCGCCTCGGCCAACTGGGCCGCCCCCGCGCCCCCGTCGGAGAAGTGGGTGGTCACCGCACAGCGGGCGCCGTACTCGTCGGCGATCTCGCCGATGGCAGCCAGGTCGGCGTCGTGGTCGCCGGGGAATGCGTTGATGGCCACCACCGGGGTCACCCCGTGGGCCTTCATGTTGGAGAGTTGCTTGCGGAGGTTGTCGCCTCCGGCGTGCACCTCGTCGGGATTCTCAGCCAGCAGCGCCTCGGGCAAGGGGCGCCCGGCGACGATGCGGTGGTTGCCGGAGTGGGCCTTGAGCCCCCGCACAGTGGCCACCATCACCGCAGCGTCGGGCGCTAAGCCCGAATAGCGGCACTTGATGTTGAAGAAGCGCTCAGCCCCCATGTCGGCGCCGAATCCGGCCTCGGTTACCAAGAAGTCGCCGGTGTGGATGGCGATGCGGTCGGCCACGATGGAGGAGTTGCCGGTGGCGATGTTGCCGAACGGCCCGGTGTGAACCAGGGCGGGACCGCCCTCCAGGGTTTGCATGAGGTTGGGCTTGAGGGCGTCTTTCAGCAAAACGGCCATGGCCCCGGCGGCCTTCAAGTCCTCAGCAGTCACCGGATCGCCGGCTTTGGTGTAGCCCACCACGGTGCGCCCCAAACGGGCTCGCAAGTCGGATAGAGATGTGGCCAGCGCCAGGGTGGCCATCACCTCAGAGGCGGCTGTGATATCGAACCCGCTTTCCCGGGGAATCCCGTCGAGCCGACCACCTAGTCCGAGCACGATGTTGCGCAGTGCCCGGTCGTTGATGTCCACCACCCGGCGCCAGGTGATGTTGTGCAGATCCAGGCCTGACTCGTTGCCGTGGTAGATGTGGGCGTCGAGCATGGCCGAGCACATGTTGTGGGCCGCAGTCACCGCGTGCATGTCGCCGGTGAGGTGGAGGTTGAACAGCTCCATGGGCACCACCTGGCTGTAGCCGCCGCCAGCTGCACCGCCCTTGATGCCGAAAGTCGGCCCCAGTGACGGCTGACGGATGGCGATGGTCGCCTTCTTGTTGATGTGCCCGAATCCCTGACCCAGCCCCACGGTGGTGGTGGTCTTGCCTTCGCCCAATGGCGTTGGGGTGATGGCCGTCACCACCACGTAGCGGGCTCGGGGCCGATCAGACAGAGCCTCGATGGCATCCAGGCTGATCTTGGCTGCCCCGGCCCCGTAGGGCTCCAGCATCTCGACCGGGATGCCGGCCTCTTCGGCGATTTCAGTTAGTGGTCGGAGGTTCGCCCCGCGGGCGATCTCGAGGTCAGAAGGAAAAGACATGGACCCGCCTCTCATGCTCGATGCTTGATGTCAACCCCGTCAGCGTACACGGACAATCAGCCGGTGATCGGGCGGCTGTAAGAGGCAATCTTTAGACTCGGCGATGGCAGCGACGGCGCCATGACGGAGGCTCACCATGACTGACTTCTTCGACACCGTTCCCGAGCCGGTGGCCTTTGCCGGCCGTCGAGCGGGGCTTGGCCAACTGGCCTACCGGGTGTACGACCCCGACCGCCAGGTCATGGGCCGGCGCATGGAGGACCACCTGCGGATCGCGGTGTGCTATTGGCACAGCTTCAATTGGCCGGGCAGCGACATCTTCGGCCACGGCACGTTCGACCGACCCTGGTTGGACCCGGGACAGGACCCAATGGCCGCCGCTCGGGCCAAGCAGGATGCCGCGTTCGAGTTCTTCGAGAAGCTGGGGACGCCGTTCTTCTGCTTCCACGATGTGGACATGGCCCCAGAGGGCGCAGACCTAAACGAGAGCCGGTCCAATCTCGACACCATGGTGGAGCGGGCTGCGGAGAAGATGGAGGCCACCGGTGTGCGGCTGCTGTGGGGCACGGCCAACCTGTTCTCCCATCCCCGCTACGCCGCTGGGGCGGCCACCAATCCCGACCCCGATGTGTTCACCCACGCCGCGGCCCAGGTTCGCCACATGCTGGAGGCCACCCACCGCCTCGACGGGGCCAACTACGTGCTTTGGGGCGGGCGTGAGGGGTACGAGACGCTGCTCAACACCCGCCTGCGCCAAGAGGCCGACCAGCTCGCCCGCTTTCTGACACTGGTGGCTGAGCACAAGCGCAAAATCGGCTTCACCGGCACTTTGCTAATCGAACCCAAGCCCCAGGAGCCCACCAAGCACCAGTACGACTACGACTGCACCTCGGTTCACGGCTTCTTGGATCGCTACGGCCTCGTCGATGAGTTTAAGGTGAACATCGAGGTGAACCACGCCACCTTGTCGGGCCACTCCTTCCACCACGAGGTGGCCTATGCGGTGGACAACGGCATCTTCGGCAGCGTGGACGCCAACCGGGGTGACCCCCAGAACGGTTGGGACACCGACCAGTTCCCCAACTCGGTGGACGAGCTCTCGCTGGCTCTCTATGAGATCTTGCGAGGCGGGGGATTCACCACCGGCGGATTCAACTTCGACACCAAGCTCCGCCGCCAGAGTATGGCCAGAGACGACCTGTTCTGGGGCCACATCGGCGGCATCGACACACTGGCCCGCTCTCTGCTGGTGGCGGAGGCCATGCTGGCCGACGGGGCCATCGAACAGGCCCGGGCCGACCGCTATGCCCGTTGGGACTCAGGATTGGGCGCCGAGATCCTGAAGGGTGATGTGGACCTTGCCGCGCTAGCCGATCAGGCGGTTGCCGATGGGCTCGATCCCCAGCCGGTGTCGGGGCGCCAGGAAAGACTGGAAAATGAGGTCAACCGCATCATCTGGTCCACGCCGAATTGATGGGGCGCCAAGTAACCGAGTGTTAGGTTGACAGGCTGATGTCGGGCATTGCTGCGATTGGCCGCTGATGGTTGGCCGTGCATTGGTGGCCGGGGTGGACTCTTCCACCCAGTCCGCAAAGGTAGAACTGCGAGAACTCGACTCCGGTCTGCTGGTTGACCGGACCAGCGCCCCGCACACCCACTCGCGCTGGGAGCCGCCGGTGAGCGAGCAAGACCCGGCAACTTGGTGGGAAGCGCTGTCGGCCTGCTTTGCCCAATTGACCGATGCCGACCGGGCCAATGTGGTGGCAGTGAGCGTGGCCGGCCAGCAGCACGGCCTGGTCCTGGTAGGCGAGGACGGTGAGGCTCTGCGCCCGGCCAAGCTGTGGAACGACACCACTTCCGCGCCCCAGGCCCGAGACCTGGTAGCCCGCCATGGTCGCGAGCAGTGGGCCCGGCGCTGCGGTTCGGTGCCGTTGGCGTCGTTCACCATTGCCAAGCTGGCCTGGGTGCTCAAGCATGAGCCCGAACTGGCTGATCGGATCGCTCAAGTCATGCTGCCCCATGACTGGCTCACTTGGCGGCTGACCAGCGCCCATGTCACCGACCGAGGCGACGCCTCGGGCACCGGTTGGTTCGATGCGGCACGAAACGAGATTGCTGCTGACTTGTTGGGGTTAGCGGTAGAAGATGCCCATGTTTGGCAGTCCCGGTTGCCCCAAGTGCTGGCACCCGACGAGGCAGCCGGCGTGATCACGGCAGAGGCTGCCGCCGATCTCGGCTTGCCTGATTCAGTGCTCGTCGGCCCCGGTACCGGCGACAACATGGGAGCGGCCCTCGGACTCGGGTTGAAGCCCGGTGACACAGTGATCTCGCTGGGTACCTCCGGCACGGCCTATTCCGTCTCCACCACGCCGACCAGCGACCCGACAGGCGCGGTAGCCGGATTCGCCGACGCCGCTGGTGGCTATCTGCCATTGGTGTGCACGCTCAACGCCACCCGGGTCACCGACACTGTGGCCCACTGGCTGGGGGTGGACGCCGCGGAATTGGCCGCGCTGGCGCTGGCCGCGCCCGAGAATGCGACCGCACCGGTGCTGGTGCCCTACTTCGACGGAGAGCGCACCCCCGACCTGCCCGATGCCACCGGGGTATTGGCTGCCCTGCGAAACGACACCACCCGCGAGGAGCTGGCCCTGGCCGCCCACGATGGCGTGCTCTGCGGGCTGTTCGACGGTCTCGATGCTTTGCGGAGCGCCGGTGTGGAATCCAGTGGGCGGTTGCACCTCATCGGCGGCGGTGCTCGCTCGGTCGCTTATCGGGAGCGAGCGGCAGTGCTGCACAGTGAGCCGGTCATGGTGCCCGATGACGATGAGACGGTTGCCCTAGGGGCTGCGGTACAGGCCGCCGCGGTGGCGAGTAGCCGCCATCCGGCCGAAGTTGCTGCCGACTGGCCGCTCGGTCAGGGAACGCTTGTGGAACCCCCGCCGGGGATCGATGGGGGAGAGGTTCGTGCCCGCTTCGCCGAGCAGCAACGGAGAGCCTTTCCCTCCAGCAGCGAGTAGCGCCTTTGCCCTGTGGGAGAGTGTGAGCATGTCGAGTGACCAGACAATGCGCGACCTCATGGCCAACCTGCCGGTACCAGAGTTTGAGTCCACACCATGGGCGTCGCCTCCGTCGCTGGCCCAGGCCACCGTGGCCATCGTGACTAGTGCGGGGCTGCACCGGGCGGACCAGGACCGCTTTGAAGGCCGGGGTGACACCAGCTACCGAATGCTCAACCGGGAAGACCGCGAGCTGATATTGGGCCACTGGAGCTCCAACTTCGACCGGGCTGCGTATGTGTCCGACCACAACGTGGTGTACCCCATCGACCGGCTGGAGGAGTTGGCCGCCGATGGCACCATCGGGGCCGTGGCCCCTCGGCATGTGGCGTTTGCCGGCAATCAGCCCGACACTGTTTCGGAGGTGCGCCTCGATACTGGCCCCGCCGCCGCGGCCCAATTGCGGGCCGACGGAGTGGACGTGGCCATACTGACGCCGGTTTGACCGCTATGCACGCGCACCGTGTGTGTGCTGGCCCACGTGCTGGAAGAAGCCGGGATAGCCACGGTGGTGTTGGCGTCGATGAAACCGGTAGCTGAGCGGATGAATGTACCCAGAGTGCTGTACTGCGAGTTCCCCCTGGGACGCCCGTTGGGCATGCCCGATAACGCCCAATTCCAACAGGGTGTGCTGGCCGCAGCATTCGAACTGCTCAATGCCCCCTCAGGCCCAGTATTGGTGGACTATCCGGAAGTGGTGGACGCTGTAGAGACGCCGCTGGCCTGTGCGCTACCGCCCCGATTCGACCCCGATATCGCGGCGTCGGTGGATGAGGCCCAGGGACTGCGAGCCGCCTATGACCGGGCGGTAGCTCGTCGGGGGGCCACCGAAGTAGGCCGTTCCATCGATCCTGACGGTGTCCCCGGCGCCCTAGCTGATTTGGAGCGACTGATCGCCGGGGAACACTGGAAAGAGGTCTATGGCCCTCGGTTGGACACCATCGGTATCGCCCACGACATCCGGGCCTATTACCAAGAGGCCGCTCTCGAGCTAGTCGGTGGCCCGCCTCCAGGGGCACGGCAGGCGGAGGCGTGGTTCTACGAGGAGACCGAGGCGGGAAAGACTTTGGCTGCTGCCCGCGACGCCCTCACCGAGCAGGAGGCCCCCAGCGGCATCACCTTCTACATGCAGCCCGTGGGACGCTGACTTCTAGAAAGCGTCAGCCCACCGCTGGCAAAGGATCGCCGATTCGAGCGAAACACTCGGCGGCGGTAGCCCCCATGAACGCGGACCTCACGCCGTCGTCTAGGTCATCGAGAGCGGGGCGGTACAGCTCAATGGGGTCGGCGTTGCCCTCTTGGTGGGGGTAGTCGGAAGAGAACACCACCATGTCGGGTAGGGCGGCCAGCACGTCGAGCGCGTCGGTGTCGCCGAATCCGGGCAGGGGAGTGAGCCGCAGATTGCGGTGGAGCATCTCCTCACCGCTGGTGGGCCACGGCCAGTCGCCCAAAGACGGCGACGACAGGCATTGGCGGGACAAGGTGGCCACATACCAGGGGAGCCACCCGGCCCGCATCTCCTCGACCAGCACGGTGAGGGTGGGGAACCGGTGGAACACCCCGCCGAACAACATGCTGGCGATGAGGTTTTGGGCGGCGTGCAGCCGCTGGGTGTTGGCCAGCCGAATCAGCCCGCCTACGCCAGCCCCGTCGGGCAGGTCCCAACCAATGTCGGCCCACTTTGAGAAGTCCGACTCGGTGTTGCCTACATGGATCACCGCCACCATGCCCAGGGATGTGGCCGCGGCCCACACCCGATCCCAGTCGGGGTGGCCGGGCGGTCCGCCAGCGGGTGCACCCCGGAGGGTGTAAAGGAAGAAGGCCCGGGCTCCTCGCTCCCGGCACCGCTCCAACTCGGCCACCGCGTGGTCCAGATCGGAAAAGTCGACGGTGGCCACCGTGTGGAGCCGGTTGCGCTGGTCCCAAAGTTGCTCGGTGAGGAAGTCGTTGCACCGCTGGGCGGCGACCACGCGATCCGAAGGCCGCAGATAGTCGAGCTTCTGCCAGTAGCCGCCGGGGTTCACCAGGCAGTGGTCGATGCCCACCGAGTCCATCCACGCCACCCGCTCAGCGGCGGTGGAGTCGTGGCGGGGATGCAGGATGACCGGCCCTCCCGAATCTTCAGCCCGCTCAAAGAGCTTGGGCAGCAGTTCTGCTGGGCTTGGCAAGCGATCCGCGGGCAGCACCTGGAGCAGGTCGCCGGCGATGGCGTTGGCCAGGTGCGTCCGGTTGTCGGGTATCTGATCGGCCCACGGCTTCATGGGATCAACCCCGGCCGAGTCCCCCGTGATCTCCCAGTGGGTGTCCACATCCACGATCATGAGCCGAGTCTAAGTCGCGGCCCACACGCCTGCTCTCAGTCGACTTGGGCGATGAACCAGCGATGAGGTGAGGCCGAGATTTCGGGGGCGGTGTGGAGGGCGGAAGGCTGTGCATCGCCAACCCCGACGTTGAAATCCTCATCAATATCAGCTTCGGGGAACTCGAAGTTCTGAACTTGGGCGAGCACGAAGTTCTGGCCAACGGCAACCTGGACTTCGGTGAAGGAGTTGGCGTCTTCACTGCGTTCGGGAAGGCCAAAGGCCTCTTGAAGGGTCTGCCACTGCCAGTCGAGCCCTTCCAGCGACCAACCGACCATGTAATTGTGGGGGTCGTACCCGAGGTAGGCGGCTGAGCCTTCTTCCTTGATCATGGCTTCTGTGACCGCGGCTTCCAACCTCTCGCCAGAAAAGGCCACTAGTTCGGCCCCAGTTTCGGGATCATCGAACACCACCATCACATGGCCCTGCTCGTCCTCTACTTCCCGAACCCCCATTGGCGGCGTCTCGTCCAGGCTTTGGATGGTCTCAGCATCGTAGACATACACCGCGGAGTCACCTTCCAAATCCCACAGCGTGATGCCGCCTTCGGGTTGGTTGTACCGGAGTTCATACCCGTCCTTTTCGATGACAATGTCGGGCATAGTGAAATCCCTATCAGACTCGTCGCCAGGCCATGGCGGCCCTCCGACCATGGCAATACCCGCCGGTCCGACGGCGAGACCAGGAACCCATCCGATTCCTTCGGGCAGGGTCAATACCTGTCCGGAACCGTAGACACCCTCGAAGCGCTCGATCCGGTATTCCGTGTAGCCCTCTTCTGCAGTCCAGACTTCGTTCCGAGCGCTATCGGTGACCTCTACGTCGACAGCGGTTCTGGTCCATCCACGGCCGTCAGGAGAAGTCAACAATTGGTCACCGTCGGGGCCATACATGATCAGGTGGAAGCCGTCAGACGCTCCATAGCCACCCGATGCCCAGCCCGGAAATTCGACAACCGATTCGGCTGGCTCACCGTCGCTCAAGAAGAGGTGGACACGTTCCTCACTCGGCTCGTAGGCCATGTCGTCATCAAGGCCTTGGTCAATATCAGGCTGCCAAGTATCGCTCTGAACCATCACAACGATGGTCTCTCCGGCCACAATCGCATCGACCACCCAAGCCGTGCCGTCGAAAGAGGCCAGGTCAACAACAATCTCGGTCCAGTTGGCTCCCTCGTCATCGGAGTACAGAATCTGAGTGCCAGGAGCCTCGAGGGTTGAGTCCCAACCCTGGACCAACCAGCGGTTGCCGGTGATGTCGACGCTCCACGGCAGGAAACCGCCGGGAACGGAGATCGGGGTCCATTCCCTGCCGTTCTCGGTGACCAAGATCGAATCCATGCCGCGGTCGACAAAGCTCATAGCCAGGATCCGCCCGTCGCCTACCGACTGGAGTTGGATGGTGGAGGTTTCGTCAGCTCCCAGTGCGCCGGCGAGATCAACTTCGGTCCAAACCAGCCCGGTGGCATCAGGAGCCTCAGTTGGAGTGGCTACGGGTTCGTCTGCGGGCTCAGCTGCGGGCTCTGGTGTCGAAGCCACTCCTTCTGGTGTGGCGATCTCCGGAGTCGGCGTCTGCACCGGATCGGGCAGCTCGCTGCCCACGATCACTTCGGTGCTTTCTGATGACGAGCAGGCTGTCAACGCGACTACCAGGGTCAGAATAAGGGTGGCTGGCAGAAGCCTCTGGAGCTGCCTCATAGCAACTGCACGCTACACACAAAAAGTCGATAAGGGGCGTAGCTGCGAGGAAAGCAAGAACACACCGGAAAGACCACTGCGGGCGGTTGGTGCGGAGGGGGACGCACCAACCGCCCGCAGCCGTCCTACCGTCTAGCCAGAGCCGCTGCTAGCAGCCCTAACGCTCTCTTCATTCTACGGTGGCGATGAACCATCGCGGTGGTAGATATGTGACGGAGTAGGCACCGTCGCCGTTGTCGTTGGGCGTCTCGGAGGGATCGGCAACGCCAAGCTGTACTCGGGCGATCAGATAGTCAGTGCCAACGGCTAGATCAACATTGGTGAGCTCTTTCTCAACATCGGTGAGATCGGCGAGTTCGAAAGCTTCGGAGAGGGTCTGCCACACCCAACCGGCGCCGTCGGCCGACCAGCCCACCCACGCCTCAGGCTGCTGGGGCCTAATGTCAGGCGCGGCCAACAAGCTCTCATCGTTGGCCCAAGGCTCCAGTTCTTCCCTGGTGAACGACACCAGATGCTCACCGGTTTCGGGATCCTCAAAGATCAGCGATTCGGTAGCGCCGTCGTCGCCTGCCACGATCCGAATGCCCTCGGGGAGCATGTTGGCCTGTTCACTCTCGGGGTCGAATTCGTAGACAGCTGTGTCCTCAGTCAAGTCCCATAGTGAAAAGCCGCCCTTGGGTTCGTCGTAGCGCAGTTCGTAGCCGTCCTTGGCCACCCGCAAGTTCAACTCGGCGTCGGGGAAGCTCCCCGGCAAGGCCACCATGGCAATGCCCGCGGGGCCGACCGAGAAACGGCTCACATGGGCAATGCCCGCGGGGAGCTCAGCGACTAGCGGAGCGGTGTACACGCCATCGATCCGCTCGACTCGGTAGTTGCTTGCCGTTCCCCCCGAGGTCCAGATCGTCTGGTTGGTAGACCCGAAGTAGTTGGAGAGTTGATCGACGGGGACGCCGTCGTCGGTGGACAAAGGAGTTTGGCTCCATTGGCGACCATCAGCAGAGGTGAGTTTTAGCACTCCCTCATCAGCCAACATCAAGAGGTGGAATCCGTCGGTTGCGCCGTAGCCGGCCACATTCCAGGCCGGATACTCAGCGACTAGCTCGGCCGGGCCACCATCGCTATGGAAGAGACGGACAAAGTCCCGATCGCCACCGTAGAGCAGATCTTCTTCTTCGGAGGTCAGCTCAAACGACTCAGGCGGTGACGACTCGTCCCGCGTGAAGCTCACTGTGTTGCCTTCCACGCCCATCCAGCCGCGTATCGACTCCTTGTCGGGCACTAGTCCCCGGGCCACGATTACCGAGGCGATATCGGTGTGGATGCGGTTCTCCGTGGCAATCACCATGTTCTGCCCGGACACTGTCGCGGCAGCAACCCGGGAGGTCTCGTCGGGAGAAACGATGTCGAGGGCTAGGTCGGTCCACGTGGTTCCCTGGTCGTCAGAGAAGAATGCCCGCGGTTCTGACTCGGTCTCGTTGAACCCCCAACCGGTTACCAGCCAGCGGTCTCCGGCGATGTCGATAAGCCGGGGATCAAAGTTCGTTGGCATGGTGACATCAGTCCAATTGGCACCGTTGCCGGTAATGAGCACGCGCCCCTCGGAGAAATAGGTTTCGCCGACGTTGGGCGAGTCGGGAAGGGTCCAACCTCGGGTGATCACCCGGCCGTCGCCCAACGATTCGACATTCTCGAATACTCCCCGGTTGGCGCCGAACACTGCATCGGGTTCAAACCCGGTCCAACCCGGTGCTGGCCCGGCAGACAGGCTCTCCGGCGTCGGAGGCTCGGGGCTCGATTCGGAGCCGGTCTGGGGGGTGTCTTCTGGCTCACTCGGAGTTTCCGAGGTCGGCGCGGGGGTCGGTTCTGTGCCCGGTTGGGGCGCAGGAGAGGCAGTGGGATCATCGACAACGATCACTTCATTGGGCTGATCGTTCTCCAAGGCGTTCCATGCAGAGATTCCACCCACTACGAGGGCAGCCGACGCGGCGATGCCCACAACCGCCCGGCGGGTGTTGCGAGCCTTGGCCCGAGCCGCGGCCCGCTCGGCGATTGAGGACACCGGCGGGCGAGCGGCCGGGGTATCGACCCGCCCTCGGATAGCGGAGCCCAGGGCTTCGCCGAGGGCCTGATCGTCGGCTCCGGTCTGGTTCTCGGGGGTGCGGCGCTCGTCGCTCACTGCTCGACCACCTTTCGCAGTTCGGCCAGTCCTCGGGAGGTGGCGCTTTTGACTGTGCCCGGCCTTACCCCTATGGCCTGGGCGATCTCTTTCTCGGTCATGTCGGCGTAAAACTTCAAGACGAGGACGGTCTTCTGGCGAGGGGGGAGCTGGTCTAGGGCATCGAGCAGGTAGTCCCGATCCTCGGGTTGGGGGGGAATGAACGGCCGAATGCCGATGCGCCGTCTCACTTCGCGTTTCCTCAGCTCGCTGCGGGCGCCGTTCACCACCGCGGTGCGCAGGTAGCCGCCGGGATTGTCGAGCCGATTCCAGCGCTCGTACACCCTGGCGAAGGCGTCCTGGACGATCTCTTCTGCGATCTCCTGTGTATCCACCAGCCCGCGGGCAAGGCGGACCATCGGCCCGTATTCGTCTCGGTACAGGTCGTCGAAGCTGGCCAGTTGGTGAACTTCGCCAGCCGTCGCGGACCCGTGCCAAATCGGCTGGTCGCCCTCTGAAACTCCCGAAGCCATCCAAGGGATAGTCTTCATCACTCGGCTACGACGCCCGGTGATGCCCTTTGGTTCCCTTTGCGCTGACGGGAGGCGCGGGCGAGTCAGGCCATTTCGGCTAGCTCTCTTGGCTGACGGGCTAGTCAGGCGGCAATGACGTTCTTGAGCAGTGCTTCGTTGGGTTCAGCGGGCAACTGATCGAGAGGCACGGCGATCTCATCGTGAGTGGGCCCGTGCTGGGCGGCCAGCGGGGCCAGAGCGTCGAGGTCGAATCCGTACAGGTCGGCGGCGTTGCCGGCCAGGATCTGCTGGAGCTCCACCGGATCGGTGTCGCAGAACACCTGGCGTAGGTGCTCGCGGGTAAAGGGCCCGGTGCCCTCGTTGTGGGGATAGTCGGAGCCCCACATCACTTTGTGCGACCCCAGCACCTCCCGGGCGGCGGCGTCCTCGTGGCCCGGCTGGCTGATCCCCACCCAGCAGTTCTGCTGGAAGTACTCAGTGGCGCTCTTGGGCAGGATGTGGCTCTCGTCGTAGCGCATCTCGCCCATGCGGCCGGTGTCGCGGATCTTGGCCAGGGTCTCGTCCATTTGGGCCAATGCGCCCACCAGCCAGGCACAGCCCTGCTCGGTCATAACGAACTTGAGTTTGGGGAAACGCTCGAACACCCCCGACAGCAATAGCTGGTAGAAGGGCCGATGGGAGTAGAAGCTCACCTCCGTGATGAACAACAGGTCGGCCACCGAGTACTTGCCGTAGTTGGGGGCACCGGTGCCGCCGTGGCTGTTGACGATCACCCCGAGGTCCTCGCAGGCCGCCCAGAACGGGTCGTACGCCGGGTCGTACAAAGGGGAGAGGTCTTTGCAGTCGGGTGGAATGGCCGAGATGAGCACGCCGCCGCGCAGGTTGTTGGCCGCGATGAACTCCACGTCTTTGATGGCCTGATCAACGTCGTTCAAGAAGGTCTGGCCGATGCCGGCTCGTTGATTGGGATACTCCGCACACCATTCGGCCAGCCAGCGGTTGTGGGCCCGGATTCCTGCCAGTCGGTGCTCGAGTTGGTCGGCCCGGGGCGGACGGGCGAACAGGATGAAGCTGGGAAAGAACGGGGGCACGGTGTTGGGGAATACCACCTCGCCCACCTGGCCGTCGGTGTACAGGTCTCCCAAGCGGCGCTCGTTGTCCCAATTGCGCACCCGGCCCCCGTCTTGGAGGTCGCGGAACGGGTTGCGGTACTTCTCCCGCCAAGCGTCGAAGTCGTCGAGGTACTTGGATTCCAGGTAGCCGCGGTAGGTCTCGTGGTTGGCCCCGGCGTGGCAGTCGGCCGAGATGATGGTGTACCGGTCGCTCATTCCACTAGTTTGCCAATTGTGAGCAACTCGCCGGGCATCGTGGAAGGGGAGTGGGACGACCAGCCCCGCAACTGGCGGACGTTCTTCAAGCGGTGGCGTCGAAGCAAGGAGCTGTTCCGGCTTGAGGTGGTCCGCACCGAGGCCATGTCAGCCGGTGATTTTTTTGTGATCGGCCGAGCCACTGCGGGCCGAGTCCAAGAGGGCGACGCCGTGTTAGTCGACGTTGGCGATCAAGCGGTGGCCACCCGGGTCGTCTCCATCGACCACACCGTGCAAGGCGACAGCGGAGACGGCGGCGACGAGTTCCACATGCTCATGTCCCTCAAGCTCGACGGAATCGGCCCCGACTCCGGTATCCAACCCGGCACCATCATCCGCCAGCGCGGTTGAGCAACCACTACGGCGTCAGGAGTTGGCCGAGGCGGCGGCTGGCAATGGCGGCGCCGGCGGCGGCTAGGGCCAGGAGGTAGGCGATATGGACGACCAGGTCCATGCTGATGTCGCCAGCGATGAAGGCTCGCTCCATGGCCACGCCGTGATAGAGGGGGGTGGCCTGCACCAGAAACTGCACGGCCCGGGGGTAGGTGTCCAGCGGGAAGAAGGTGGCTGAGAACAGGAACTGCACGATGAGCGGCACGGTCACCAAGTCGAGGTCGTTCCAGTTCCGCATATAGCTGGTGGCGGCCATGCCCAAGGCAGCAAAGGTGAATCCGATCAGAGTGGCCCCCGGCAGTGCGGCGATGGCCCAGAACGAGTCCACCAGCCCCAGTCCAGCCATGATTCCCAGGAAGCCGCCGGAGTACAGGGTGGCCCGCAGCACCGACCAGCCCATCTCGCCCAAAGCCAGATCCACCACGCCCACCGGGGTGGCCAGCACCGCGTCGTAGATCTTGGCCCAGGTGAGCTTGTAGTACATGTTCATGGTGCTGTCGTAGAAGGTGCCGTTCATGGCCGAGGTGGCCAACAACCCCGGGGCCACAAACGTGCGGTAGTCCACGGTGCGGCCCCCGACAGTCACGTCGCCCACCAGCTCGCCGATGCCAATGCCGATGGACAGCAGGTAGAACACCGGCTCGAAGAACCCCGACAGCAGCGTGACCCAGGTACGCCGGTACACGGTGATGTTGCGCTCAACGACGCGAGCAAACCGATGCGACGGTAACAAGCCCGCCGCCGAGGCCAATCCCAGCCTCGACGGACGTCGTCCCTGCTTCACATTGGCCGGGCTCACTCGTACAGCCTTCGGGTAAAGGTCCTGGCTGAGAGCAGCGTGCCGATCAAGATCAGGACCACCAGGTAGGCAAGATGCCCGGCCAACTCCCAGCTCACTCCGCTGCCGGTGCTCAGTGCCCGGCACAGCCGCACACCGTGCCACACCGGGGTGAGCCAGGCGATCTGTTCAAGGACGATCGGCAGCTGGGAAACCGGGTAGAAGATGCCCGAAAACAAGAACATGGGCATGATCACGAACCGGGTGTAGGTGCTGAAGTTGTCGGCGTTGATCCGGGTGGCGACAAACGCCGCAGTGGGGGTGGCGAAGGCCATGCCACACAGGGCAGCGCATACTGGGGCTAATACCGCCAGCGGGGACGAGACCGCTCCGAAGGCGGCCATCACTCCAAGGAATACAAAACTGGCCAAGGTCACCCGAAAGGCCATGTAGGTGAAATGGCCCAGCATTATGTCGCGGCCCCGCAGCGGGGAAGCGGCCATGGCCATGTAGGTGCGGTACCACTTAAAGCCGCCCAGCACCGGGTAGGTGGACTCGTTGACCGCCAGCATCATGGCGTTTCCGGCCAGCAGCCCGGGGGCCAGGAAGTCCAGGTAGTCGAGTCCGCCCAGGTCCCGGCCCGAACCGACCTCGGCGTCGACCAGCGATCCAAGGCCTAACCCCATGGCGGCCAGGAACAGGATCGGGCTCAAGAAACTGGTGAGCAGCGAGCCCTTCCAGTTGCGCCGATAGGTCAACAGCCAATACTCAACCGCCAACTTTGTGCGGGGAACGACTGCGGCCGGTGGCATCAGTCCACCAGCGACCGGCCGGTCAGGTGCAAGAACACGTCTTCAAGGGTGCTGCGTCGCACCAGCACGCTCTCATGCTCAACCTCGCCGAGAAGGGCCACCAGCCGCTCGCCTTGGTCGGTATAGAGCAGCACCCGATCCGGCAACTCCTCTACTCGCTCATAGAGCTCATCCCTTGTTTGGGCTTCAGGGCTCTCCCCCAAGCGGCGTAAGGCATCGGCCATCACGGTCACTTGGCCGTGGGTGCGCACCTCCACCACTTCTCGGGTGGAGTAGCGCTCGATGAGTTGGCGGGGAGAGCCTTCGGCCACGATCTTTCCTCGGTCCATTACTACGAGGCGATCGCAGAGCTGCTCGGCCTCATCCATGTAATGGGTGGTGAGCACCTGGGTCACTCCTCGGCGCTTGAGCGTCCACAGCCGCTCCCACACCACGTGGCGGGCTTGGGGATCGAGGCCGGTGGTGGGCTCATCCAGCAATAGCACTTCGGGCTCGCTGATCAAGGCCCGGGCGATAGTGAGGCGCCGCTTCATACCTCCCGACAGCGGCTCCACGTGGTCGTTGGCCCGCTCGGTGAGCTGCACAAAATCGAGCAGCTCGGCGATCCGGGAGCGCAACAACGACCGAGGCAGATCGAAATAGCGCCCGTACACTAATAGGTTCTCGGCCACCGACAGCTCTTCATCGAGGTTGTCCTGCTGGGGGACCACCCCGAGACGAGTCCGGATCTTGGTGCCCTCACGAGACGGGTCCATCCCCAAGATACGCAGGGCACCACCGGTGGGGTCGGACACGCAGCCGATCATCCGCATGGTGGACGACTTGCCGGCGCCATTGGGTCCCAGAAAGCCGAACACCTCGCCCCGTTCGACCTCGAAGTCGATGCCATCGACCGCGGTGAAGTCGCCGAACTGCTTGGTCAGGCCCCACGCGGCGATCAAAGACACTTGGTGAGAATACGGGCATCAGGCAGCTCGGTTGCAGTCATATGCCGACCCGCGGCCTTTGTCCGCCATTGGCATAGCTACCCAGTTCTGACCAGCAACCTGCCGATGGGCCATGATGGGGCTATGAGCTGTGAGCATCTATCGCCCGGGAGCACCAATGAGCTATGAGCATCTGCTGTCACCGGGTCGCATCGGCACTCTGGAGCTGCGCAACCGGCTGATCATGGCCCCCATGGGTGAGGAATTGGGTGACGAGAACGGGGAGGTGTCCGACGACCAGGCCGCCTACTTGGAGGCCCGGGCCAAAGGCGGCATGGCCGTGGTGATGCTGGGGTCGGTGGGGGTGGCCCATCCGGTGGGTTGCTCCAACAAGCGTCAAACCGCTATCTCCGACGACAAGTTCATCCCATCGTGGAAGCGGGCAGCCGACCGGGTCCATGCCCAGGGCGGCAAGATCGCCATGCAGCTCACCCACGCCGGCAAGATCGCCCTGCAAGACACCATGGCGGGGCGGCCACTATGGGTACCGTCGGAACCGGGACCGGCCACCATCGACCCGCTCTATGGGATGGTGACCGCGGATGAGGGGGCCATGATGGCCGAGCCGCTCATCGCTCCCACCTCCAAGGTCCATTACCGGGTGATGGACCACGACGACATCGCCACCGTGGTCGACCAGTTCGCCGCGGCCACCGTGCGGGCCCGGGAGGCCGGGGTGGACGCAGTGGAGTTGCACGGCGGACACGGCTATCTCATCGACGCCTTCTTGTCGCCCACCATCAACAGCCGCGACGACGAGTATGGCGGTTCGGTGGAGAATCGGGCCCGATTCTTGGAGGAGATCCTCACCGAAATCCGCCGTCGGGTGGGAGACGACTACCCGGTGTGGGTCCGGCTCAACAGCACCGAGGTAGGAATCGACGGCATTGACCTGGACGATGCCCTCCATAACGCCCGAGTGGCCGCCGCAGCGGGTGCCGATGCCATCCACGTATCGGCCTACCACGATCCCGGGATCGCCACCGGACCCACCGACTCCTACGGCCCACATGTGCCCGAGCTGCTGGTGCCCAACGCGGCCGCGGTCAAAGCCGAAGTGGACGTGCCGATCATCGCCGTGGGCCGGATCAGCCCCGAAGCCGCCGATCAGCACATCGCTGAAGGCCTCTACGACTACGTGGCCATGGGACGGAAGATCCTGGCCGACCCTGACCTGCCCAACAAGCTGGCCGAGGGCAATTCCGAAGACGTGCGGCCCTGCGTGTACCACTACCGCTGTATCGGCAACATCTTCTTACGGGTGGGCACTCGGTGCGCAGGCAACGGCTTTCTGGGCCGGGAAGATCAGCTCACTGCCGAAGCGGCGCCAGCAGCCCGACGGGTTCTGGTGGTGGGTGGAGGGCCCTCGGGCATGGAAACCGCCCGCGTAGCCGCTCTACGGGGCCACGAAGTGATCCTGGCCGAGGCATCTGACCGGTTGGGTGGCCGATGGGCGTTGGCGTCGGCCACCAGCGATGTGAACGCCGAGCTCATGGGGTGGTTCGAACGCCAACTCGACCAGTTGGGGGTTGATGTGCGGCTCGACACCCGCATCGACGCGGCCGCGGCCAGCGCTCTGTCGCCGGATTCAATGGTCGTTGCAGTAGGCGGACGGTGGGGTCGCCCGGAGGTAGACGGCATAGACGGCTCCAACGTGTGGGGGGTGGACGATCTGGCCCCGTGGCTGCTGGAGGGCGACCCGCTGGATGCTGCCCGGATCGCGGTGTTAGGCGGCGATTTGCCAGGCCTCGGGGTCACCGAAGCGGCCCACGATCAGGGTGTAGAAGTCACGCTGATCGAGTCCGGCCCGGCGTTTGGCTTCTCGCTCGGATTGCCCGGGCGCTGGCGGGTGGTTCACGACCTTGGACAAGCCGGGGTGAATCTCGTCACCGGAGCCCAGGTCACGGCCATCACCGAAGACGGCGTGGTGTGGCGCACCAACGGTTCCGAGCAGACCACGCCGGCCGATCTGGTAGTGGTCACCTCCGAGTTGGCTGCCGACACATCGCTGGCCGACGAGCTACGGGCCACTGGCGCCGAAGTCCACGCGGTGGGTGATTGCGCCCAACCGGGGTACCTGGAAGGGGCCATGCGCTCCGCGGTCGAACTGGCGGCCACGCTGTAGCGGAAAGGGGATTGCAGTGAGCTTTCGCCTGGCTAACCGGGCGGGTCAGGCGGTGCTGTTGGATGGGCAGGACTATTGGGCATTGGGCGCCGACCCGATGGACGCCCTCACCCGCCCCCAAGAACTGCACGACCGCTGGGCCGGCCGAGGAGCGCCCGACGGACAGGTGACTCTGACCGAATTGGGACCGCCAGTACCAGCGCCCGTGCAGGTGTTCGGCTACGGCCTCAACTACCGGGACCACATAGAGGAGATCGATCGGGTCGACCCCATGGGCCGAACCGCTAGCGAAGCGCCGGTGGTGTTCACCAAGTTCCCCACCTGCCTGGTTGGCCCGGCCGCGCCGGTGCAACTGGTGGGCGAACACTGCGACTACGAGTGCGAATTGGTAGCGGTGATCGGCACCGAGACCCGCGACGTGGATGAATCAGAGGCTTGGGATCGGATAGCCGGCTTGATGATCGGCCAGGACATCTCCGACCGGGCCTTGCAGACCGCGGCCTCTCCACCTCAATTCTCACTGGGCAAGTCCCGAGAATCCTTCGGCCCCACCGGCCCGGCACTGGTGAGCATCGACTTGGTGGACAATCCCGACGATCTGGCCATCTCCTGTGAGATCAACGGCGAACTGCGCCAGAACAGCCGCACGAGCTTCCTCATGCGCCCGGTGGCCGAAATGGTGGCCTACCTGTCATCGGTCCTCACCTTGCACCCCGGCGACCTCATCTTCACCGGCACCCCTGGCGGGGTCGGCCATGCCCAAGGCCTCTACCTCAAGCCGGGTGACGTTATCCGCTCTGAGATAGAGGGCCTCGGCGTGATGGAGAATCCTTGCGTCTAGACCGCTAGGGCAGTTCCAGCATTTCTGCCGTCTCGGCGCAGGTGGCGATGGGGCGGCCGACCTCATTGCACAGCGCGACGGCTTCAGCCAAAAGCTCCTGGTTGGTGGGGGAGCGGTCGGGGTCGTAGAACTCCTCGATGCCCACGTGGAGGTGGCCCCCCAGCTCCAGGGCCAGCCGGGCCACTGGGGTGGCCATGAGGTCGCCGCCCCACACTGAAACCGACCACGGGATTCCGGTGCCCTCCAGCATGTCCAGATAAGCCAGCAGGGCGTGCTTGGTTGGCGAGAGACCGAAGGTCACCCCCTTGGACCTGCGAGTGAGGCCCCACTCGCCCCCGAAATAGAGCTTGGCCATCGATCCGGCCGGCAATAGGCCGACCCGGTGGTAGGTGAGAACGCACTGCAAGAAGCCGGGTTCGTAGATGGCCAGCGCCGGACCCCAGCCATTGTCTCGGCACAGGTCGAAACTGGCCCGAATGTCGGCGTAGTCGTTCTTGTAGGTGCCGCCCACCGGTAGGCCGTCGGGTCCGGCGGCTCCGATGTTGGTGGAGCCGGGGTCCACCACTGCCATGCGCATGGGCACCTCGGCGGCGATCATGGCCACGTGGGCGTTCTTGCCCTGGTGGTCGGCGCCCGAGGTGAGTGTCGGATACCACAGCGCGTCGGGCCGGGCGGCCAGCACGGGAGCCATAGCCTCGATGTAAGGCCCGGCCGCGGCTTCGCCGGTGAGGCTGATGTCAAAGTTGTGGGTGTGGATGATGGCTGCCCCCTGGTCCAGACAGGCCAGGGAATCGTCCCTAATGGCCTCTGGGCTCAGCGGGACATTGGGATTGATTTCGGGGCTGGTGATGCCGTTGATGGCCACCTCGATGATTACCGGGATTTCCTCGTTTGCAACTGCTGCCATGGGCTGAACCTAATGGACAGTGAGGGCCGGTTCCGGCGACCAGCGGCTGGCATGGTTTACTTCGGGGCGTGGTTGCACCGGCAGGAGACGGCCCTTGGTTTGAGGACTTCGCAGTAGGGCAGCCGCTCGACCCTGCTCCGGCCATTACCATCGGACCGGGCGAAGCCGCCGTCTATCAGGCCATTTGCGGCGATCCGCTGGCCATCAGCTTGAGCCGACCGCTGGCTGAGGCCATCACGGGTCAGCCCGGTTCAGTGGTCAACCCCGCATTGGTGCTACAGGTGGCCATCGGCCAGTCCACCGTGGCCACCCGCAAAGTGGTGGCAAACCTGTTCTACCGGGGCGTGCGCCAACTGCGCACCGTGCGGATTGGCGACACGCTTTCCACCACGGTCACGGTGCGGGGATTGCGGGAAGCCTCACCTCGGCCCGACCGGCCTCCCCGGGGCCTGGTGCTGCTCGGCATGCAGACCCACGATAACGAAGGCCGTTTGGTGCTGGACTTCGAGCGATGCGCTCTGGTGCGCCGACGCTCCGATGCCTCCACCGGCCACAGTGACGAACTCGGTGGAACCCCCGATGAGCTCGACATGGCCCCGTTTGTGGAGGCCGCCCCTGACGACTGGGACCTGACCCCCTTGGGAGCGCCCCAAGAATGGCCCATCGGTGAGACACGGAGTGATCCGTTGCGGGACACAGTGACCGATGCCCCCGCGCTCGTGCGGCTCACCCAGAATCTGGCGCCGCCGCACCGGGATGCTTCTCTAGGCCAGGGAGGCAAGCGGCTGGTGTACGGCGGGCACACCGTGGGTCTGGCCCAGGCCGGGTTGGTGCGGCTGTTTCCCACCGCAGCCACCGTGGTGGGGTGGCATCTCTGCGATCACACCGGCCCGGTGTTCGAGGACGACGTGGTGGATGCGTCCGCCACCCTCGACGCGGTGCATACGGTGGCCAATGGCCGACTCCTGGCCTTCACCGTGATCGTTCAGGCAGAACGAGGCGATGCCGATCCGGTTCAAGTTCTGGACTGGCGCCCGATCGTGTTGGCTCCGTGACCGATAACCCGGAACCGAGTGACCATGAGCTGGCTCACTGGCTGGCCCAGCAAGCCGGAGAGCAGCTCCTGGCGCTGCGGGAGGAAATGGAGGAGTCCCACACGGGCTATCTCAATCGGGAGTTGGCCGGGGATCAGCTGAGCCACCGCTATCTCACCGGCGCGCTGGCCCAATTGCGACCCGACGACATCGTGCTGTCGGAGGAGGGACGGGACGACGGCGCCCGACTAGAAGCCGAACGGGTGTGGATAGTTGACCCGCTGGACGGCTCGTCGGACTTCGCCGATCAGTGGAGCGACACCTGGGCGGTGCATGTCGGCCTGTCGGTAGACGGAGAGCCAACTGCGGGGGCAGTGGCGGTGCCCCCCTGGGGCCGTACATTCAGCACCGCTAGTAGGGACGAACCGCCATCCGACACTGGTCGCCGTCGGCCACTGGTAGTGATGTCCCGCTCCCGGGTGCGATGGGACGGTCACCGATTGGCCCGTCACCTGGACGCCGATGTGTATGGCGTGGGATCTGCTGGGGTGAAGGCAATGGCGGTGGTTACCGGCGAAGCCGACGCCTGGGTCCATGCCGGAGGCCTCTATGAATGGGACACCTGCGCCCCGGCCGCCATCGCCTTGGCCGCAGGTCTGCACACCTCCCACCTCGACGGCTCACCCCTGCGCTACAACCGCCGTGACCTGGCCCAATGGGGTATCCTCATCTGCCGACCTGAGTTGGCCTCTGACCTCAAAGCCGCGTTCGCGGCCTGACATCTCTATTCTCCGACTATGAGAATCGGCATGTTGGGAGCGGCGTGGATCGGGCCGATGGGTTTGATTGAGCCGGCCAATGAGATCGACGGGGTTGAGGTGGTCGCGGTGGCGGCCCGCGATCTTGAGCGGGCTAGGGCCTATGCCGCTGAGCACGGCATCCCGATGGTGTTCGACAGCTATGACGATCTCTTGGGTTCCGATGATGTCGACGCCATCTACAACCCGCTGCCCAACTCCCATCACGCCCGATGGACCATCGCCGCGTTGGATGCGGGGAAGCCGGTACTGCTGGAGAAGCCGTACACCGCCAACGCCGACGAAGCCCGCCAAGTGGCCGATGCCGCTGAACGAACCGGGCTGGTGGTGATGGAGGCCTACCACTGGCGATTCCACCCTCAGGCCGAGCGGGCAATCGAGCTGGTGAGCTCCGGGGCAGTGGGCGAGGTAACCCATGTGGAAGCGGCCATGGTATTTCCGTCGATGCACGGCCCCGACGACATCCGCTTCCGCTACGACCTGGCCGGTGGCGCCCTCATGGACACCGGCTCCTACGCCCTCAGCAACCTCCGGGCATTCGGTGAGCTCGACGTGGTGTGGGCCGAATCCGAGGAGATGGCCCCCGACGTCGACCGGCGAACAACCGCAGAACTGCGCTATCGCGACGGTGGGGCCACTGCGTCCATGCTCTCGGAGTTCACCGGCACCGACCAGAAGGCTGAGCTCGGCGATCCTGACGACATCGACCCCGAGGCATTCGATTTCGAGTTCCGGGCCGAGGTAGTGGTGAACGGCACTGAAGGGCAATTGCACATCGACAACCCACTTGCCCCGATGTGGGGGAGGGGCCTGACGGAGACTGATCCCAACGGGGAAGTCGTACTTCAGGAAGCGGCGCAGCCAGTGGCGACCTATACCTGCCAGCTCCGGGCCTTTCGGGCCTGCGTGGAAGACGGCGGTCCCAACCTGTATCCGCCGTCGGAATCCATCAAGACTATGGAGCTCATCGACGCGGTCTACCAGGCTGCGGGCCTGCCGGTGCGAGTGGGTGTCTAGCCTTCGAGTACAGCCAGCAGCCGGCGGGTGGCGTCGCCCAGCAGGCGGGCGAACCCCACCGGCCCTAACGCCTCCAACCGGCCATAGTCGAACACTTCCAGGGTGATGGGGGCCTGGCTTCCGGCACCTCGGATGGTCCGCAGCGCCCCTGGTAGGTCCATGGCCCCATCGCCGGGAACGCAGCGGAGGTAGCGGGTGGCCCAGCCCAAGTCCTCATGGGACTCAGCCGGGGCGTCGTTGAGTTGGATGGCCCCGATCAAGTGGCCGGGAATGGCCGCGAAATCGGCGAAATCGCCGGGACCGTAGAACACGTGCCAGAAGTCCACGGTGAGCCCGCAGTTAGCCCGTCCCGTGGCCGCCACCACCTCGGCGCTGGTAGCAGGATCGGGGATGGGCCGGTTGCGGCTGAACTCCATGTACACGTCCGCCCCGATCTCAGCAGCCTGGTCGGCCAGGCTGGCCATGGCCTCCACGGCTTGCTCTTTGGTTGCTGATCCTGGGCAGACCAGCAGCGAGTTCACTCCAGTGGCCCCCAGTGCAGCAGCCGCCTCGAACACCGCCTCTCGGGGCGCCTCCTCGTAGTACGGGCCTCCGGGATCATCGGGACCGACCCAAACGATCACCGCGTCCATGTCGACCACTGTCAGATCGGCGTCGCGGATTCGTTCTCCGATGGCCGGGTCGGCGGGATAGACGGCGGGCCACAGAGTCAATCCCGCGAAACCGCCAAGCACCGCCGCCTCTACCAGCACCTCAATTGGGGGATTGTCCAAAGAACCCGAGCTGAGCACCAGATCGTCAGGGCCGAGGGTCACTCCCATAGCATGGCACCCCATGTCTACCGACCACGCCACCCATCCCGACGACGAGTTCCACCCGCCGACGTCTGACGACCCCTACTGGACAGAGACTTGCTGGTTCACCTTTGCCGCGCCGGATCACAAGCTGTCGGGCCAGCTCTACCCGTTCTTCCGGCCCAACCAGGGGGTCACCTCCGGCGGGGCGTTCTTTTGGGACACGGGCGGCGACCAGATCTGGAATTGCCGCTACGCCAAGAACTTCTGGCACTTGCCCCTGCCCGGCCAGCCGCTGAGCAATATCGAGTTGCCCAACGGTATTCGCTATCAGGTGATCGAGCCCTTGAAGCAATATCGAATCAGCTTCCTGTGCCAAGACGATGGGGAAGCCGAGGTCGACCTGACATTCACCGCGGTGTGCCCGCCCAACTACCTGGGTGATGGCCACCTCGACCAGCCGGGTCGCTATCAGGGCACGATCCGGTTAGGTGACGACACCTACGAAGTAGACGCCTACGGAATGCGGGACCGATCATGGGGGCCGCGCAGCCAATTCGGGGCCACCCTGCATGGCGCAGCTCGAGGGGGCTACAGCTATGCCACTGCGTCGGACTCCGATGGGTTTCACGCTCTGACCATGGCCTTCGGCGAGGGGGACGACCCCGATTGCACCGTCATCCACGGGTACTACCTGCGAGATGGCGAGTACTCCCGGCTAGTACCCGGCCAAGGCAGACGCGACGTGCTGGAGCGGGACTCCGGTACCGGCTCTCCCACCGTCGTGCAGATCGAGGCTACTGACGAGTTAGGTCGTCGCCTGGAGGCAACAAGTAGGGCGGTGAACAGGATCGGCGTACACCTCAACCCCAACCTGTGGACCTGGAACTGTCTCAGCGAGTGGACGTTCGGCAACGCGACTGGTTGGGGCGAAGACCATGACAACTGGAGCGCTGCCGGGTATCGCCGCTTCGTCCGTGGTCACCTCGGATTGGACTGAGCTTGGCTGTGCCTTGTCAGCCTGCTTCCCGATAGTCAGCCAATTCGACCCCTTCGATGAGGTCGGCGAATTCGGGAGTGACATTAGCAACGATGCGGTCAGTCAGGTTTGACAAGAAGAATGACGTTGCCAAGTGTTTGAGCGCGTCCTGCATGGCCAGAGGATCAGCGTATTGGGGCATACAGCCGTCTTCAGCCCGGGCCACTTGTTCCGCGCCAAGAAGAGGCTCGAGCACGCCCAGCCCACCTCCGGCCAAGATGACGGGGCAGCTGTCGGTGAAGCTGTTGTGGCCAGCCTGAGCCAGATTGACAAATGTCTTAGGCCCAGGGGCCGACTCGTAACCGGCCAGGCTGTTCTCGGTGGGCACGGTGAGATCCAATTCGGCCACTATCACCAGGATCGGTTTGTCGGCGGCCTCTGGTGGAGCAGTACCGCCGCCGGCCAGGGGTATGGCGGCCAAGACCGACTCATTGGCCAATGCGTTGATAGCGGTTCTGGCGCCGGCGGAGTGGCCGATGATCCCCACCCTGGCGGTGTCGGCGCTGCCGCCGAACGCGGCGTCAAGGGCTGCCAGCGTGTTGGCCACATCAGCCTGGTCTTTCTCAGGACTGGACTCTGCGGTACCAAAGGCCTGGGCGGGCAGATTTCTGTGGATGTGCTCAGGGGATGCGACCACGATGCCGTGCGATGCCATATGGGTGGTCAAGAAAATGGCAACATCCCGGTGGCCTCCAAACCCGTGGCTATAGATCACCACCGGATAAGTGCTCCCATCGGCCATCGGTGCGTCGCGATAGGAATTGGTCTCAACCGCTCCCTGCATGCTGTCGGGAATCAGGGATCGGAATGCATCCGGGATGATTTGGGAAGAGTCGTAGATCTCGGTTTCCATACCAGCCACCGCTTCTGAATCAGCGGGATACCAGACGGAGAGGGGTTGCTGGCCGGGCTCTTCTCCTAGCTCCAGGGTCATCACCCCCACCGGGAACTCACCAAATTCGGTGAGCGCGACCAGCGGTGCTGGCTCCGGCTCGGGTGTCGGGTCTGGTGTGGGTGCTGGGGTGGGCTCCGGCTCGGGTGCCGTAGTCGGCTCGGGTGCCGTAGTCGGCTCAGGTTCCGGGGCGGGTGCTTCTGTGGGAGCGGGTGTGGATGCCGGCGCCTCCGCGGGAGCGGGGGTGGGTTCCGGCTCAGGAGCCGATGCCTCAGTAGGGGTCGCGGCCGGAAGGCTTTCGTCATCATCTGAGGAGCAACCGGCCGCCATCAGCGTCAAAGCCATCAAAAGGGCAAGCGCTGCTGAGGCGCCCCGAGCCCACCGGCTAGCCTTCCCCACCTTTTTAGGCTGTGATCGATCCGAATAAGCTCCGTCCATGGGCCGAAAGTACAAGGTAATCAGCGCTGATGGGCATGTGGAGACGCCGCCCGATGTATTCGTGAAGTACGTCCCCGAAAGGTGGAAGGACAGAGCTCCCCGCCTCATCCACCTTCCCGAGGGGGGAGAGGGATGGCTCATCGAGGGTCAGCCCCTGCTTCGCAATGGCCAGAACATCGCCGGGCGCGACAAGGTGAAGTTCTCCGGCGGCACCTACTTCAACGCCGACGGCAGCCCCGCTGAGGGCGCTGGCCCCGCCGAGCAGCGCCTTCGGGAGCAAGACCTCGACGGCATCGATGCTGAGGTGCTGTTCCCTCCGGTTTTTGCCAGTCGGTTCCTCGAGGGCATCAAGGATCCCGACGTGTACCGCTCGATGATCAGGGCCTACAACACATTCTTGGCCCACGACTACTGCTCAGTGGCGCCCGACCGGCTCATCGGCAACGCGGTGACCCCTATCACCAACATCGACCACGCGGTAGAGGAACTGGAGTTTGTGGCCGAGGCCGGGTTGCCATCGGTGGCGTTCTACAACTTCCCCAACGGGAGCCCCTATGCCGACCCGGTGGACGACCGGTTCTGGGAGAAGAGCCTGGAGTTGGGCTTGAAGCTAGCCCCCCACTTTGGCTTTGGCGCGGGGCAGGCTCCGCTGCAATCGGCGGCCAAGGGCACGTCCGACAGCCCATGGGCCAGCGCCCTGGTGCAACGGGCTGGCAACCACTCCCCGGTGTACTGCATGGCCCAGCTCATCGCTGCCGGCGTGCTGGAGCGATTCCCCGACATCAAGTTCTACTTTGCCGAGACCAACGCCAGCTGGCTGCCGGGCACCCTCTACTTCATGGACGACAATTACGAGCTGTTCGGCGACTGGTTCAAGGTGAAGTACGAGCGCAAACCCAGCGAGCAAGTGCTCGACCACTTCCACTTCAGCGTGATCCGCGATCCGGTGGTGTTCGACATGGTCGACATCATCCCGTGGGATAACATCATGTGGGGAACTGACTTCCCCCACTCGGTGGGGTCGTTTCCCGACTCCCAGGAGTTCATTGAGGAGAACTTCACCAAGGTGGACGAGACGATCTCTCGCAAGGTGCTGCTAGAAAATCCGGCAAAGTACTTCGACTTAGATCTGGAAGCCGACATCACCGAGACGCCGGCGGCCTGATACTCAGCTCAAATCGAGCACACCTCGGGCCAGCTTCCCGGCCTCGAGATCGTCGAACGCCTTGTCGAGTTCGGCAAGGTCGTAGGTGGCTGAAACCAGCTCATCCAGCAGCAGTCGGCCGTCGAGATACAGGTCCACCAGAGCGGGAATGTCGAAGGCGGGCCGTGACGATCCGTAGCGGCACCCCATGATCGACTTGTTCTGGTAGAGCTTGAACGGGGCGAGCTCCATCGCCGCGTCCATTCCAGCCACCCCCAAGATCACCATGTTGCCGCCGGGGCCCAACATCTCCACCGCGTCGACCATCAGCGAAGTGTTCCCCACGCATTCCACTGAGCAGCCCACCCCGCCCCCGGAGATCTCCCGCACGGTATCGACGGCGGGGTAATTTCCCGAGTCCACGAAGTGGGTGGCGCCGAATTGACGGGCAAAGCCCTCCTTGGCTGGGTTGTTGTCGACCGCGATGATCTTGGTTGCTCCGGCGATTCGGGCGGCTTGGATCACATTGAGGCCGATGCCGCCCACGCCGATCACTGCCACAGAGTCGCCTCGGTACACCTGAGCCCGGTTGAAGATGGCGCCGGTGCCAGTGAGCACGCCGCAGCCGATAAGGCAGGCGCTGGTGAATGGCACCCGCTTGTCGATGGCCACCACCTGGCCTTGTCCCACCACAACCTCTTCGGCGAACACGCCGGTGTTGGCGAACCCCATGATCGTCTCACCCTGGTAGGTGAAATAGGCGGGGAGGTCGCCGGGGCCGGGCTCCTCGCCGGTCTCGTTGCGCTTGGCGATGGCCGCTCCCAACTTGGAGGTCTGGCACAGGGTGGGATGGCCGGTGGCGCACACCGAGCAGCGTCCGCAATTGTCGATGGTGGCGATCACCACATGATCCCCGGCCTCGACGGTTGTCACGTCGCTGCCCACGGCCACCACCTGGCCGGCACCCTCGTGGCCCATCACAAATGGAGGAGAGAACATCTGTCCGAACGTGCCGTTGACCACCGAGACGTCGGAGTGGCATACCCCCGCGGCGCCGATGCGCACCCGAACCTGGTCGGGCTCAAGGTCGGTTGTCCCCAGCCCGTCGACTACCAGTGCTGCCTCGCCGTCGAAAAGGATGCCCCGCATATTTGATGCTCCTCTCTCTGTGTCTTTCTAAGAGCGACTTATGTAGGTGTCGTCTTCGTAGGCCTCAGGCCCGGTGAGCGTGCCGGGGGCCGGGGTCATCAGCTCCTCCCGAAACCGCGTGGTGAACTGCTGGGCCGTGGCCCGCCACGCCACCAGCCGGTCATCGCCGTCAACCCCCTCGTCGAATCCACTGGCTGCGTCGGCGGCCTTGTTCAATCGGATATACGCCTCAGGGGAAGCAGCCCACACGGTGCATACCTCGTAGTCGTGATGCAGAACCTCCCAAAGGCCCATGCAGGTGTAGCCGTAGTCGGCCGCGGCGGGCAGGTAGTCGTTGGCCATGGCGGCCAGATAGTCCCGTGCCGATCCTGGCCGAACCTCAGTCAGTTCGTGAATGAACAGCGTGCCCCGCACCTCTCCAGCGAACACCGACGCAACCGGGGGCGACTCGGGCACCGAACCCAGAATCCGGTCGTATCCTCCCGTGCGGAGCTTGTAGGCCTCTTCCCACCACTCGTCGAGCAGATCGTTGGACTTCCGTTTGAGATTAAGGCGGTCGACTCTCTCCAGCCAGCCGTCCCAACCGCCCGAGTCCCACAGATTCACAACCTGGGGCCAGCGGGCGGTTATCCCCATGGTGTACCAGGTACCCAGCAGCTCGAAACCGACTCGGGCGTCGCGGTTTTGGATCTTGATGTGCTCCATATACGGCCATGCCGACTGGCCGGTGATGTCGACATATTCGTGCAGGATGATCTCTCTGTTGGCCACGGCCAGGACACTATCGGCAGTTGCTGATCAGAAAGTTGTTGGGGCCGCTAGATCAAGACGGCCACGACCACTATCACCAGCACGATCACCGCGACGAGGGCTACCGAGGACAACAGCATGGCGCCGGGCAGCCGCCGGCCGAATAGTCGGATCATGCGCCGCCCGGGAATAGGGGAAGCCGGTTCGTTGAGAGGGATCCCCTGGGGGGCAACTGCGATTCCCGGCGGGTCGATGCCGGTCTGCTCTCCGTCACGGACTTTCTCGGTCCATTTTGTGCCGTTCCACCAACGGGCCTCATGCCGTCCAAATGGGTCGGTGTGCCATGCGGCATCGGGCTCGGGGTTCGCAGCCACCTCGCGCTGAGTGTAGTGGTACGTCGCCGAAATAATCGACTGTGTCCTGCTAGGCATCGACGCCCCTCGCGGCGTTGCTCCTCCTTGCCGTACGCTCCGGGTATGGCTGCGTCGGTGCGCCTTGCGAGGAACGCCGCTGCCGTCGCATTCCACGCCGCTATTTCGGCGACGCACCAATTACCACACAGATGCGAGGCGCGGGTGGCCTCCCTGAAAGCCGCGGACCAGGCCGGTCACGATGCAAAATGACAGGCGTGGATATGTCAGACAGCCAGGACAAGTTGGCTGATCTCCTGGCCAAGCAGGACATCACCGAACTGCTCTACCGGTATTGCCGAGGCGTAGATCGCCTCGACATGGAGTTGGTCCGCTCGTGCTACCACCCCGATGCCACCGATTCCCATGGCACTTTCGAGGGCACCGTGGACGAGTATCTAGTGTGGAGCGAGCGGCTGCTGCGCCGTTACACCGGCTCGGTCCACACCGTGCTGAACGTGCTCATAGAAGTCGACCCCGACCCGGTGGCCACGTCTGGCGGAGGGATCGTCTGGTGGGCTCGCTCCGAAGCCCATGGCATCGCCCGCCACTGGACCGAAGGTGGCCCGCCCGAGCTAAACCTCTCGGTGGGTTTCCGTTTCATCGACGACGTGTCTAGGCGCAACGGCGGTCCTTGGCGCATCTCGCGGCGGTTAGCAACCACAGAGTGGGTGCGAGAAGAGCAATTTCGGCCTTTTGACGAGCGGTTCCTGCGAGGCAGCCGTGATCGGACTGATCCTTTGTATGCCGACAGGCCGGAGCACTAGGCCACTCGGCCTTGGTCTCGGCACTGATCTCATTTAGCTGCGGACGGCCGGAGTACTAGGCCACCCGATATAAGTCACGGCTACCATCGGCTGGCATGCAAACTGAGAACGTAGAACTCTCCACTGCCGACGGCCCGATGAGGCTGTACGTTGCCCGGCCCGATGGCGAGCCGCAAGCTGCGGTCATTGTCATCATGGAGGCCTTCGGGCTTAATGGCCATATCGAGGACGTGACCCGGCGGATGGCAGCCGAGGGCTATCTGGCGGTGGCCCCCGACTTGTATCACCGCTATGAGAACAACCTGGCCGGCTACGACGAGATGGACAAGATATTCGAGATGATGGGCGGCCTCCTCGACGATCATTCGCTGATGGACGTGGACGCTGCCCTCGGCTACCTGGCCGGCCAGGGAATCTCCTCCGACAAGGTGGGCATCACCGGATTCTGCATGGGTGGGCGGGTGACGTTCCTTACCGCCATCAGCCGCCCGGTGGGCGCGGCGGTCACATACTACGGCGGGGCCATCGTCACCGACGGCTTTACCCCCGGCATGCCCAAGTTGGCCGACCGCCACGGCGACCTCCAGTGCCCCTGGTTGGGCCTGTTCGGTGATCTCGACGGCATGATCCCCGTCGAGGGTGTCGAACAGCTTCGGTCCGACCTCGAGGGCAACGCCCAGCCCACCGACATCGTGCGCTACGCGGAGGCCGACCACGGGTTCTTGTGCGATGAGCGCCCGTCGTACAACGCCGAGGCCGCGGCCGATGGCTGGTCCCGCATGGCGGCCTGGTTCGGCACGCACCTGTCGTGACCGCCGGCCAAGAGATAGTTGGGGTCATCGGCTCGGGGGTGATGGGCTCGGGCATCGCTCAAGTGATGGCCATTGCTGGCCACCCGGTGGTGGCTTACGACATCGATCCCAACATTGTTGCGGCTGCGCCCGGTCTGGTGGCCGAAGGCAGGTTCGGTATCCAAGGGGCGGTGGCCCGGGGGAAGATGACCGATGATGAGGCCGAAGCGGCGCTGGCCCGTATCAATTTCACCACCGACCGGGATGCCGCTGCGGCCGTCGATGTAATCATCGAGGCGGTACCCGAGCGGCTCGACCTCAAGATCGAGCTGTTCCGCGACCTTGACAAGGAATGCCCCGAACACACCATCTTGGCGTCCAATTCCAGCGGGTATCCGGTGCAGGCCCTGGCGGTTGCCACCGACCGGGCCGATCGGGTGATCGGATGGCACTGGGCATCGCCGCCGCCGGTCATGAAGCTGGCCGAGATCGTTCGAGCCCCTCAGACCTCCGACGAGACCACCGAGACCATCTGCCGTCTGGCCGCCGCCGCGGGCAAGAATCCGGTGGTGATCAAAGACTCGGCTATGAGCTGGGGCTACGTCACCAACCGGGTGTACGGAGCCATGATTCGGGAGGCCAACGCAGTGGTGGCCGAGGGGGTGGCCAGCAGGGAAGAAGTCGACCAGCTCATGGTGGATTGCTTCCGGTGGCCTTCGGGGCCATACGGCATGGTTTCCGGTGCCACCACCGGCTGGAAGGCCGGCAAGAAATAGACCCAGAAGAGAGGTTTCCATGAGGGCAGCACTGCTGGCATCGCCGGCCTCACCATTGGTGATGGCTGATGTGCATTGCGTCGACCCCGGACCGGGGCAGGTGCGGGTGCAGGTCACCCACTGCGGCCTGTGCCATTCCGATCTGACCATGATCGAGGCTCCCGAGATGATGACCCCGATCATCCTGGGCCACGAGGCGGCCGGAATCGTCGACGCGGTGGGCCCCGGAGTGGGCACACTGGCTCCGGGCGATCATGTGATGCTGTCGCCATTCGGGCCGTGCGGGACGTGCTACTGGTGCGTTCGGGGAGAAATGACTCTGTGCGCGGCGGCTTCGTCCATGTTCATGGGCACCATGCCCGACGGCTCGATTCCCTTCTCAATGGATGGCCAGCCGGTGTACCGAGGCCTGGGGGTGGCCGGATTCGGAGAGCTGACCATGGTGGCCGAATCGGCCGCGGTGAAGATCGACCCCGACGTGCCCTTGGAGGTGGCCGCAGTGATCGGCTGCGCCATCCAAACTGGCGTCGGCGCGGTGCTCAACACCGCCAAGGTGGAAGAAGGGGCCACTGTGCTGGTAATGGGACTGGGCGGTGTTGGTATGTCGGTGGTGCAGGGCGCTCGCCTGGCTGGCGCGTCGCGCATCTTCGCCTCCGACCCGGTGGCCGACCGCCGAAACGCCGCAGTGGCCTTTGGGGCCACCGATCTGCTCGATCCGAGTGAGACCGACGTGGTGGCCCACGTGCAGGAGGCCACTCGCGGCATAGGAGTGGACTACGCCTTTGATGCCGCTGGAGCCGGCCCGCTGGTGGAGGCCGGGCTAGCCGCCACCCGAAACGGCGGCACCACGGTGATGGTGGGCGCGCCCGCCCTGGAGCACACGGTGACCATCAACCCGGCAGTGATGTACCTCACCGCGGAGAAGAAACTGCTGGGCTGCCTGTTCGGAGGCTGCAACTCCCAGCGGGAGGTTCCCCGCCTGCTGGCCCTGTGGCAGAACGGCCGCCTCGACCTCGAGCCCATGATCACAGCCCGCCGCCCCATCGACGAGATCAACGCCGGCCTCGACGACCTTCGGGCCAGCATTGGTATCCGCACGGTATTCAACCTGAGCTGACCATCATTCGGGCTAGTCGGTTGACCACCCGTTCTATGGGCGGGGCTTGTCCACTGGCCAGGGGATCGAGAGTGAACTCCACTCGGGCGTCGCCGCGGGAGGTGGCGCTGCCACCGGTCACAACGGTGGCGGCCAGTTGGCACACAACCCCGTTGTCGGCGGTGAACGTCACCTGCACGATGCCGGCGTCGCGGTCGATGTAGCTCACCTCGCCCAGCTGGTGTCCGGCTTCCACCAACCGGATGAACACGTCACCGGGTGGGAGCAGCAGCGTCATGCTGTCATCGGTTGTGGCGGGAGAGGGTTGATCAGGCTGAGGAGGCGTTGGCGGGGGAGGAGACTGGGTGCCGGCCCGCTGGAGCCAGTGATAGGCCTCAGTGATGCGGGCGGCCACTGCGGTGCTGCCCCCGGCATCGGGGTGGGCCTGGCGGATCAGCGCGCGGTAGGCCCGGTTGATGTCATCGGCCCGGGCTCCCTTTTCGAGCCCCAGAGTCCGTAACGCCCGCTCCCGGTCCACCTCACCACGGTAGAGCGAAAGCCATCACTCAGTCCTCCGCGAGGAATTCCAGGATAGTTGGGTAGGCGGTGGGGTCTTGCACCATGAAGATGTGACCGCCGTCGAAGGTGGCCAGGCGGGCACCGGGGATGCGATCGCGCAGCAGTTCGCTGTTGCGCATGGGGGCAATGCCGTCGTGGACGCCGGCGCACACCAGGGTGGGCACGTCGATCTCGCCGAGGCGGTCGACCACATCGTGGCCCCGGCGGGCTTCGAGCTGCCCGAGGGCACCGGGAGTGTTGAGCGGCAGGGCTGGGCCGTCGGGCCGGGCGTTGGCCACGAACACCTCCACACCAGGTGGCAGCGGGCCGCCCCGCTCATAGCGGGTATCCATGATCTCTAACGCAACCTCGCCCCGTTCGTCGGGGTCCAGGTCGGCCAGGGTGTGCAGGGGCCACGAGCTGTAGTCGGGCCCGCCCGGTGAAGTGCAGTTGAGCACCAGCCTGCTGATGCGCCCCGGATGGAGCACGGCCATGTTCATGCCCACCATCCCACCGAAGCTGGTGCCCACCATCGGCACCGAGTCCCAGCCCAGGAAGTCCAGGAAGGCGATGGCATCGGCGGCGTAGTCGGCCATAGACCACGGCATCGGCGGCGTGGAGGTTTGGCCTAGTCCCCGCTGATCGTAGTGGGCCACGGTAAAGGCCTCATTGAGCGGATTCAGGTCGGGAGCGGTCATACGCAAGTCGCCGCCGCTACCGCTGATATTGAGCAGGGGCGGCCCCGACCCGTGCAACTCGAAGTAGAGGTCGAGGTCGCGGATTTTGGCTATCGGCATCGGCTTATGTTGCCACGGCCCTCAACCAGCCGGGGGATCAGACAAATGCGGAGGCGAAGACCAGCGAGACGATGGTCATCACCTTGATGAGGATGTTCATCGACGGACCGGAGGTGTCCTTGAACGGGTCGCCCACGGTGTCGCCCACCACAGCGGCCTTGTGGGGCTCGGAGCCCTTGCCGCCATGGGCGCCGGCCTCGATGTACTTCTTGGCGTTGTCCCAGGCCCCGCCGGCGTTGGCCATGAAGATGGCCAAGGCGAAACCAGTCACGAGGGCCCCGGCCAAGAATCCGCCCAGCGTGTCCACATCGATGAACCCGAGGATCAGGGGCACGGCCACGGCCAAAGCTCCTGGTACGAGCATCTCCCGCAACGATGCCTGCGTTGAGATGGCCACGCACCGAGATGAGTCGGGGTTTACTCCTTCAGCACCCTCCCGCAGTCCGGGAATCTCTCGGAACTGGCGGCGGACCTCCTCGATCATCTTGTTGGCCGCTCGGCCCACGGCGTCGATGGTCAAAGCGGCAAACAGGAACGGCAGCATGGCCCCCAGGAACAGTCCGATGAATACGTCCACCTGACCCACATCTAGGGAGAGGGCAAAGCCGGGATCCTCCAGCTGTAGGGCCACCTCGAAGGTCTTGAACAGCGCCAAGGCTGTCAACGCGGCCGAGCCCACCGCGAATCCCTTGGCGATGGCGGCGGTGGTGTTACCCAAAGAGTCCAGGGCGTCGGTCACCTCCCGCACCTTGGGGTCTAGCTCGGCCATCTCGGCGATGCCGCCGGCATTGTCAGCGATGGGGCCGTAGGCATCCACCGACACCACCACTCCGGTGGTGGCCAACATCCCGATGGCTGCTACCGCGATGCCGTAGATGCCTGCTCCGGTGTTGTCGCCCAGCGTTTGTTGGCCACCCCAGTAGGCCACCAGCACGCCAGCGCCGATCAAAATGACCGAGGCGGCCACCGACACCATGCCGGCGCTGATACCCGAGAGCACGGTGGTAGCAGGGCCGGTCTCGGACTGCTGGGCAATCTTGCGCACGGGGGGGTAGTGGTCGCTGGTCCAGATCTCGGCCACCTTGCCGATAGCCCAGCCCACCGCGAGGCCGCCGATCACTGAGATGGGCAGGCCCCACCAGCCGTCGAACTCGTCGCCGGAGAAGAACCACAGTCCGACCAGGATCGTGCCTACCACGGTGAGGCCCATGGCCACGTTGGTGCCCATATGTAGCTGACGCGACAGGCTCTTCACGTCGGCGCGGGCGCTGCCCCGCACCGCGAACGACCCCACGATGGCAGCCAGCATCCCCACAAAGGCCACGGCCAAGGGGAACATGAGCTGCGCCAAACCGATGTCGTCGCCGGTGGCCTCGCTGCCTGCTACCGCGAACGAGAACGCGGTGAGGGCGATGGGGGCGATGATCGAGCCGCTGTAGCTCTCGAACAGGTCGGCGCCCATGCCGGCCACGTCGCCGACGTTGTCACCCACGTTGTCGGCGATGGTGGCCGGGTTGCGGGGATCGTCTTCGGGGATGCCGGCCTCGACCTTGCCCACCAAATCGGCCCCAACGTCGGCGGCCTTGGTGTAGATGCCGCCGCCCACGCGGGAGAACAGGGCGATGGAGCTGGCCCCGAGCCCGAAGGCGGTGAAGATCTCAAACGGGTCGTCCACGCTCAGCCATTCCACAAACAGCAAATATGTGAAGGCCAGGCCCAACAGGCTCAGTCCGGCCACCGAGAAGCCCATGACCGCGCCGCCCCGGAAGGCCAGCGGCAAAGCCTTGGCCGGGCCTTCGGTAGCGGCCTGGGTGGTGCGGGCATTGGCCATGGTGGCCACGGTCATGCCCACGTAGCCGGCGCCAGCCGAGAGCACCGCGCCCAGGATGTAGCTGACGAAGGTCAGCTCCACCCCGGTGAGCAGGGGAATGAGGACCGCCATGATGACCACGAATCCGGCCACCCAGGTGTACTCCTGCTTCAGGAAGGCTTTCGCGCCGGACTGAATCTCGGTCATGAGATGGACCATGCGGTCGTTGCCCGGCGGGGCCGATTTCACGAGCTTGTAGAAGAAGAAAGCGAGGGCAAGCGCAAGAATCGCGCTCAATCCGGCAAGGTACGGTACGGCGTCCACATTGACCCCCTGTTTGAGAGAACTAGGCGAAGATAGCCAGCGATAATAAGTCCTGCCAAGGTTGCCATTTGGGATAACCAATTTCGGATCATTAGCGATAATCTTGAACCGTGGTCAGCCTCAGCCGGATGCGGACCGAAGCCCGGGAGGCCCGTCGCTTACACCCCGATCCTCAGAGGGCGGCGCGGGCGGTTTCCAACGCGGTTACCTCACTCGGGTGGCTCGATGGGACGAAGCGGGTATCGGCCACAGTGGTTGACGACGGAGAGATCGATACTTCCCCGTTGGTGACCGCTTGCCGCCTGCGGGGCATCGAGGTCTACTTCCCGGTAATGCGCGATCCCGCTCCTATCCAGTTTGCCCCCGCCAGTCCCGACACTCCTTTCGTGTCCAACCGCTTTGGGATTCTTGAGCCCGACGTTGATACAGAACTATTGGTGTCGGCTCGGGAGCTTGACGTGGTGTTCGCCCCGGTGGTGGTTTTCGATGCCGTCGGCCATCGGGCGGGACGGGGTCAGGGCTATTACGACCGAGCGCTGTCCTTTTTGCTGAATGGACCACGACCGGCCAAACCCCTGGTGGTGGGGCTGGCCTACGAGTGCCAGCTAGTTGATGGAGTGCCCTCGCATCCCGGAGACGTGACCATGGACGCAGTGGTGACTGAAGAGCGGGTGAGGGTGTTCAGCTCGGCTCTATCGCGCCGGAGCCGAAGGTGATGGGCACCGAAGCCACAACCTCGGGGAGTGCTCGCACACTCCGGGAATATCAGTAAGGATGTAGCAGTGCGCATCGTGGTCGTTGGTGCTGGCGAGGTCGGGTCACATGTCGCTCAGATTCTGAGCGAGGAGAGCAACACGGTGGCGGTGGTGGAGGTCGACGCCAAGAAGCTGCACGACCTGGCCGAGGACCTAGATGTGCTGGCGGTAGAGGGAAGCGGCTCCCACCCCCATATCCTCCGAGAGGCGGGTATCCGCAAGGCCGATTTGCTGGTGGCGGTCACCGCCAGCGACGAGGTAAATCTGGTGGCCTGCCTGTTGGCCAAGCAGCACGGAGTGGGGCGCACCATCGCCCGCATCCAGTCGCGCAACCTGTGGGAGAAGGACGCCCGAGAGCTGCGGGAGGCGATGAAGGCTGACACCATCATCGATCCCGACGAAGAAACCGCCCACGAGATCATGGACCTGCTGTCATATCCAGGGGCTACCGACGTGACAGTGATGGCCGAGGGCGAGGTGTTCGTAGTGGGGGCCAAGCTCACCCCCGACGCTCCTTGGGCCAACCGGCGCCTGGCCGACATCGCTGAGGAGTACGAGCCCGACTGGGACTTCTTGGTGGCGGTGATCACCCGGGCGGGCGAAACCCGAATTCCCCGAGCCGATACCACCCTGGAGCCCGGCGACCTCCTGCGGGTGGTGTGCAAGCGGCGGGCCAGGGACACCCTGCTTCCGCTGCTGGGACTGGCGCCGGGCACCCACCGCCGGGTGATGCTGCTGGGCGGGGGCCGGACAGCCGAGATCGTGGCCCGGCGGCTGAGCGAGCGCCACGCCGAGGTGGTGCTCATAGAGCGGAATCTGGAGCGGGCCCAACAGTTGAGCGAGGAGCTCGACGCAGTGCTGGTGATCCACGGCGACATCACTGACGCCGAGCTGTTGGAATCGGAAGATATCGGCAAGTTTGACGCGGTGATCGCTCTCACCGGCAAGGACGATGCCAACATTCTGGCCTGCCTGTACGCCAAGTCGATGGGAGCGGACGAAACCATCGCCGTGCTCCACAACCTGGCACTGCGCACTCTGCTACGGGATGTGGGAATCGATGTGGCATTGTCGCCCCGCACGGCCAGCGCCAACGGCGTGCTCCGCTATGTGCGTGGTGAGGTGGCCCAGGTGGCTACCTACCTGTCGGGAGATTTCGAGATCATTGAGGCCGAGATCAAGTCGGGGTCGGCGGCCGATGGCGCAGTGGTGAACGAGTTGGGCCTGCCCAAAGATGTGCTCATAGGCGCCTACGTGCGCGACGGAAAGCCGCAGATCGGCCGGGGCCGCAGCCAGCTTCGCAAAAGAGATCACATTGTGGTCTTTGCCCGTCCCGACACCATTGACGAAGTGAAGCGCTTCTTCGGGTGAGCACAGAGGCGACAGCCGGGCCGGACACGGTGGACGAAGTGAAGCGCTTCGTCGGGTGAGCCGTCGATGAGCGACCCATCTCGGGTTCGCTTTCCCTGGCACCGCTCCGCGGTCAGAGTGCTGACCACCGTGGTGGCCGGGGCAGCTTCATTAGTAGTGATATCCACGGTGGTGTACCTTGCCTCAGGAGAGATATCCCGGATAGACGACGCCATCTTCGAGTCGATGGCCGGGTTCACCACCACCTCGCTCACTGTGGTGGACCCCGAAGCGCTGCCCGCCTGGCTGCTCGCTTGGCGGGCTTTGACCCAGTGGTTGGGAGGGTTGGGCGGCTTGGCGTTCGCCCTGGTTGTGGTGCCCGCCTTCGGGGGACAGCGTCGATTGAGCGAGGTGGCCGAGGGCCGGGGCCGCAAGGCGGTGCTGGCGAGGACATGGTCGCATAACACCCAACGAGTGGTCACTGCCTATGTGGGCTTCACAATGCTGGTGTTTGCGGCTTACGCCGCAGCCGGTATGGGAGCCTTCGATGCCGCCACCTTCAGTCTCACCACAGCCTCCACCGGTGGATTCGCCAACTACCGCGACTCATTCGCCCACTTCGATTCGGCGGCAATCGAGTGGGTGGGCGCCGGAGCCATGGCTCTGGCCGGCGTTTCGGTGGCCGCGCTGCTCTGGATGGTGCGAGGGCAGGTCCAAGCCCTGTGGAGATCGACGGAGTTGAAGTTCTACGCGGGGCTGATCTTGGGGTCAACGGTACTGGTTACGGCGTGGACCTGGACCGACACTGGCGGGGGTGGGGACACCATTCGGGAGTCCTTCTTCGCCGTCACCTCGTCGATCAGCACAACCGGCTTCCGAGCCGCTGATTGGGGCCATTGGGTGGCCGCCCCCCAGATCCTGCTGCTGGTGCTCATCGGGATGGGCTCAATGGCGGGCTCGGCCGGGGGAGGATTCCGGTTGCTCCGGGTAATCGAGATCTTTGGCATCGTACGGCGGGAACTGGTGATGCAGCTCCATCCTCGGGCGGTGGTCCCAGTGAGGGTATCGGGGGCGGTGGCGTCGGAGGCGTCGCTCACCCGTGTCCACAACTTCCAGATCCTGTGGGTGTTGGCCATCGCCTTCGGAGTGTTCGGCATCGCTTCACTAGGGGGAGATATGCCCACCGCGGTGTCAGGCTCGATCTCTGCCTTGGCTACCGCCGGACCTGGATTGGGTGATCTCTCGGGTTTCGCCGACGCCACGGTGCTGGCGGCCCCAGCCCGGGGCGTGTTGATTGCCTTGATGTTTTTGGGCCGGCTTTCGATCTACCCGGTGGTAGTGGTGATCGGCTGGGGTATAGGCGAGATCCAGCGATTGAGGCTGCACTTATGAGGCGGGGGCCATGACCGCGGTGGTGTCGGCGGCCCGGCAAGCGAGGACGCTTGCAAAGGGGGCGGTCCACCAACTGGTGGTGGATCGGCCCTGGAATGTGACCAGCAGAGTGGGGTTCGTAGTGGGCCTCGGACTGCTGTTCTTGGTGCCGGGGATGCTGCTCGCCACCCTGATCGAGTGGGGGTCGTCGACATCAGACCACGAGGTGGCCCTGGGCCTGGGGGCGCTGATCGTGCTGGCCGCGGGAGTGCTGCTGGTGACGTTCACCCGGCTTGATGAGGACTTGCCGCCCGCGTCGGTCTTCGCCGCAGTGGCGTGGACGTGGATCTGCTGCTCGTTTTTCGGGGCATTGCCGCTGTGGTTCTCCGGCGCGTTGGGAAGCTTCGACAACGCGCTGTTCGAGGCGGTGTCCGGCATGACCGCCACCGGCTCCACTGTGCTCAGCCCGATCGAGGGGACGGGCCGGGGCGTTCTCATGTGGCGCCAGATCATGCAGTGGTACGGGGGCATGGGCATGGTGGTGTTGGCGGTGACCATTCTGCCGTTCCTCGGCGTCGGCGGGCTGAGCCTCATCACTGTGGAGGCCCCTGGGCCTACCTCCGACCGACTGGCTCCCCGGGTGAGTTCCACCGCCCGACGGTTGTGGGCGCTTTATGGCGGCATCACTGTGGCGATAGCGGCAGCCCTGATGATTGCCGGTCTCAGTCTGTATGACGCAGTGGCCCATGCCTTCACCACCGCCGGCACCGGCGGCTTCTCGCCCTACGACAACTCCATCGGACACTTCGACAGCACGGCGGTAGAAGCTGTGATGATGGCCGGAATGCTGATAGGCGGGGTGAGTTTCACCCTCCACTGGCGGGCTATGTCAGGCAATCCCCGGGCCTATGGGCGGTCGTCAGAGTTCCGCACCTATTTCGTAGCGGTCGTGGCGGCGGCGGTAGTTATGTCACTGCTGAATTGGGCGGACGACCTGTCCGATCTGCCCAACAGCATTCGCAACGGGTTCTTTGGTGCTGTCACCCTGAGCACCAGCGGTGGATTCGCCAATGCCTCCGACGTCAATCCGGGGGGTGATTTCGCCGCTTGGACTCCAGGCGCGCAGGCCCTGCTGTTGCCGCTGATGGTCATGGGAGGCATGACGGGGAGCACTGCTGGCGGGCTGAAAGTACTGAGAGCCCAGGTGATGGCGAAGTACATGCGGGTGGGGCTATTGCGGGTGAAGCACCCTCAGGTGGTAGCCCGGGTGAAGCTGGGTCAAATGGCGGTGTCCGAACCGGTGCTCCAGCGGGTAGCGGGGTTGGTGGCCCTCTACGCGCTGTCGGCGCTGGTGGCCACCTTTGTGCTGGCCGCGCTGGGTGAAGACCTGATCACTTCCTCTTCTGGGGCCATCAGTGCGTTGAGCAACATGGGTCCGGCGCTGGGTGACGCCGGGCCCACCTCCAATTACTTGGTGTTCAGTCGTCCAGCCCGAGGAGTGCTGATGGCGCTTATGCTCATCGGTCGCCTGGAGTTCTTTGCCATCTTCTTGGTGGCGGTGTCGGCCTACGAGCGGACCCGTCGGCTGGCCCGAGTCAATCTGCGACGCTGAGAAACGCGCTGAGGGCCAGCGCGAAGTCGAGGGGATCCTGGGCGCCGCACATCTCGCGGGCAGAGTGCATGGAGAGCTGGGGCACACCGGCATCCACTGTGGTAACCCCGGTGGACGACGCCGCGAACGGTCCGATTGTGCTCCCACAGGGCATATCGCCGCGGTGGACGTATACCTGATGGCCCACCCCAGCCTTCTCGCAGGCGGCGGCGAACGCGGCCTCGCCCACCGCGTCGGTGGCGTAGCGCTGGTTGGCATTGCGTTTGATCACCGGACCGTCGCCAATAGCAATGTGATGGTTGGGCTCGTGGCGCTCGGGATAGTTGGGGTGGGTGGCGTGGGCCCCGTCGGCCGACACGCACAGTGAGAGGGCCAGCGCGGGATGCAGTGCGCTTCGGCTCCCGGCAATCCGCTCCAACACGGTGGGCAGCAGCGTAGACGCGGCCCCTTGGGCCGAGGTGCTGCCCACCTCCTCATGGTCGAACAGGCACAGCACTGCGCTTGGCGGTGAGTCAGCCGGAGCGTCGATAAGAGCCTGGAGCCCGGCCCAGCACGACACTTGGTTGTCGATGCGGGGGGCATGGATGAAGTCGTCTTCTATGCCGGCAATCGTGGATGGGGTGAGGTCGTGAAGCATGGCATCCCAGGCCAGCACCTCATCGACATCAACACTGGCCGCCTCGGCCACCACCGAGGCAAATTCCCCGGGAATGCGAAGTCCCAGCCCCCAAACGGGGACGATGTGGGACTGGGGGTTGAGCCGCAGGCCCTCCTTGTTGACCTCCCGGTCAAGGTGGATGGCCAATTGGGGCACCCGGAGTACGGGTCGATCGATGCGGAATAGCCGGGTGCCCGACGGCGTGGCTAACCGGCCGGCCACGCCGAGGTCGCGGTCCAGCCAACTGTTGATCAGCGCGCCCCCGTACACCTCCACGCCGAGCTGCCGGTAACCAGCCTGCCCGGTGTCTGGTTGGGCGGCGACCCGCAGGTTGGGGCTGTCGGTGTGGGCGCCGATGATCCGGAAACCCGCATCACAGGTCTGGTGCCGCCACGCCACCAGGCTGCCGCCCCGGCACACGAAACGGCTGCCGGTGGTTTCGACCCATTCCTCGGCCTCGTCCATCTCGATGAACCCCGAAGCCCGCAGACCGGCGGCTGCCCGTTCGACCACATGAAACGGCGTCGGACAGGCGTCGATGAAGTCGAGCAGGGCTTGAATGCCGCGGTTATCGTTTACTTCAGCCACTCCGCCCCCTTCATCAACAGGCGATTCCACCCCGCAATCATGCCTCTTGGGAGTCTCCCGAGCAGAACAGACTTGGTAGGGGACCGGGCTACGGCGGTAAAATTACACCCCTGCCGCTGGCCAATGTCGTCTCGGCGCGCACCCCAAACACGCCGAAAACCCGCTGGAAAGGACGCAATGAGGAACTGGCCGCAGCTGCCACATCCCCAGGGCCTCTACGACCCCCGCAACGAACACGACAGCTGCGGGGTCGGGTTCTTGGTAGATCTGAAGGGCCGGCCGCGCCACGAGATCGTGTCGGTGGGCTATGGGGCGCTGTGCAACCTCCAGCACCGGGGAGCCCTGGGCGCAGAGGTGAACACCGGCGACGGGGCTGGGCTGTTGATCCAGGTGCCCGACGAGTTCTACCGCCAGGTGTGCGACTTCGATCTGCCTCCGGTGGGGCACTATGCCACCGGCATCGGCTTTCTGCCTGACGCTCCCGAGGCAGCCGTCCATGCCCGGGAGGCCATGGACGCCATCGCCCGGGAGGAAGGGCTGACCTCGCTGGGATGGCGGGAAGTTCCCACTTGTCCCGAAGAGCTGGGAGCCGGGGCTCTGGCCACCATGCCGTCGTTCTGGCAGCCCTTCTACAAGGGAGATGGGCTTGACGTCGATGCGCTGCTGCGGCGGGCCTACATTGTGCGCACCCGGATCCGCAACGAGGTCGCCTACGAGACCGATGATCAGGCCGATGTCGGTGCACTGGGCTCCAAGACCCGCAAGCTGACCTACGGCTACTTCGCGAGCCTCTCCAACCGGACCATCGTGTACAAGGGCATGCTCACCACGCCCCAGCTCGGTGAGTTCTACCCCGATTTGAGCGACTCCCGGGTGACCAGCGCCTTGGCCATGATCCACTCCCGGTTCTCCACCAACACTTTCCCCTCCTGGCCCTTGGCCCATCCCTACCGCTTCATCTCCCACAACGGCGAGATCAACACCGTGCAGGGCAATCGCAACTGGATGCGGACCCGGGAGGCGCTACTGAACTCACCCCATCTGCCCGGCGACCTAGAGCGGCTGTTCCCAGTGTGCGCCGAAGGGGTTAGTGATACCGCCAGCTTCGACCAGGTGCTGGAACTGCTGTACATGGGCGGCTACTCGCTGCCCCAGGCGGTGCTCATGATGATCCCCGAGCCATGGGAGAACCATGAGTCGATGTCGCCGGAACTGCGGGCCTTCTACCGCTACTACGCCTCGTTGATGGAGCCGTGGGATGGCCCGGCCGACATTGTGTTCAGTGACGGCACCCTTATCGGCGCGGTCCTCGACCGCAACGGGCTGCGTCCTTCCCGCTATTGGGTGACCGATGACGACTTGGTGATCATGGCCTCTGAGGTGGGAGTGATGGACGTCGACCCGGCGGTCATCGTGGAGAAGGGCCGCTTGCAGCCGGGACGCATGTTCTTGATAGACACCTCAGAGGGCCGCATCGTGCGGGACACCGAGATCAAGGCACGACTGTCATCGGCCCATCCCTACGGGCAGTGGCTGGCCGACAATCAGGTGGACCTCGACGACCTGGTCGATCGGCCCTTGCCCGAGCAGGACGAGACCCCGCTGCTGGTTCGCCAGCAGATGTTCGGCTACACCCATGAGGAGCTCAAAGTCCTCTTGGCCCCGATGGCCCACGACGGCAAGGAGGCCCTGGGGTCGATGGGCACCGACACCCCAGTGGCCGTTCTGTCCAATCGGTCGCGGCTGTTGTACGACTACTTCCAGCAGCTATTTGCCCAGGTGACTAACCCGCCTTTGGACGCCATTCGGGAGGAGATCATCACCGCCACCTGCGGCTGGCTCGGCCCCGAGGGCAATCTGCTTGATCCCCAGCCCGATTCTTGTCGCCAGATTTTCACCCCCCACCCGGTGATCACCGACCAGCAGCTGGCCAACCTGGTGGAAGTTGACGGGCCCGGAGGCCACGACCATTGGTCCACTGAGGTGGTGCCGTGTCTTTATGCGGTGGACGACGGCGGGCCGGGGTTGCGTATCGCCATTCAGCGCATTCGAGAGCAGGTCAGCCGGGCCATCGAGGCGGGCAAGAACATCATCGTGCTGTCGGATCGGGGGGCCACCTCCGACTCGGCGCCAATCCCCTCATTGCTGGCCACTGCGGCAGTGCATCACCACCTCATTCGGGAGAAGACCCGTACCCGAGTAGGACTTGTGGTGGAGACCGGCGACGCCCGAGAGGTGCACCACATCTGCCTGCTGTTGGCCTACGGGGCCACCGCAATCAACCCCTATCTGGCGTTCGAGACCATCGACCAGATGATTGACGAAAACCTGTGCGGCTTCTCACCTGATGACGACAAGGCGCAAGCTCATCGCAACTACATCAAGGCCTGCGACAAGGGCGTGCTGAAGGTCATGTCCAAGATGGGCATCTCCACGGTGAAGTCGTATGTGGGGGCCCAGATCTTTGAGGCCATCGGCCTGGGGCACCCCATCATCCAGGAGTGCTTTACCGGCACGGTCAGCCGTCTGGGCGGCATCGGCTTCCCGCAGCTCGCCGAGGAAGTACGGCTTCGCCACCGCATCGCCTATCCGGAGAACCCCGATGAGCGGGCCCACCGAACCCTGGAAGGGGGAGGGGAGTACCAGTGGCGCCGCGAGGGGGAGTATCACCTGTTCAACCCCGAAACGGTGTTCAAGCTCCAGCACGCCACCCGGGAGAAGCGCTACGACATCTTCAAGCAGTACACCGAGAAGGTCGATGCTCAATCAGAACGCTTGGCCACTCTCCGGGGATTGTTCCGATTCCGCGCCGGACTGCGAGAGTCGATTCCCATCGAGGAGGTGGAGCCGGTCTCCAGTATCGTTGCCCGCTTCTCCACCGGGGCCATGTCGTACGGATCGATATCGGCTGAGGCTCACGAAACCCTGGCAATCGCCATGAACCGCATCGGGGGCAAGTCGAACACCGGCGAGGGAGGCGAGGACCCCGCCCGCTATATCCCTGATCCCAACGGCGATCTGCGCCGCTCGGCCATCAAGCAGGCCGCATCGGGGCGGTTCGGAGTGACGAGCGAGTACCTGGTCAACAGCGACGACATCCAGATCAAGATGGCCCAAGGCGCCAAGCCCGGTGAGGGCGGTCAGCTTCCTGGCCACAAGGTGTGGCCGTGGATCGCCGAGGTTCGCTATTCCACGCCCGGAGTGGGGCTGATCTCCCCGCCGCCCCACCACGACATCTACTCCATCGAGGACCTGGCCCAGCTCATCCACGACCTGAAGAACGCCAACCCCGAAGCCCGCATCCACGTGAAGCTGGTGTCGGAGCTGGGCGTGGGCACGGTGGCTGCCGGGGTGTCCAAAGCCCATGCCGATGTGGTGCTCATCTCGGGCCACGACGGCGGTACCGGGGCTTCGCCGCTGACCTCCATCAAGCACGCCGGCACCCCTTGGGAGCTGGGCCTGGCTGAGACCCAGCAGACCCTGCTGTTGAACCGGCTGAGGGACCGGATTGTGGTGCAGACCGACGGCCAGCTCAAAACAGGCCGGGATGTGATGATCGCTGCCTTGTTGGGGGCCGAGGAGTTCGGGTTCGCCACCGCGCCGTTGGTGGTAATGGGGTGCGTGATGATGCGGGTCTGCCACTTGGACACCTGCCCGGTGGGGGTAGCCACCCAGGATCCCGAGCTGCGCAAGAAGTTCACCGGCGAGCCTGAATTCGTCATCAACTTCATGGAGTACATCGCTGAAGAAGTGCGCGAACTGCTGGCCATGCTTGGTTTCCGAACCCTGGCCGAGGCCATCGGCCGCGTGGAGTGCCTGGACGTGAGCGACGCAGTGGACCACTGGAAGGCGTCCGGTCTTGATCTGTCGCCCATCTTGTACGCCCCTGACATCGATCCTGGAGACGACCGGCACTGCACGCAACCCCAGGATCACGGACTAGACCGCGCCCTTGATCAGCAACTCATTTTGATGGCCGAATCCGCCTTGGAAGACGGCCTACCGGTAGAAATTGAGCTCCCCATCGGCAACGTGAACCGCACGGTGGGCACCATGCTTGGCCATCAGGTGACGTCCAAGTGGGGTGCCGAGGGCCTGCCCGACGGCACCATTCGCATCAATTTCTCTGGGTCGGCAGGCAACAGCTTCGGGGCGTTTCTGCCCCGGGGCATCACCATGAAGCTGACCGGCGATGCCAACGACTATGTGGGCAAGGGCCTGTCGGGCGGGCGAATCATTGTCACCACCTATCCGCAGGCCCGGTTCGTCGCTGAGGAGAACGTGATCGCGGGCAACGTGATCGGCTACGGCGCCACGAGCGGCGAGCTCTTCCTGCGGGGGCTGGTGGGGGAGCGGTTCTGCGTCCGCAACTCCGGGGCTGTGGCGGTGGTGGAGGGAGTGGGCGACCACGGCTGTGAATACATGACCGGTGGCCGGGCAGTGGTGCTCGGTCCCACCGGGCGAAACTTCGGTGCCGGTATGTCGGGCGGCATTGCCTATGTGTACGACCCCGACGGCGTGTTCCCCGCAAAGGTGAACCTGGAGATGGTGGACTTGGAAACGCCTGACCACGGAGACCAGGAATGGCTTCGAGATCGCATCAGCCAACACATGGTGAACACCGGCTCCACTGTGGCTGAGCGGATATTGGCCAACTGGGTCACCGAGGCCGACCGCTTTGTGAAGGTAATGCCCAAGGACTACAAGCGGGTGCTGGGGGCGCTGGCCGAAGCCGAGCGGACCGGCACCGATGCACAAGCAGCCATCATGGCGGCCTCTCATGGGTAGGGCTAGGCAGGAAACCCATCGTGAACGGGTGACGTATCCGCTCCTGAAGGCGGCCTCCCGTGGGTGATATCCGGGGATTCATCAAACACGGCCGTGAACTGCCAGTGCGCCGGGCGGTGCCGGTGCGGATCAAGGACTGGAATGAGGTCTACCGGGACTTCGACGCCGAATCGGTGCGCACTCAAGCGTCACGCTGCATGGATTGCGGCATTCCGTTCTGCAACAACGGCTGCCCGCTGGGCAATCTGATCCCCGACTGGAACGACCTCGTCTATCGGGACAATTGGCGAGAGGCCATCGAGCGGCTGCACGCCACCAACAACTTCCCCGAGTTCACCGGACGGCTGTGCCCGGCCCCGTGCGAGGCCGCCTGCGTGCTGGGCATCAACGAAGACCCGGTGACCATCAAGCAGGTCGAGGTGGAGATCGTGGATCGGGCCTGGGAAGAGGGATGGATCACTCCGGTGGTGTGCGACGATCGCACTGGTCGTTCGGTGGCGGTAGTGGGGTCGGGGCCGGCCGGTCTAGCTGCGGCCCAGCAGCTCACTCGAGCGGGCCACGATGTGGTGGTGTATGAGCGGGCCGACCGCATGGGCGGGCTATTGCGCTACGGCATCCCCGAATTCAAGATGGAAAAGCGCCACCTCGACCGCCGGTTGGACCAGATGGAAGCTGAGGGCACGGTATTCAAGGCTGGGGTGAACGTAGGCGTAGACATCAGCGCGGCTGAGTTGACCGAGCAATTCGACGCCGTGGTGCTGGCTGGCGGCGCCACCCAGTGGCGAGACTTGCCCATACCGGGTCGAGAGCTTGAGGGCATTTATCAGGCCATGGAGTACTTGCCTCCGGCCAACCGGGTGCAGGAGGGCGATCTGGAAGAGCATCCGTTCTCAGCGGCCGACAAGCACGTGATCATCATCGGCGGGGGCGACACCGGTGCCGATTGCCTGGGAACCGCCCACCGCCACGGCGCGGCTTCCATTCACCAGTTCGAGATTCTGCCCCGCCCCCCCGACGAGCGCGACGACTCCACCCCGTGGCCCACATGGCCGCTCATGTACCGGTCGTCGTCGGCCCATGAGGAGGGGGGTACTCAGATCTACGCCATCAACACCATGGAGTTCACCGGATCGGGCGGCAAGGTGGAGGCTCTGCGCACCATTGATGTGGAGCAGTCGTTCGAGGGCGGGCGGATGGCATTCAACCCAATCGAGGGAACCGAACGGGAGTTCGAAGCCGACTTGGTGCTGCTGGCCCTTGGCTTCACAGGACCCGAGACCGGCGGTTTGCTCGACGAGTTGGGGGTGGAGATCACCGACCGGGGCAACGTGGCCCGAGACGAGAAGTGGATGAGCTCGGTGCCTGGCGTGTTTGTGGCCGGAGACATCGGTCGGGGTCAGAGCCTCATCGTGTGGGCTATCGCCGAAGGCCGGGCTTGTGCCGCCGCAGTTGACGAATATCTCAGCGGCGACACCTTGCTACCCGTCCCTCTGGTTCCGACCGCTCAGCAACTCCGCTGACGGACCGCTAACTAGAAGGGCCGGGCGTCGATGAAGTCGAGAGCGGCGTCGATGAAGTCGAACGACTTCGGAGTTGCGAAGTGGTCTACCCCCCGGAGTACGACCAGGCGGGCATCGGGGAGGGCGTCGACCAGTTGGTCGGCGGGGTAGGCGAAGTCCTTGTCGCCCACGACCACCAGGGTGGGCACGGCGACATCGGCCAGGCAGTCGGTGTCGAAAGCGGTGCGGCTGGCCAAAAGGGCGGCGAGTGCCTCTCGGTCGGCCTCGGGATCGTCGGCCAGGGTCGAGAAGTGGAGCGCTTCGGGATTCTCGGGATCGGGCTCGCCGGTCACGGCTTGAAGGATCATGCGGCTGTGGTCCTCATCCCGCTCGAACAGGTTCCTCCCCACCCCGGACACCACGAGCCGATGGAATTGCTCCGGAGCCTTGGAGGCGATGGACAACAGGGTGTAGGCCCCCAGTGAGAACCCGATGGCGTCGATGGGTTCGTCAGGGAAATGGCCGATCACGTGCTGTTCGAAATCGGCGTAGCCCTCGGGATGGTGGGGCTTGGGGGCTGTCCCATGGCCCATCAGGTCAATCCCAATGACCTCTCGGTCCGCATCGGCTAGAAGGTCGATCCAGGCGTTGTCCCCCCAGGTCCTTCGAGCCGAGCCGGCCAGTCCGTGCAGCAATGCAACCGCGGGTCCGCTCACGGCGCTCAGACTAGTTATGAGCGAGGATCGAATAGCGAAGCGCCGGAGAAAAGCAGGAGGCCCCGAGTAACCTCCCGGCCGAAACCGGTCGACTTCTCGGGGCCATCCCGTTCGGTCTCGGTTCCCCGGTTGGCTTGCGCCCTCCGGTTCCCCGGTCCCTACCCCCCAGATCCTCGCGGCACCTGGTCTCCTTCCCGGCCCTCGGCTTTCGGTGGTGCCACCGACTTCCTCGGCCCGTTCCAGCGACCCTGCGGAACCCTGTCGAACCCTTGCCCTTGCGGGCTCCTGCTCGGTCAGCTACCTCCGCTCGTCTCTGGTAGGTGGGCATACCATAGCGCGGGAAAATGCCAGGTCAAGCGGAAATCCAAAATCCACAGGGTTTTCCACTGCTGTGAGTAGAAATCCCCAAGAAACACCGATTTAACCACAGGGCAGAGCTCGATTTTGGGCCTGAAACGACCCCTCAGTTCCACGTGCCGCGCTCCATGAGCACGTCGCGAAGCACAGTAGGCCGGTCGGTCATGATGCCGTCCACCCCGATATCAAGGAGCCGTTGCATTTCTTCGGCGTCGTCAATGGTCCAAACGTGCACCGCCAGTCCTTGGTCGTGGGCTGCGTCGACAAACCGCTGGTGGACTAGCGGGACACCTTTGACAGTAGGGGGAACCTGGGCACACGCGCCGGCTTTGATTCTCATGGGCAGCCCGGCTGAGGCAGCCTGAAGCTGCCCGACTTCTTTTGGGCTGAGTCCGGTGCACAACTGAGGTCCGCCCAACTGGCGAGCCGTGGCCAGGCGGCGCCCAGAGAATGATCCGACACAGACACGGCCGATGGCATCCGACCGCTGAAGAACATCGATGAGCGGCACAGTGGCCTGGTCATGCTTGGGATCGACAGCGATCCGGAGATCAGGCCAGGCTTCCAAGAGGTCCTCGAAGCGGGGGATGGCGTGTCCACCGCCTACCCGCACCGTTTCGAGATCTCGCCAGTCGAGGTCGGCGATCGCCTCCGGGCGCCCACTGAGCCGCTTCAGTCCCTCGTCATGGAACGCCACCAGCACGCCGTCTCGAGTGGCGTGCACGTCGGTCTCCACGTATCGGAAGCCGAGGTCGATGGCGGCGGCAAACGCGGCCATGGTGTTTTCTGGCCCTTCCAAGGCTCCGCCCCGATGGGCGATGGGGATCGGGCCGTCGTGATCCAAGAACGGCCAACGAGACACCGCCCAAAGGTTAGCGGCCAAGGTAGATTGCGTTCGTGGCTTGGGATCCCGCGGCGAAATTCGGCCAGCTGCTTCAAGACGAGGAGTTCGCGCTGCATGAGGGCGCCTTGTGCATAGCGGCCCATGGTTGTCCCGACATGGACTTCGAAGCCGAAGTCGCCCAGTTGGACGAGCTGGCTGAGCGATGTGACGGCTCGAGCCGGGATCGAATGCTGCACTCCCTTTTCGGTGAGCTGGGCTTTCACGGCAACCGGGTGGATTACTACGACCCCCGCAACTCGTTTCTGAACGAGGTCATGCGCCGGCGCACTGGAATCCCGATCAGCCTGGCCGTGCTCGCCATCGCTATCGGTAGGCGAATTGGCTACCACTTCGAGGGCATCGGCCTACCTGGTCACTTCCTGATCAGGGACCGCGACGAACCCGACGCCTTCATCGACGTTTTCGCGGGGGGCGCGATACTCGATGCCCAGGGCTGCGAGGAGCTGTTCCACCAGATCACCGGGGGAGACAAAGGCTTCCATCCTGCTTATTTGGCCCCGGTGGACCACGCGTCGATTATGGAACGAATGCTGGGGAATCTACGGTCCATCTATGCGCAAAGCAAGGACTACGCCAACCTGGAATGGGTGCTGGAGCTGCGAACGATGTGCCCGACTGTGGCGGCCGGAGAGGTGAAGCAGCTCGGGATGATCAACATGGAGCGGGGCCGGTTTGATGAGGCGGCCCGCCGATTCGATGAGCTGGCCAAAGTGGCCGAGGACGATGACGAGGCGCAGCTTCGGAGGTTGGCCACACTGGCCCGAGCTCGCATGAACTAGGGGTATGCAACTGTCCCCTATAGACCGCGAAATCAACCAATTCGGGCGGTAGCGTTAAAGACCGTGCCCCGCCGTACCAAGATCATCGCCACCATAGGCCCGGCATCGGAGTCGCCGGAGACACTGCGGACGATGGTGGACGCGGGCATGGACGTGGCTCGCATAGGGCTGGCCCACGGAACGCTGGACGAGGCACTGGATCGAATGCGATTGGTGCGTCATGTGGCCCAGGAGGCTGGCCGACGCGTGGGGGTATTGGTGGACTTGCCCGGCCCGAAAGTACGCATGGCCAGCTTTGGCCAAGACGGAGTGCAGTTGCAGGTGGACACCGAGGTGGAGATCAGGGTGGGCGATACCAAGAGCACCGCCGAGGTGGTTGAGGTTGACTACGAGAACCTCCTGCACGACATCGCGGTCGGCGACCAGGTTGCGCTGGGAGACGGGCAGGTGTTGTTGCAAGTGGTCGACGTTGGGGCCGACAAGGCGACCGGAATCATTCTCCACGGCGATGTGATCCACGGTCGTCCGGGGTTCCGCATTCCCTCTGACCGACTCAGCATGTCAACCCCGACACCAGAAGATCTTCAGGGCTTGGAAGCGTTCGTTGACGAGTCGGTGGACATGGTGGCCATCTCGTTTGTTCGGTCGGGCGACGACATCCGCCGGGTGAACGTGGATCCCCACCCTGTTGGGCCGCTGGTGATCGCCAAGATCGAGACCCAGGCGGCCGTCCAGAATTTGGAAGACATCATCGATGCCTCGGCGGGAATCATGGTGGCCCGTGGCGATCTGGGCACTGAATGTTTGATGGAGGAGACCCCTCACCTCCAAAAACGGATTATTCGGGAATGCATCGCCGGTGGCTTGCCAGTGATAACCGCCACCCAGATGCTGGACTCGATGGTCCAGGCATCAACGCCGACCCGTGCGGAGGTGTCAGATGTGGCCAATGCGGTGTTCGACGGTACCAGTGCGGTCATGCTGTCGGCTGAGACCGCCATTGGCGCCCACCCCGCGGCCACGGTGGCCACTATGGCTCGAATCGCCGAACGGGCTGATGACGAATTCGACTACGTCCGCTGGGGGGAGAACATCCGGCGATTGCGCATGACCGACGTCGACGCCCCCACTTCGGTGACCGACGCTATGACCGGCGCCGCAGCGACCACGGCCAACGAGCTGAACCTGGCCGCCATCGTTTGCATATCGGCATCGGGGTTCACTGTGCGCTCCATGGCTCGCTTTCGGCCCCAAACTGCCATTTTGGGATTCAGCACATCGGAGCGCACCGTTCAGCAATTGACGTTGAGCTGGGGAGTCACTCCGATGTTGGCCCTTGAATCGGGCACCTATGAAGCCCGGGTCAGTGAGGCTTTGAGCAAGGCCAAAGAAGAGGGACACGTTGTGCCGGGGGATGTGGTTGCGGTGGTGGCGGGCATGGCCGAAGCCACCGATGTGCTGCGCTTGGTGCGCGTCTACTGACCATAGAAGGATTGCGCCCATGACCGATGCGCCGGTAAATCTGACCCGGTCGGGGCCACCCGAGACGATCTTGGACCCGGAGCCGCCTCAAGCAGTGGCCGCATTGGCCGAGGCTATGAACCAACCTGAAGATCGAAGGCGGGCCGCGGTGGCTGAAGTGGTGTCCCGTTTCCCTCGATTCTTGGATGGCTGGGCCCGACTGGGACTACTGGCCCAGGACCAGGCCGAGGCCTATGCCGCCTTCCGGGTGGGCTATCACCGGGGGTTGGACCGGTTGCGCCAGAATGGATGGCGGGGGTCGGGGTACGTGCGCTGGGCCCATGAAGTCAACCGGGGCTTTCTGCGAGCCCTGGCTGGATTACAGGCCACCGCGGCAGCCATTGGCGAGAGAGACGAAGAGGAGCGCTGTCTGCACTTCCTGCACCAGCTCGATCCGTCGTGGCCCCCCACCGATTGGAGAGAGTGACATGGCGGCACCGGGCGGAACCGGACCCATTGGCCCGTTTCCCGGCCATGTAGGCGACGACCCTGAGGCCCAAGACACCTATGACCGGCTCCGAAGACGGGTCTTGTGGAGCCTGCCCTATGGGCTATACGTGGTGGGATCGCGGGCGGGGGAGCGTCGCAACGGCATGACGCTCAACTGGGCCACCCAACTGGCCTTCGAGCCGAAGCTGGTGGGTATAGGGGTCGAACATCCGGCCTATACCCACGAGCTCATCTCTGAGGGTGGTGTGTTCAGCCTGTGCACCATCGCTCGGGAGGATCGGGCCATTGTGCGCAAGTTCACCAAGCCGGTCGAGGTTGATTTGGGGGCCATGACCCTCAACGGCTTCGCGTTCCACGACGGCGTCACCGGCGCGCCTATTTTGGACTGCGCTCCCGCCTATCTCGACTGTGTGGTGCGCGACGCAGTCGTTACCGGAGCCCACACCCTGTTCATCGGCGAAGTGGTTGACTGCGGCTTTCAACACGACGAGGAAACTCCCGTTCTGCGCATGGAGGACACCCGCATGAATTATGGCGGCTAGCGAAAACTTGCCGCAGTTCACCGGTGCAGTGCTGGCGGGGGGTAAGAGTCAGCGGATGGGCACCGACAAAGCGTTCATCGAAGTAGGGGGTGCGTGGCTTGTAACCCGGGCGTTGATGGCGTTGGCGGGCGCTTCGCAGCGTCTCATCATCGGAGGGACCAACCCGAAGCTAGGCAAAGCCGCATCCGCCGCCGATGCCCAGCATGTGGCCGACCGCTGGCCCGGCGAGGGACCGCTGGGGGCAGTGGCCACCGCGCTAGGCCTGGCCCATCATCCGGTGACGGTGATCTTGCCCTGCGATCTTCCTGCCGTCAGCGTGGATGATGTGGCTGCGCTGGTACAGGCGGTTCACGAAGCTCCGCCTGCCGCAGCTCCATCGGCGGCGGTGTTTACCGATGAGCGCCGTCATTTTCTGCCCTTGGCTGTTGACACCAGTGCCGCGGCCTTGGCTACGCGCTTGTTCGAATCCGGCCAGCGGGCCGTAGCCTCGCTGCTGGACGAGGCCACCGTCATCGATGTGCCCGCCCCTCCGTCGGCAGTGGCCGACATCGACAGTCCCGAAGACCTTTGATTGGCCAACTAACCTCGTCGAGGTGGAAGTCCCCGAGATCGGCGTTGTGGAGCTCGCTGAGCTGTTATCCGGTGACATTGCGCTGATCGACGTGCGGGAGCCCGATGAGTATGCCGAGGCCCGCGTCCCGGGAGCGATCCTCATTCCTCTGGAAACCATCCCCGAGCGCCTCTCAGACCTGCCCGGCAAACACTTGTACATGATCTGCGCATTGGGCGGGAGGAGCCTGAAGGCTGCCGAATATCTGACTGCCCGGGGATGGACCTGCACCAACGTGGCTGGTGGTACCAATGGATGGGTGGAGGCTGGCTATCCCTACAACTCCGGGCCAACGGTCGATTGAGCCGCAAGACGGATCTCCCGGAGCCGGTCACCTCGCGGCGCAAGCTGTCAGCGGTGGTGGCTGATGCATCGGCCGCAGATGCCTATGCCCTCGACACTGAATTCCACCGCGAGCGCACCTACTACCCGCGGCTCGCACTGGTTCAAATCGCCTGGCACGATCAGCTGGCTGTCATCGACCCGTTGGCGGCCCCCATTGCCCCGCTGGCCAAGCTGCTGGACGGTGAAGGACTCGCGGTGCTCCATGCTGCCGAGCAAGACCTGGAGGTGCTCTACCACGAATGCGGTACCAGGCCTCGTCGAATTTTCGACACCCAGATCGGGGCTGGCTTCATCGGATACAGCTCTCCGTCGCTGGCCACGCTTCACGAGCGGCTGCTAGGAGTGGAACTGGCCAAGGAAGCCCGCCTTTCTGACTGGTTTCAGCGGCCGCTTCCCGATCACATGCTGGCCTACGCCGCTGCCGATGTGGAGCGCCTGTTGGAGATTAGCGACATCCTGCAAAAGGAGCTGCATGCCCGAGGCCGTCTGGAATGGGCGGAGGAGGAGTGCATGCTCTTGTTGGAGCGGGCCGACGCTGGCCGATCCCCCGACACTGCCTGGCTCCGGATCAAGGAGGTTCGTCGTATGGAAGGACGGCAAAGGGCGCTAGCTCAGGCGGTGGCCAAATGGCGGGAAGAATATGCCGCCCGCGCGAATCAACCGGTTCGCCATGTTCTATCGGATCTGGGGGTAGCAGTGGTGGCCCAGCGCATGCCCAAGTCCCTCGCCCAGTTGCGAGAGATAAGGGGCGTCGAACCCCGCAACCTCCGCAAGGGTGCCGACAAGGATCTCTTGGCGTTTCTGGATGAGATCAGAGATGCTGAGTTGGCGGTAGAGCCCACTAGCAGACCTCCCAAGCTGGACCCCGCGCTGAAACCGGCAATCAGCCTCATTACCTCCTGGGCAGCCCAGCACGCGGCCGAGGCTGATCTCGACCCGGCGCTGGTGGCCACCCGCAGCGACATTGAGGCTCTGCTGAGGGGTGATCCGAATTGTCGGGCCCTCAAGGGATGGCGGGCAGACATCATCGCCGCTCCGGTCCAACAGCTATTGGAAGGAACCGCGGCAGTAGCCTTCGACGGTCGGGGCAAGCTCACCCTCGAAGAGCGATCAGGGCGACCGATTTCCGCGGATCCATCGAAAGGAAGCACATGAGCGAGGCGACTGACCGGGAATGGCTCGACTGGGACTCCTATGGCCGGGCCGTGCGGGAATTGGCGGCGATGGTGGCCGACGACGGCTACCGACCGGAGATGATTCTGGCCATTGCCCGGGGAGGCCTGTTCTGCGCGGGATCACTGGGCTATGCGCTGTCGATCAAGAACATCTATGTGATGAATTGCGAGTACTACACCGGGGTGGACGAGCGACTTCCCGTTCCGGTAATGCTGCCCCCCGCGGTCGATTTGGTGGATCACCGCAATTCCAAGATCCTCATCGCTGACGATGTTGCCGACACGGGCCATACCCTCAAAATGGTCTACGACTTCTGTGTGGAGCGGGTTGGCGATGTGCGCTCGGCGGTGCTCTACGAAAAGTCGCATTCCCTGGTTAAGAGCGACTACGTGTGGAGGCGTACCGATCAGTGGATCAATTTCCCATGGTCAACCGATCGGCCCTTGGTGAGCGCCGAAGATGCCCGGCACAAAGTGCTTGATGCTTGAAGACTCGTCGATTCAGGGACGATCCTGAAATCGGCGGTGTGCCATATGGCAGAACAGAGTGGTTAGACTGGCCTCTATGAGACGTTAGGGGGCGGAGTTCCCCCTGCTGCCAGCGCTGACGGCTGCTGGCTTGATATTGCGGAGCCGCCCATGAAAAAGGGACGCCACCGTCGTTACGAAGAGGCTCGTGCGCTGAAGCACACAAGCGACGACTTCGACGTCATGTTCGAAGAGAACGAGGATCCATGCGTGGAGTGTGGAGCCATCCCTGGAGAGGAATGCCGACTCGTCAAAGTGGGGGCCAAGCCTTGGTGTGAGTACCGGGACACCCCAACTGATGACAGCGTCGACGAGCTATTTCCCAACTGAGGCTGTCTGACTAAGACTCGGTCACACCCCTTCGGTCTCATCGAGGATCTCATCCAGCCGAAGGATGTCGTCGGCGCGCACCACCCCGATGAAGGTGCCGTCGTCGTCGGTCACCGGGAGTTGGTCGGTGTCGTTGGCATCCATCTGGGCCACCGCGTCGCGCAACGTCCACGACGGCCGAGCCGTGGGCAGGTCGCGCCGGGAAATGGTGGCCACCAGCGTGTCGTTCCATGCGTCGCGCTCCAAGTCGCTCATTTGCTCCAGTCCGCACATGCCTATGTAGACCCCTCCGTCAACCACCGGGACTTCCCGCTCGCGTCGACCGAGAAGGTGGATGTACACCAGCTCGCTCACCGTGGCGTCGGGGGGCACGGTGAGGGTGTCGGTGGTGAGTGCGGAGGTAAGGGGCAGGGCCAGTCGGCGCTCTACTAGGCCCTCTCTTTTGTCCAGCTGATAGGAGGCTACCGAGCTGGATCCGGCCACAAGCTGCGAAACGGCCGCGGCGATGAGCGCGGGGACCACGAACGCTGAGGTGCCGGTGCTCTCGGCCACGAACATAACCGCGGTGATGGGGGCTCGGTAACCGGCGCCCAAGAAGGCGGCCAGTCCCAATGTGCGGTACAGCCCAATGTCGGCTGTACCCAGGGCCTGGCCCACGAAGCTGCCCACGATCACCCCTTGGACGGCCAGGGGTATAAACAGCCCGCCGGTGCCCCCGGCGCCCACGGTGGTGAGGGTGGCGACGACTCGGAAGGCCAATAGGCAGCCGATCAGCAAGAGAGTGTGATCGCCGTCTCGCAGCCATTCGGTGGCCTCCACTCCTGGTCCCAGGCTCAGCGGCTGGTCGAAGATCGCCTCAGTAGCCACCACCAGTCCGGCCAGCACCGCCCCGCCAATCAGGATCCTGACCCCGATGGGGAATTGCTGCTCCAGTCCTTTGGCCTGGCGAACCAGCCATGCGAATCCTCGGCCTCCTAGGCCGGCAACCAGGCCGAGCAGCGCCCCTCCGCCCAAGTGGATGATGCTGAGACCGCCGCTGTGGCTGCCCAGATCGATGACCGGGTCGGTTCCCAGCACGGCCACGTACACGAGATACCCCGATGCCGAAGCCATCAGAGCAGGCAATAGCGCTCGGCGGGCAACGTCATCGCGGTAGGGGGCCTCTAGGGCGAAGATGACACCGGTGGCCGGGGTCTTGAACACTGCGGCGATACCGGCGGCTGCTCCCGCGGTGAGCAGCATCTTGGTCTCCTCTCGGCGCAGCCAGCGGCCGAAGAGTCCCTGGGTGCTGTGCCCGACAGTCGCACCGGCGTACACCGAGGGACCCTCCAGTCCCATCGAGCCGCCGAGGCCGATGGTGGCCACACCGGCCATCAGCTTGGCCGGGAGCTGGGACAGAGGCAGCCGGGGATGGCGCTCATGGAAGGCCCGGACGTATTCGTCGGAGGTTGACGGCGTGGCCCCTCGGCCGAAGTAGCGCAGAATGGCGAAGGCGGCACCCAGCCCTACGGCCGGCGCGGCCGCCTGCCACCACAGGGGACCGTCCAGGAGGCGCTTTAGCAGCACCTCGACAGTGAGCTGTTCGAACCCGGCTACTAGAAGTCCTACCAGGGCACCGGTGATGATGGACAGCACCATCATCGCGGGAAAGGCCTGTCGAGGTCGGAAAGAGGCCAGCAGCTCCACCCCCGACCGAGCGATCCTGCCTCCTAACAGAGCTTGGAGCGCTTGCATCCTGTTCGACTCACTGGCGGTATCCTACTGGCCGATGAGGTTTTGGCGGACTACCACTGATGACCCCTTGGTGCGAGATCTTCGGCGAGTGCTTCCTACCGACCGGATTAGGTCAGCTTCGCTAGAGCGATCGCTATTGGGCCGTGACGCCTCGATCTTCGAGGGGGGCCGGGCTGGGCCGGTGTGCTTCCCGGTCAGCACCGAGGAGGTGCAGGGTTGTGTGGATGCTGCTCGGCGCCACAACCGGGCCGTTGTTCCCCGAGGAGCGGGCACCGGGTTGGCCGGGGGAGCGGTGCCCCTGGAAGAGCCATTGGTTGTGGTCACCACCAAAATGAACCGCCTGTTGTCGGTGGATGCCGACCGTCGGGTGGCCTGGGTGCAGCCGGGCATGATCAATCTGGATCTCAGCCGGGCCACCGCACCATATGGATTGCATTTCGCTCCCGATCCCTCCAGCCAACAGGTGTGCTCTCTGGGGGGCAACGTGGGCACCAACGCCGGAGGGCCTCATTGCTTGGCCCATGGGGTAACCAGCGCCCACGTGCTTGCGGTGGAGGTGGTGCTTACGTCAGGTGAAGCCGTGGTGTTGGGCGAATCTGATGGATGGGCCCCTGGTTTGGACCTCCGGGGGGCATATGTGGGGTCGGAGGGGATGATGGGCATAACCACTGCCATTGCTGTGCGCCTTACCCCCGATCCTCCGGCGGTGCAGACCCTGCTACTGGCCTTCGACTCGGTGGACTCCGCGGCGCAGACTGTGAGCGCGGTTATCGCCGATGGGATTGTGCCTGCCGCCATAGAAATGATGGACAACAACATCATCAGGGCAGTGGAGGAGTTCGTGGGGGCGGGGTTTCCCACCGACGCGGCCGCGGTGGTCATCGTTGAAGTGGACGGCCTGCCCGGTGGGGTGGCAGCCGAAGCGGACCGCGTTGCGGAATTGGCCCTGGGGTTGGGCGGGAGTGTCCGCCGAGCCGCCGACGACAACGAGCGGGCGCTCTTGTGGAAAGGGCGAAAAAGCGCGTTCGGTGCCATTGCCCGTATCAAGCCCAACTACTACCTGCATGACACGGTGGTTCCCCGGACCCGCCTGGCCGAGGTGATGAAACAGGTGTACGAGATTGTTGAAGAGCACGAGCTGCAAGTGATGAACGTATTCCACGCCGGTGACGGCAACCTGCATCCAATGCTGCTGTTCGACCGCCGTGAGCCAGGGATAATGCCCCGAGTTCATGCCGCGGGGGCAGCCATCATCGAGGCCTCGCTGGCCGTGGGTGGGGTGCTGTCGGGCGAGCACGGCATCGGCATGGAAAAGCGCGATTTCATGCCTTTGATGTTCAGCGAGGCCGATTTGGACGCCCAGGCCCGACTGCGGCGGGCGTTCGATCCCGATGAGATGGCCAATCCCGGCAAGGTGCTGCCCACCGGGGCAAGCTGCGCCGATGTGAACGCGCTCGACAAGGTCCCGGAAGGAGTTTGGGGATAGGTGCCCAACGGGGAGAGCGGAGCGGCGCTGGAGTCATTTGCCGCCGAGGTGGGATCAGCTGGTCCGGTGGCCGTGGTAGGGGGGCGCACTCACTGGGAGGTCGGCGGACTCTGCCCGGACGAAACTCGCCTAGTGCGGGCTCCAAGTGGGGTGCGCTCCTTTGATCCCGCCGACATGACCATTCGAGTAGGGGCCGGGACTCTGGTAGAAGAGCTGGACGCAGTTCTGGCCGAGGCCGGACAGCGAGCCAATCTGCCGATAGTGCCGGGGGCCACTGTGGGTGGCGTACTGGTAGTCGGGCGCGACGACGTTCACGCCCTGGGGCGGGGGAGGCTCCGAGATGTCCTATTAGAGGCGGTCTATGTGGCCGAAGACGGCCGGCTGGTTAAAGTCGGCGGCCCGACAGTGAAGAACGTGTCGGGGTTCGACCTTTGCCGGCTGCTGGTGGGATCGCTGGGCACGTTGGGGCTGGTGGGCGAGGTGATCCTGCGCACCTGGCCTCGGCCGGCTGTGCAGCAATGGCTGTCGGGTCCTTGCGACCCCGCAGTGCTTCGCCGGGAGCTGTATTGGCCCTCGTCCATCCTGTGGGACGGCCAGACGTCGTGGGTTCATCTTGAGGGCCATGAGTCGGACGTGGAGTCTGAGGCCGAACTGGCGCGGTCGCTGGGTTGCAACCCGACCGACGGCCCCCCGAGTCTGCCGGCCCATCGGGTGCCCACGGCGGCCTTGGAAGCCGGGAGACTCTCCGATAGCTATTTGGTGCAGTTCGGCACCGGGTCTGCCTATGTACACGAGCCCTTCCCGCTCCCTAGCGCTGATCCGGCCGTCATAGCTCTCCATGGGCGACTGAAAGCGGAATTCGATCCCCGCGGTCGACTCAATCCCGGGCGCGATCCGCTGGCGGCGCAATGAGCGCGAAGGCTTCTCTAGGGATCGACCCCGAAGGATCAGCCTCAAGGCCCACCTTGGGGATCGACCCCGAGGAGCTGGCCTCGTGCGTCTCATGCGGTCTGTGCTTGCCCCACTGTCCGACATTTCGGGTGACCGGAGAGGAATGGGCGTCGCCTCGGGGACGCATTAGCGCAATGCGCGAGGTGCAAGACCACGGCGCAGCGGTCGACGCGGCGTTTCTGGCATCGATGAATTCCTGCGTACAGTGCCGTGGTTGCGAACCGGCCTGTCCGTCGGGGGTTCCCTTCGGCTCCCTGATGGAGTCCACTCAAGCAGGTCTGGCCCGGAGGAGGCGGGTCGACTGGCGCCGGTGGGGATTCCGGGTGCTCGGCCGTCCGCGGCTGTTGAACCTGTTTTCTCGAGTCTTGGCTGTAGCCCAGCGATTGCGGCTGATTCCCTCCAAACGGCTGGGCCTGCCGGCTATCCCGCTGGCCCAGGTACGGCTTCGACCCTCAGGCAATGATGCATGGCTGTTCACCGGGTGTGTGATGGATGCTTGGCAGCGGTCAACCCATGCCGCGGTAAAGCGAGTGGTGGAGGCCACCGGAGCCGGCGTCTCTCTGCCGGGCGCCGGTGCGGGATGCTGCGGAGCGTTATCGCTGCATGCCGGTTTGGAGGACCATGCCCGCGCCCTGGCGATTCGCACAATGAGAGCGTTGGACGGTTCAGCGCCGATTCTTGTGGACTCAGCTGGCTGCGGAGCCGTTCTCAAGGAGTACAGCGAGCTGGTGGGTACCCCGGAGGCCGCTGCATTCAGCCGGCGGGTTGTGGACGTGCACGAGTGGCTGGCGACGCGCCTCGAAGAGCTGCCAAGTGCGGCGGTGAGGAGCTCGGACGCGGTGGTGGCGGTGCACGATCCCTGCCATTTGCGTCATGTTCAGCGGGCCCACCAGCCGGTGGCCGAAGTGCTGGCCCGCTTTGCCACCGTGGTGGCTTTAGACGACGAGGGTTTGTGCTGTGGAGCGGGTGGGGCCTACGCGGCCATGCAACCCGAGCTGGCGGCTTCGATTCGAGAACGCAAACTGGAGGCCATTGGGCGCACCGGTGCCCAAATCGTGGCTAGCGCCAATCCCGGCTGCACCATCCATTTGGCCAACGCCGGGGTCGTGGTGCGCCACCCCCTGGAAATCGTGGACGAGGCGATTGGCCATGACGGCTGAGCACATCCGCGAGCAGCTTGAGCAAATCGCCGAGCAACTGGACGAATTGGCCATGGGGGTGCTGCGCGACGCGGTGGAGGAGGGAGCGACGTCGCGCCCCGAGGAGGAAAAGAAGCTGACCCGGGCCCGCCGGTCTGTCGAAAAAGCGATCCAGATCTTGAGCTAGACAGCTACCGCGTCGTACAAAGTGGTGCGTTGGCGCAAAGGACGGCCTAGGGGTGCGCACAGCTCGCGGAGATCGCTCTCGTTCACCTCTTGGCCATGGGAAGCGCCGGCCGCGCGGGAGATGTTCTCGTTGATGAGGGTGCCACCCAAGTCGTTGACCCCGGCCTGAAGCATCTGGGCCGCCCCGGCCATGCCCAACTTCACCCATGACGCCTGGATGTTGTGAATCCAGCCGTGGTAGGCGATGCGCCCCACGGCGTGCATCAGCAGCGCTTCCCGGAAGGTGGGGCCCCGCCGGGAGCGCCTTTGCAGGTAGATGGGGGCGGCCATGTGGACGAAGGGCAGGGGCACGAACTCGGTGAACCCGCCGGTCTCCTTCTGGAGATCGCGAGTGCGGACCAGATGGCGCGCCCAATGAACAGGCTGTTCGACCGTCCCGAACATGATGGTCACATTGGAGCGAAGACCGAGGCCGTGGGCGGTGCGATGAGCCTCCAGCCATTCGCCGGTGTCGATCTTGTCGGGGCAGATCACCTCCCGGATTTCATCATCGAGAATCTCGGCAGCGGTGCCGGGAAGCGAGCGCAGGCCGGCGTCCATCAGGCGGCGCAGATATTCGGCCAGGGGCTCCTCTAGTCGGCGAGCGCCCTCGGTGACCTCGAGAGCGGTGAATCCGTGGACATGGATGTCGGGCACCGCGTCCTTCACCGCCCGGGTGACGTCGATGTAGTAGTCGCCGTCGAAACTGGGGTGGATGCCGCCTTGCAGGCATACTTCGGTAGCACCTGATTCAGCCGCCTCCGCGGTGCGCTCGGCGATGTCGTCCAAGGTCAGCAGGTAGGGGTCACCTCGCAAGTTGAGGGAAAGCGGCCCCTTGGAGAACCCGCAGAACCGGCACTTGAACGTGCACACGTTGGTGTAGTTGATGTTGCGGTTGGACACCCAGGTCACCTCGTCGCCCACCGCGGCCTGGCGGAGCTCGTCGGCTAGTGAAGCGACTGCTTTCACCTCGGGTCCCCGGGCACCGAACAGGGTGACGATCTCGTCAACCCCGACCTCTTGTCCGGCGCGCACCCCGGCCAACACCTCGCCCACCGCTCCTCTAGAGGTGGCACGGGCACCGCCAGAGCCGTTCTGACCAGGTGGGGCCAATAGCACCGGCGGTGCGGCGTCCGCGCCGGAGTACCAGCCGCCGTCGTCAGGGCGACCCAGCCCCTCGGCGTCGCTGCGGTCGAGCACTGGGAATCTCATGTCGGCATCGAGCCAGCGTTCCGGATCCAGGGCATATTCGGGATACACGGTCAATCGGGGCGCGAGAGAGAACCCCTTGGCCTCGGTGACTGCTCGCAAGCGGTCGACGGCCGGCCAGGGGCGCTCCGGGTTCACATGGTCGGCGGTGACCGGTGAGACGCCTCCCCAGTCGTCGATGCCGGCGTCCAGCAGCTGGCCGAAATCGTCGGACAAATTGGGGGGCGCTTGAAGGTGGATCTCCTCGGGCAGGATTAGGCGGGCGAGGGCGATGGCCTCCAGGTACTCCTCGTGCTGGCAGGGCGGGGCGTTGTGCATGGCCGTGCCCGGCTTAGGCAAGAAGTTCTGGACAATGACTTCTTGGACGTGGCCCCAGCGCCGGTGCGACTCGGCGATGGCCTCTAGGGCGTCAACCCGGTCGGACCTGGTCTCTCCGATGCCCACCAGGATGCCCGTGGTGAAGGGAATGGCCAGCTCTCCCGCGGCATCTAGAGTGGCCAGGCGTCGCTCAGCAGTCTTGTCGGGTGATCCCCGGTGGCAGTCCAGGTCGGCCAGAGTCTCGATCATCATCCCCTGCGACGGCGCGGTCTTGCGAAGGAGAGCCAGTTCTTCGGGATAGAGCGCACCGGCGTTGGCGTGGGGCAGCAACACGCATTTCTCCACCACCAGTCGGGTGGCGTGGGCCAAATAGTCCACCGTGGATTCGTAGCCGTGGCGAGAAAGCCACTTTGCTGCGTCGGGATAGCGCAACTCGGGGCGCTCACCCAGGGTGAACAGAGCCTCGTGGCAGCCGGCGGCTGCTCCAGCCTCGGCTATGGCCAGCACTTCGTGCTCATTCAGATAGGGCGACTCCAAGCGGGCGGGCGGCTGGGCGAAGGTGCAGTAGCCGCACTTGTCGCGGCAAAGCATGGTGAGGGGGATGAACACCTTGGGCGAATAGGTGACCCGCGATCCATGGGCCCGATCGCGAATCGACCGGGCTCGGGCCATCAGCTCGGCCAGGTCCAGCTCCAACAAGTCCCGGTTGCCGAGATCGACAAAGGTCACTGATGGCCTTCCATCAATCGGTCAGCGGTGGCAGTCAGGCTCTCGATCAAGTCGTCGAATGACTTCACGAAAGCCGACACTCCTTCGTCTTCCAAACGGTGGGCCACAGCTTCCAAATCCACACCCACGTCGGTGACTCTATCCAGTACCGCTTGGGCGGCCGCGGGGTCGGCATCCACGGTGCGGGCCAGCTGGCCATGGTCCAAGAACGCCTCCAGGGTGGCATCGGGCAGTGTGTTCACCGTGTCGGGTCCGATGAGCTGGTCGACATAGAGGGTGTCAGGATAAGCCGGGTTCTTGGTGGAAGTGGAAGCCCACAGCGGCCTTTGCACGCGGGCACCTCGGGCGGACAGGGCCTCCCAGCGAGGGCCAGAGAACTTCTGCTTGAAGATCTGATAGGCCACTTGGCCTTGGGCCACCGCAGTCTGGCCCCGCAGAGCCAGGGCTTCGGGGGTTCCGATGGCCTCGAGTCGGCGGTCTACCTCGGTGTCGGTGCGGCTGATGAAAAACGACGCCACCCCGGACACTGTTGAAAGATCACCCTCGCATTCCTCCAAGCCGCAGAGGTAGGCCTCGATGACATCGGCATAGCGGGACAAAGAGAACAGCAGGGTCACGTTTACGCTTCGACCCTCGGCAGTCATGGACTGTATGGCGGGCAAGCCCTCGGCCGTTCCGGGGATCTTCACATAGAGATTGGGACGGTCAACTCGCTGGTTGAGAGCCCGGGCCGCGGCCAGAGTGCTGTCAGTGTCTCGGGCCAGCTTCGGATCGACTTCCACGGAGACGAAACCGTCAAGCCCATCGCTTTCCTCATGCACTGGGGCGAGCGCGTCGAGCGCGCCGCCAATATCGGTCAAAACGAGTTCCCAGTAGGCGTCGGCAACTCCCATGCCGTCGGCCAGCAGGCTGGAGAACTGCTCATCGTATTTGTCTCCCGAGGTCATGGCCTTCTGGAAGATGCTGGGATTGGAGGTCAACCCTCGAACTCCCCGCTCCACCCACCGGGACAGCTCTCCGTTGTTGATCCAATCACGACGCAGATTGTCGAGCCATGGACTCTGTCTGTATTCGCGGTACAAGTTATGGAGACTGCTCATTTTCGCTACTCCTTGCTCCTGACCAGAGATTCAGCTTGGGCGGTGACGTTGTCCGGGTTGATGCCCAGCTTTTCCAACACCACCGATCCTGGTGCCGACGCCCCGAATCGATCGATTCCCACGGGAAGGTCCACCCACCGCTCCCAGCCCAGCGTCACGCCGGCCTCCACCGACAGCTTGGGCACCTGAACCGGCAGCACCGCGTCTTGGTAGGTCGGATCTTGCTCGGCAAACAATTCCCAGCAGGGCATCGAGACCACTCGGGCGGCAATACCTTGCTGGCTCAGTGCACCGGCCGCGTCCACGCAAACCGACACCTCGCTGCCCGTGCCCACCAGGATCACGTCGGGCTCTGAGCAGTCCGCCAGGGTATAGGCGCCTCGGGCTACTCCGTCGGCAGCCGAGGAACCCTCCAGCGTGGGCACGTTCTGGCGAGTGAGGATCATGGCGCTGGGGCCGTCGTGATCTACGGCCAGCCGCCACGCCTGGGCCACCTCGTTGCCGTCGGCCGGGCGAAACACTCGCAGGCCGGGGATGGCTCTCAGCGACATGACGTGCTCGATGGGCTGGTGGGTGGGGCCGTCCTCGCCCACGCCCACCGAGTCGTGGCTCCAGACGAAGATGCTGTGGGCCCCCGACAACGCGGCCAAGCGAACTGCGGGCCTCATGTAATCGCTGAAAACTAGGAACGTGCCGCCAACCGGCACCAATCCACCGTGCAGGGCGGCCCCATTGAGCAAGGCGCCCATGGCATGCTCCCGAATGCCGAAGTAGAGCTGGCGCCCCGCAGGATGGGCTGAGTTCAGCGGTTCGGTGTCGGCGAGGCTGGTGCCGGTATTACCGGTGAGGTCAGCTCCCCCTGCCACCAGGCCGGGTACCACGTCGGCCATGGCGCTAAGGCAGGCGGCGCTGGCCTTGCGGGTGGCAACCGACTCGCCTGCCGGCCACGACGGCAGCTTGTTTTCCCAGCCGGCCAGGCCACGGCCGGCCAGACAGGCGTCGTATTCAGCGCGTTGGGGGCCTAATGCTTCTATCCGTTCTTGCCACGCGGCTCGCTCGGGAGCGCTTCGGCGACCGGAAGCCCGGTAGGCGTCGGCCACGTCGGCGGGGACATAGAACGACTCGTCAGCAGGCAGCCCCATCACCGCTTTGGTAGCGGCGATCTCCTCGTCGAACAGCGAGTAGCCATGGGCCTCGTGGTTGTCGGTCTGCCCGGGGGAGGGGTAGGCGACGTGGCTGCGCAGGACGATCAGAGACGGGGCGTCTTCAACCGCCATAGCCTCACGAATGCCCGCTTCGAGGGCGTCAAGGTCTTCGGCCGCTTCCCCCAGATTCACAATGTGCCAGCCATAGGCGGCAAATCGTTGCGCGGCGTCGTCGGACAACGAAAGGTCGGTGGAGCCGTCGATGGTGATCCGGTTGTCGTCGTAGATGCAGATCAGGCGGTCCAGTTGCTGGTGGCCGGCCAACGAGGAAGCCTCATGGCTGATGCCCTCGGAGAGATCGCCGTCGCTGCACAGGGCGAACACTCGGTGGTCGCAGACGTCGGTCCCGAATCGGTGGCGCAGCCAGCGCTCGGCCACCGCCATCCCAACCGCGTTGGCGATGCCCTGGCCAAGCGGGCCGGTCGTGACCTCAACGCCCGCGGTGTGGCCGGTTTCGGGGTGTCCGGGAGTACGGCTGCCCCATTGGCGAAAGTCCCGGAGGTCGTCGAGGGACAGTCCCTGGCCGGTCAGGTGGAGCATGGAGTACAGGAGGATTGACGCATGACCAGCGCTGAGGACGAAACGGTCACGGTCGGGCCACCCCGGGTCGTCAGCGTCGTAGCGCATGATGCGGGTCCAGAGCACATGGGCTAGCGGCGCCATGGCCATGGCTGTTCCCTGATGCCCGGAGCGGGCTTGGTGGGGCGCGTCCATAGCTAGACCGCGGATGACGCTGATGCCTTGGGCTTCGAGAGCAGCAGGGAACTCAGCCATAGAAGTATCGATCCTTTCAGGTGGTCATGGGAACAGCACCACCGAGGCGGTGAACCCATGGAGGAAATTGCGGCCGCCAATAGGGCCGAGCTCGCCGGCGCAGAACATCCCCGCCACCGGCGCTCTTTCCAGGGCCTCGTGGACAACGGAGGCATCGTGATCGGGTCCCTCGAATAGATGAGTGCCCCGGCCGTTGCAGGTGAACACTAGGGCTGATGCCGCTGAGGCATCGGCCATCAGTTCCCGTAGGTCTTCATCGGCGGTAGCCGCATCTCGGACCTGGAACTGAACAGTGGTCCCCACTTCGAGAGAATCGCCTACGGCCAGCGCGCCAGTGTCTTCGTCGGCACCGATCAGACCGCGAATCAAAAAGTCGCCCCTGTCGAATTCGGACTTGTGCTCGTCGATGACGATTCCGATATGCAAGCCCTTTGACACCAGTGCCCGTTCTGCCTCATCCAAGCTCAATAGGGTCTCTCGCAACCGGTCTACCGCTGATCGGCCCCCCATCTCCGAGACGATGTTGCCCTCCGACTTGGTGATGGTGAAGGGCTGGCCAATGGGGCGACATCCTTGAGAGACGACAGTGCGCACTTCAACTTCCGGATCGAGGAGAACCCCCACCGCGCCGTCGTCAAAAACCTGCCGACCCAGGATCAGGCGATTGCCCCCCGGTCGGCTGGCAGCTGAAGCCAGTCCTCCCACTACCGTCATCTCACGGCCTGCGTTCAGCAGGGCTTCGCTGGGAAAGGTGAACGGGTCGGGGACCACTAGGAGGGTTCCTGCGGCATTGGCCGGCATTCCGCCCACGGCCCAGCCGTCGGGGCCGCGAACAGCTTCAAGCCGAATCGACTGGGACGGGCATTGGGCAGCGGCCCAGAGGGACAGGGCCGGGCGCTCCTCCACTTCGAGAGGCCCGCCGATCACTGATATTGCGGTAGCTCCGACCAGTGCCGAAGGGGCCAACACCTGATGAATGGCGTCGGCCACTTCGCTGATCGACTCCCGATGTGAGGCCGATGTGAATACCACGGCCAAATCAGGAGAAGGGCCTACTACTTCGAGTATCTCGCCTAGCACCTCGCCAACGGCGCTGGCCGAATCGGGATGCTCGGACAAAGCGGCCCCATACCTGCTCACTACCTGCACGCTAGCCCGGCAGGAGGCTCCGACAGCGGAAAAAACGTTACGTTACATCGACCCGGGGGAGATCCGGGATCAAACCTGGACTGAGGTGGTGGTACGAGAGGCCAGGGCGTCGACATTGGCGTGTCGGATTCGAGCCAAACCCAGCATGCTGGCCACGCTGATGAACCACCAGCCCAGGTCGAAATCGTGCCAGCGTCGAGCAAAGCGGGCTGACGTTGGCGCGGCATGGTGGTTGTTGTGGTAGCCCTCTCCGCAGGTGAGCCACGCCAGCCAGGTGACATTGGTGGCGCTGTTGTCGAATGGGCGGCGCCCGAAAGTGTGGGCCACCCCATTCACCGAGCCTCCCAGGCCGATATAGCCCACGGTATGGACCACCACAGCCACGATGCCGGGCACGACTCCCAGCCACCAAATGAGGACGGCGATTCCCAAGGCCAATCCGATGATTCCGCGGTTGAGCAGCCAACGGTCGGGCGCGGTAACCGGGATGTCCTTGGCGTAACGTTCCGTGGTTCGGGGATCGCGAGCCGACCGCCGATAGAGGGCGGCATTCGTGAGCTGCACCCGCAGCCAGCCCAGCCGGGCGGGTGAGTGGGGGTCTTCAGAAGTGTCGGTGTACGCATGGTGCTTGCGGTGGACCGCGGCCCACTGCCGGGCAGATATCCCGGTTGCCATCCATATGAACACCTTGAAAATGCTGCGAAGCGCGGGATGGAGTTGCACAGCCTTGTGGGCCAAATCGCGATGCAGGTACACCGTGGTGGCCAGATTGGCCAACTGGGTGAGGGCGATTCCTACCGCGATCGCGATCACAAACTGCACTGCTTGAACTCCCAACGAGTCAGGTACGACTGCCGATTGCGGCAGCCACGGGTGTGACCCTAGAGGACGGACAGGGGTTACATCAGGTTCTGGGTCACCCAACAGTAATGCCCCGAGAGCACCGGCCCAGCAGTACCGCGCCGGGAACAGCCACCGGAGTGAGCGGAAGCGGCGTAGCCGGATAGCTTGGACGGGGATGGGGGCGTTGTCGGAATTCGAGTCGAAACAGCTGCTGGCCATCCACGGCATCCAGGTGAGCCGAGACAAGTTGGCCCTTTCGGCGGAAGCAGCAGTCGAGGCGGCAGCGGAAATCGGAGGTTCGGTGGCCGTGAAGTTGTGCGGACCGTCGCTGGCTCACAAGAGTGAGCGAGGGCTGGTTCGTCTGGGACTGGACAGTCCCGATGGAGTGCGGTCCGCGGCTGAGGACCTGTTGGCATTGGCCACCGAAGACGACGGAGAGGTGGCCTTGCTGGTATCGGAGATGGTTGAAGGACACCGGGAGCTCATTGCCGGGGTGGTGCGCACCGAGCAGTTCGGAGCCGCGCTCATGCTCGGCTTGGGAGGGGTGTTGGCAGAAGCGGTGGGTGAGGCGGTGTTCCGGCTTCTCCCGGTGAGCGAAGCCGACTGCCAGGACATGATCGAGGACTTGGGCGTTTCGGATCTCCTGGCTCCGCTGCGGGGCGAGCCGGCAGTGGATCGGGATGCCTTGACGACCACCCTGCTGGCTCTGGCTCAAGCTGGGGGTGAGGAAGGGATCGAGGCTATCGACGTCAATCCCCTGGTGATCAGGGACGGTCTACCGGTGGCAGTGGATGGCCTTGTAGTGATGAGCAACCCATGAGCCCATCACCGTTCGACCTCTTCTTCAATCCCCGGGGAATTGTGGTGGCGGGGGCTTCCACCCATCCCGGGAAGTTCGGCTTCGTAGCCCTCCACAATGTGCTGGCGGGTGGCTTCAGTGGGCGATTGTTCGCCACCAACCCGGATCAGCCCACGATTCTGGGGGTCGAGACTCTGGCCTCGGTCGCTGAAGTGCCACACGGAGCAGCTGATTTGGTGATGGTCTGCACCCCACCGCAAGCCTGCCCCGACATCTTGAGGTCAGCGGCAGACCGGGGAATTGGCGCGGCTTTCATCGCCTCCGGGGGATTTCGAGAGGCAGGGGCTGAAGGAGCTCGAGCCGAAGACCAGTTGATCGAGTTGGCCCATTCTCTGGGAATTGTCGTAGCCGGGCCCAACGGCCAGGGGCTGATCTCCACCCCGGCCAAGCTCGCCGCCCAGATTGTGGCTCCAGTTCCGCCTGCTGGTCCCATCGCGGTGGCTAGCCAATCAGGCAACCTGGTATCGGCCTTCATGAATTATGCCGCTCACAGCGGAGTGGGCATCAGCCGGGCAGTAAGCGCAGGCAATGCCGCCATGGTGGGGGTGGTCGACTATCTGGGCTGGTTTGCCAACGACCCCTTCACCAAGGCCATGGCTGCCTATGTGGAGGGAGTGGGTGACGGCCGGCGATTTGCGACGGCTATCCGGGAAGCCGCCGCGGCCAAGCCGGTTGTATTGGTTAAAGGGGGGACTACCGCGCAGGGAGCTCAGGCCGCAGCCAGCCACACCGGGGCGCTAGCCACCGACGACCGTTTATTCGACGGCATGGTCCGTCAAAGCGGGGCAGTCAGAGCCGCCACCATCGAAGAGGCGTATGACGCGGTGGCTGCTTTTGCCACCCAGCCGCTGCCGGCAGGTCCGCGTACCCTGGTTCTTTCTAGCGCGGGTGGTTGGGGCGTGATAGCCGCCGATGCGGTGTCCAACTCGGACCTGGAACTGATTCCCCTGCCCTCTGATCTGGAAGCGGCCATTGACGGCCTCGTTCCGCCCCGCTGGAGCCGCAACAATCCCATCGACCTAGCCGGGGGTGAGAGCCGCGACACCATTCCCGACGCCATCAACCTGGTTGCCGACCACCCGGAGGTCGACGCGGTGATCTACCTCGGTATGGGTATTCAAGCCAATACCGCGTCCCATCTGCGTTCGGGCCCGTATTTTGAGTCGGCTGATCTGGCTCGAATATGCGAGTACCACGAGCGTCAAGACGGACGCTTTGCCAAAGCGGCAGCCGAAGCCTCAGTCCGGACCGGCAAGCCGATATTGGCGGCGACCGAACTGGCCGTCACCCAACCGGGCAATGCCGGCGCGGTCGCAATGGCTGTTGAGGGTCGATATTGCTTTCCCTCCGCTGACCGCGCGGTCCGAGCCCTAGACCACTTGTGGTGGCACGCTCGGTGGCGCAACCGGCATTGCTCCGCCGCAACGTGACCAGCGACATGTCCAGAGGTGCGTCGGCCAGCGCAAGCGCAACCTAGGATGACCGCAGTGCGTCGAGTCGTAATGCCTGTATTGCTGCTTGCGGTCGCCTTCGCGGCGCTATTCGGCTCCAACTACCTAAACGACCAGCTTCACGAAAACTTGGGTGAGGTGGCCACCGACGATTCAGTGCCCCCCGGCGTTGGCACCCCTCTTGTCTCCACACGCCGCCTCACCCCTTTGCTGGCTCCCTCGCTGACCGAGCCTGACTTCTTCGACATTCTGGACGACATAATGGCTGCTGCTCCTTCCTCGGCTTGCGTCCACGTGACCCTCGACGACCGCGCCCCTCCGTTCTACGAGAGCAATGCGAGCATTCAAGTAGTGCCTTCGGAGGCATTTCTTCTGCTCACTCTGGCCACCGCACACAAAGAGCTCGGACCCGATCACACTTTTTCGACGTCCGTGCAGTCGGTCGTCCCGATGGAAGACGGCGTAGTGAACGGCGACATCTACCTAGTCGGCGGTGGAGACCCCTTGCTGTTGACCCGAGAATTTGTCGCCACACTGGACGAAGGCGAGAACCGGCTCCACACTCCCATAGAGCAACTGGCTCAGGATTTGGTGGACGACGGATTGGCCCTGGTTACCGGCGCAGTGGTGGGCGATGCCACCCGTTACGACGATCTGCTCTATGTCGGTTCCTGGCCCCCGAGCATCATCGAGTCCCAGAACATCGGCACTCTCTTGGCCCTGCAATTCGACGACGGGTGGGTGCAGTTCCCAGTTCCGGATTCGGCCGAGGAAGGCGAAGAAGCTGTCGAGGAGGCTGCGGAAGAAGCAGTCGGCTACCAGGCCGCCGAGAATCCGCCGTTTTACGCTGCCGCTCTCTTTGACGACATGCTCGAAGCCCGAGACGTAGTGATTCGCCGCAGCCCCCGCTCTGAGGCGGTTCCCGACGAGGAAGGGATTTACACCCTGGCGACCATCGAGTCGGCGCCCCTGTCTAGGCTCTACCAGCAGATCCTCGACAATAGAGACATCGAAACCACCGAGCTACTGCTCAAGGAAATCGGCCAGGTGACTTCGGGAACGGGCAGCACAAGGGCCGGGTCTCGGGCAGTGGAGACTGTCCTGGCGGGGATCGGGGTCGACGTTGACGAGCTTCAACTGCTCCAATTCGATGGCTCTGGCCTAGACCCGGCCAATGTCGCGACTTGCCCGGTGTTCACTGCGCTATTCGACAGTGACGAGTTCAGTCCTTATTTCCATGAACTGCTGCCCACCGCTGCCGAGGGCCCCTCGCTTCGGAGCCGGTTTGGCGATGTCGAAGACCCCGGGAGGATCAAAGCCTTTTCGGGCGGGTCATCGAATGCCACCGCGATGATCGGCTATATCGACATTGGTCGAGGCCAGGAGATGACGTTCGCCTTTATCGCCAACCAGCAAGACGCGTCGGACAACCAGGCGCTTCGGGAACTAGAAGGCCGCATCGTCCGACATCTGGCCACCTTGACGGCGAAGCCGAGCCTTGACGACATCGGCCTCGAACCGCTCCGAGCCGGCTGACGGCACCAAGCGTTGTGCGGGCTACCAAGACAACCACCACCCTGCGGATATTCTCGTCATGACCAACACTCCGACGATGCCGATGTTCCCACTGGGCATGGTGATGTTGCCCACGATGGTGGTGCCTATCCACGTCTTCGAACCCCGGTACCGGCAGATGACAAGGGACTGCTTGGAAGGCAACCGGGAATTTGGCGTGGTGCTGATTGAAAGGGGCAGTGAAGTCGGCGGTGGAGACACCCGAACCGACACCGGAACCGTGGCCAGGATCATCAACGCCCAAGAGCTTCCCGATGGGCGGTGGGGTCTGGTTGCCGAGGGCATGCGCCGCATTCAGGTCTCCCGGTGGCTGGAGGACGATCCCTATCCTCAGGCCGAGGTTCAAGACTGGCCCGATACCGAGCTTGGCCGCGACGTGGAGGCAGAAGTGGCCGCTGATCTGCCCCCCGTCGCCGCCGCGTGGCGCCGAGTACTGGCCTTGCAGTCCGAATTAGGGGCTCCTGGGCCTCCGGCAACGCTCGATGTGTCTGATGACCCCTCGACCGCCGTTTGGCAGCTGGCGTCTTTGTCGCCCATGGGCCCGCTTGACCGCCAGCAGCTGTTGATGGCGGACAGCGCCGCCCATCGCTTGGGTCTGCTGGCGGAATTCCTGGCCGATGCCGAAGAGATCATTCGGGCCAGAATCGAAATGGGGTAGCGGATACCGCCGGGATAGGCTGGCTACTTGCCGGAAAGACTCGCAGGAGGACAATTGTCGAAGCGTTCAACAGCCGCGAAGAACGGCAATTCACCCAAAAAGGTGGTCGAAGAGCTGAAAGACCTGTTGATCGGATACGCCCGCCAGGAAATCTTGACTCCGCTGACGAGACTCGGCAAGACGCTGAAGCTCGGCGTTCTCGGTGCGTTGAGCATCGGCGTAGGCCTTGTCTTTTTGGTCATTGCCGGGTTGCGCCTGCTCCAGACTGAGGCTTCGGGTGTCTTCGACGGCAACATGAGCGCCTTGCCCTACGTGGTTGTGCTCGCCGGAGTGGTGGTGGTGCTGGCCGCGGCGGTTGTGATCAGAGCTCGGCTATCGAAGGGAGACCGCTCGTGAGTGATGTGAATTTGGATCGCGGTCCAATCGACCGGGACGAAATCAGGGACAAGTTCCAGGAGTTGAAGGGGGGCCTAGACCACACTGCCGAAGCGGCTCGCACACCGGTTCTGGGTGCGGGAATGGTGGCTCTCGTGATTCTGGCGGTGCTGGCCTTCTGGTTGGGGCGCAGGCGCGGCCGGGCCAGTCGGACCGTTGTTGAAGTCCGCCGAGTTTGAATCAACATGCCCGATCCCTTGAGGTATCTGCGCCGCCAAGCCATTCGACGCGGCATCATGGGAGGCAGCCGGGTATGGCTCCTCCTGGGGGGAGTTGCATGGGGTCTCCGCCTGCTGAGCCGGGTGGCGAGCACTCGTCGGATGCGTACAGTGCTCGTTGAAGAACTTCGCCCTGGCGAGAGCCTGCACATCTCCCATCTGTCCGACGATTCACAGTGAGCCGAGTGCTCCAGGCCGGCGAGATGGTCCTGCTCACCGACCGGAAAGGCCGCCGCTATCTGGCCACGCTGACTGAGGGCTGCGATTTTCACACCCACGCGGGCTCGGTGGCCCACGACAATTTGATTGGTGGCACCGAAGGCATGCAGGTGCGAACCACCCGCAATGCCGAACTGACTGTTTGGCGTCCCACCATGCGTGACTACGTGCTGAAGATGCCCCGGGGAGCACAGGTGGTGTATCCCAAAGACAGCGCGGCCATCCTTATGCAGGCCGATATCTTTCCCGGCGCACGAGTGCTGGAGTCGGGTGTGGGGTCAGGGGCGCTGTCACTGAGCCTGGTGCGAGCCGGTGCGTTGGTGATGGGCTACGAAATCAGAGAGGACTTCGCCCAACGGGCCATCGAGAACGTGACCAGCTTTCTCGGTTCTGAGGCTGCTGACAGCTACCAAGTAGAGATTCGGGATTGCTATCAGGGGATTGAGGCCGAAGGGCTGGACCGAGTGGTATTGGATTTGCCCGAGCCCTGGCAGGTGGTACCCCATGCGGAAAGATCTCTTCTCCCCGGCGGCATCCTGGTGGCTTATACGCCGAGCATCGTACAAGCGGTGCAGTTGCGTGAAGCCTGCGAGCCCGGTCCTTGGGCATCGATGTCTACTGTGGAGGTACTCCACCGCGACTGGCACATCAAGGGCGACGCGGTCAGGCCCGAGCATCGAATGGTGGGCCATACCGGCTTTGTTACCTCTGCTCGGCGACTCGCGGACTAGCGCCGAGAACTAGAACGTGAGGCTTAGACCTCGATGAAGATGCACTCTCCAGGGCATTCTTCGGCCGATTCGATGGTGGCCTCTTCCTGACCTTCGGGGACGATGGCCAGACCCTCGACTCCCCCCGGCTCGCTGAAAACCTTGTCGCCCTCTTTCACGTAGGCAAGACCATCGTCGAGCAGAGTGAAGACATCGGGGGCGATCTCTTCGCAGAGACCGTCACCAGTGCAGAGATCTTGATCGATCCAGACCTTCATTTGCATCGGTGCTGGGGCCCTTTCCTGGCTGACAGCGGACGGCAAGCATGGTAGACGCTGGCTGCGCTCTCAGTGTAACCGACGCACAGTCGATCTCCTCTACAACGCGGGAATTTGCCTGGATAGGAACGAGACGGGTCGGGATCTCGCATCTGCAAGGTAGGTGATGGCGTGTAGAGTCGGGTTGGTATGGCAGACGGCGAGGCGGCAGCGACAGCGGATGGGCCACAGGAGGAGCTCCCTCCGACAGAGCAGGTTGAGGCGCTGCAAGAAGAGGTGGCTGTACTGCGCCAGCGGCTTCAAGACGCGCCGAAACGAGTACGCACCCTGGAAGAACGGTTGCTGGAAACCAAGGGGCAATTGGCCAAAGCCGTCTCTCAGAACGAGAAGCTCACCTATACGCTGCGTGAGGCCCGCGAGCACATTTCCGCTCTTCGAGATGAAGTGGACAAGCTGACCCAGCCGCCGTCGGCCTATGGGACGCTGCTGGGCCGCAACGATGACGGCACGGTGGACGTTTTCTCCGGGGGTCGCAAAATGCGGGTTGCCCTTCACCCGGAGATCGAGTCCGAGGAGCTAAGCCGCGGTCAAGAGGTGGTCCTGAACGAATCGCTGAACGTCGTCCTGTCCCGGGTGGGCGACGGCACTGGTGAGGTAGTGACCATCAAGGAGCTGTTGGCCGGCGGCCTGCGGGCTCTCATAGTCGGCCGGGCCGACGAAGAGCGGGTGGTGGAGTTGGCCACCGAGTTGATCGACCAGCCTCTGAAGAGCGGGGACACCGCGCTGATGGATTCGCGTTCGGGATTGCTCGTCGAGCGCCTGCCCCGCCCCGAGGTCGAAGATCTGGTGCTGGAAGAGGTGCCCGATATAACCTACGAACAGGTTGGTGGACTGGATGAGCAGATCGAGCAGATTACCGACGCGGTCGAGCTTCCTTTCGTACACCATGACCTGTTCGCCGAGTACCAATTGCCCGCACCGAAGGGCATCCTGCTGTACGGCCCGCCCGGCTGCGGCAAGACCCTAATTGCCAAGGCGGTAGCCAACTCGCTGGCCAGCAAGGTGGCCGAAATGAGCTCCGACCGAGAGGCCCGGTCCTATTTCTTGAATATCAAAGGCCCGGAGTTGCTCAACAAGTATGTGGGAGAGACCGAGCGCCAGATCAGGCTGGTGTTCCAGCGGGCTCGGGAGAAGTCGGCTGAAGGCTGGCCGGTGATTGTGTTCTTCGACGAGATGGAATCCCTCTTCCGCACCCGGGGCACCGGTATCAGCTCTGACATGGAGTCCACCGTGGTTCCCCAGTTGCTGGCTGAGATTGACGGCGTAGAGGCGCTGAAGAACGTGATTGTGATCGGGGCTTCGAACCGCGAGGACCTCATCGACCCGGCCATTCTGAGGCCTGGGCGCCTGGATGTGAAGATCAAGATCCAGCGTCCCGACGCCGATGCGGCTTGCGCCATATTCTCCCGCTATCTCACCTCCGATCTGCCTATTGCTGTCGAGATGGTGGAAGGGCTAGGGGGTGGAGATCCAGACAAGGCCATCCAGGCCATGGTCGAGCAAGCGGTAGCCGAGATGTTCCTGGAGGAGGAGCGCAACCAATTCTTGGAGGTCACCTATCAAAACGGTGACAAAGAAATCATGTACTTCAAGGACTTTGCCTCCGGCGCGATGATCGAGAACGTGGTTCGTCGGGCTAAGAAGCTGGCTATCAAGCGTTTGCTGGCGGGCGGATCTCCGGGAATCCACCTCAACGATCTGCTGGACTCGGTCCACCAGGAATACCGCGAGCACGAAGATCTGCCCAACACCACGAACCCCGATGACTGGGCCAAGATCTCGGGCAAGAAGGGGGAGCGGATTGTGTTTGTCCGCACGCTGCTGTCCGACGAGGAGTCGAGCCAGGGTGGACGCTCCATCGAGGCAATCGGCCCCGGCCAATATCTCTAATCTCGATAACCGCCCGACTATCAGTTCAAGTCATGTAGCGTGCCGAGCATGGCGGTTCCCAAGATCTGCGGCATTGAGACCGAGTTCGGGATCGCCCACACTGGCACCGAGGACGCCAACCCGATCGCAGCGTCATCGCTGCTTATCAACTCCTTTCTTTCAGAGGTGGAGCGCACCGGGGAAGGTGGACCGGCCGCAGGAGTCAACTGGGACTTCGAGGACGAGATGCCCGGAAACGACATCCGAGGCATAGCCCCGCTGGGGTCGCTGGCCCCCGAAATCGAGACGCACCTGGTGAATGCGGTGTTGACCAACGGTGCCCGGTATTACGTGGACCACGCCCACCCCGAATTGTCCACACCAGAGTGCAGCAACGCATTGGATGTGACCCGATTCGACAAGGCGGGCGAATTGATCCTGATCCGGTCTATGGAGGCAGCCGCTCAGGTGCTGCCCCATGGCCAGGAGCTGGTGGTCTACAAGAACAACTCCGACGGCAAGGGAAACAGCTACGGCTGCCATGAGAACTACCTCATGGCTCGCACGACGCCCTTTTTCCAGATAGTGGTTCATGCAACCTCCCATCTGGTTACCCGTCAGATCTTCACAGGGTCAGGCAAAGTTGGTTCGGAAGCCCCCGGACTGACGACCGCGGAGGTGCCCTTCCAGATCACCCAGCGGGCCGATTTCTTCGAGGAGGAGGTGGGCCTGGAGACCACGCTCAAGCGGCCCATTATCAACACCCGGGATGAGCCCCACGCTGACGCCCGCCACTATCGGCGTCTGCACGTAATCACCGGTGATGCCAACATGTCGGAGGTGGCCACCTTCCTTAAGGTGGGGACCACTGCCATCGTTTTGGCCATGGTTGAGGACAATGTGTTGCCCCGGGAGTTCCGCTTCCGCACGCCGGTGCAGGCCATGCGCCAAGTCTCCTACGACGTGAGCTTGACCAAACCTCTGGAATTGGCCGACGGGACGGCCGCCACTGCCCTGGAAATTCAATGGGACTTGTTGGACCAGGCTCGAAAGTATGCCGACAGCCATGGGCTGGATGCAGTCGGCGGCCTAGTTGGAGAAATGGTGATCGACCGGTGGGAACGGGTACTGGCCGCCTTGGAGGCCGACCCTATGAGTCTGGCCGACCAGCTGGACTGGGTAGCCAAGTATCGGTTGATTCAAGGTTTGTCACAGCGCCATGGGCTGCAGCCCGACGATTCCCGGTTGGCGGCTCTCGACCTTCAGTACCACGATTTGCGGCCCGAGAGATCAGTAGCGGCCCGTGTGGGACTGGAATCGTTGATCTCAGCCGACGATGCCCGTTTGGCTATCTCCGATCCGCCAACGGACACCCGGGCTTTCTTTCGAGGCCAGTGCCTCAAACGATGGGCTCCCAGCATCGTGGCGGCGAATTGGGACTCAATCGTGTTCGACGTGGGCGACGAACCGCTGAGACGGGTACCCATGATGGAACCAACCCGGGGCACGGTGGACCATGTGGGCCAACTCCTGGCCGAATGCGAATCCGCCGGCGAGCTGCTGGCCCGCCTGCGAGAACCGGGCTCTCGATAAATTACCCTCACTTCCGGGTCGGCGCGATATCGTGATCGGCACGCATCCGGGTATCAAGGGGATGAGATGGCAGAACGGGAGCAGATCAAGAAGCCGGCGCCTCAGCGAGAGCAGTCGGAGGTCGAAGACGCCCCTGCAACTTCGGTACAAGGCGATGAGCTGAAAGCGGAACTCGACGAATTGCTGGACGAAATCGACGAGGTGCTGGAATCCAACGCCGAGGACTTCGTGAAGTCTTATATCCAAAAGGGCGGACAGTAGCGGTAGTCTGCAAACTGTGACGTTGCCCCTCTTTGAAGCCGGGGGTGACCCGGGCCCCAACTTTGCGGAGTTGGTGCGGTCCGCAGGGCTGGTACCACCAGTTCCCGACGTCCCGGCTGCCGACATGGCCATTTCCCATGCCACAACGGTGGTTGCCATTCGCTGCCACCAGGGGGTGGTAATGGCCGGAGACCGTCGGGCAACTGCCGGGCACCTCATCAGCCACCGGACCATCGAAAAGGTATTCCCCGCCGACCGCTACTCCGGTGTGGCTATTGCCGGTGCCGCTGGGCCGGCCATGGAGATGGTTCGGCTGTTCCAGTTGCAGCTTGAGCACTATGAGAAGGTGGAGGGGAAGGCCCTCAGCCTGGACGGCAAGGCCAACCAGCTCGGCATGATGGTGAGGAACAACCTGCCGGCGGCCATGCAGGGATTTGCGGTGGTTCCGCTCTTCGCCGGCTATGACACCAACCGCGAAGTCGGTCGGCTGTTCCAGTACGACGTCACCGGCGGCCGCTACGAGGAGCGGGAATATGCCGTGGGGGGTTCGGGGAGCCTCCACGCGGGGACGGTGATAAAGCTGGGCTACCGTCCGGATGCAGATTCCGATGAAATGATCGATCTGGCGGTTTCGGCCCTGTTCCGCACCGCGGAGGAAGACTCGGCCACCGGCGGTCCCGACTTGGTGCGGGGTATCTATCCGGTGGTGGCGGTCATCGGGGCTGACGGATTCCAGCGGGTGGCCGATGAAGAAGTCGAAACCCGATTCCGCGACCTCCTTACCAGTCTGGAGAACCGAGGGGGTGATTCGCAGTGACCATGCCCTTCTACGTAGCGCCCGAGCAGCTGATGAAGGATCGGGCCGACTTCGCCCGCAAGGGAATTGCCCGTGGCCGGGCCCTTACTGCGCTCAGCGTTCGCGACGGCATCTTGATCTGCGCCGAGAACCGCTCCAACACATTGCGCAAGGTCAGTGAGATCTACGACCGCATCGCCTTCGCCGGTGTGGGCCGCTACAACGAGTTCGACCAGCTCCGCATCGCCGGTGTGCGCCACGCCGACCTCAAGGGTTACACCTACAGCCGCGAGGATGTGGATGCCCGGAGCTTGGCCAATCAGTACGCCCAAGTGCTGGGCCAGACCTTTACCCATGAAATGAAGCCGATGGAGGTGGAAATCCTGGTGGCTGAGGTGGCTACCGATGCCGACGGCGATCAGATGTTCCACGTTCTCTACGACGGAACAGTGAACGACGAATCAGGCTTCACCGTTCTAGGTGGTGAGGCCGATTCCATTGCCGAGAGGCTGGGTGAGACCTACGACCGGGACTGGCCGGTCGGCGATGCGATCCAAGCCGCGGCGGCGGCGCTGGCTGGCGACGAGAGGACGCTGGAAGCCGACGACCTCGAGGTTGCCATCCTGGTGCGTGAGACCGGGAGACGGGCGTTCCAGAGAATCGAAGGCGACGAGTTGGCTGGGCTGTTGGGCTGATGGAACGTCGGACTTCCGGCATGGGAAGCAGATAGACATGGAGCGTCGGATCTTCGGGATCGAGAACGAATACGGCGTCACCTGCGCGCTTCGGGGCCACCGTCGGCTGAGCCCCGATGAGGTGGCTCGCTATCTGTTCCGAAGGGTTGTGTCCTGGGGGCGCAGCAGCAATGTGTTCTTGGTCAACGGGGCCCGGCTGTACCTGGACGTGGGCTCGCATCCCGAATACGCCACCCCGGAGTGTGACTCGGTCTACGACTTAGTGGCCCACGACAAGGCCGGCGAACGCATTTTGGAGACCCTCATCGAGAGCGCGGAGCAGCGGCTTCGGGAAGAGGGGATCCAGGGGGACATCTATCTGTTCAAGAACAACACCGACTCGGCCGGAAACAGCTACGGCTGTCACGAGAACTACCTCACGAGCCGCCGGGATGACTTCTCCGAATATGCCGAGGTGCTGATCCCGTTCCTGGTCAGCCGCCAGATCTATGCCGGAGCAGGCAAAGTACTTCAGACCGCCCGAGGGGCCACCTACTGCATTAGCCAAAGGGCCGAGCACATCTGGGAAGGGGTGTCCAGCGCTACTACCCGATCTCGGCCCATTATCAACACCCGAGACGAGCCCCACGCCGACGCCGAGCGATACCGGCGGCTGCATGTGATCGTGGGGGACTCCAACATGAGCGAGTACGCCACCTTCTTGAAGGCAGGAGTAACCAGCATTTTGCTGCGGATGCTGGAGGACCCTTCGGTGGCTCTGCGGGACATGACCCTGGACAATCCGATCAGGGCCATCAGAGAGATCAGCCATGACCCTACGTGCACGCGGCGGATACGACTGGCCAGTGGTCGAGAGGTGAGTGCGCTCGAAATCCAGTCGGAATACCTCGACCGCGCCCTCAAGTACGCCGATAGTCGAGAGCTGGAGCCGCAAGACAAGCAAGCCCTGCAAATGTGGGAGCACTGCCTGACGCAGATTGCCGATGACCCTCTTACCCTGAGTCGGGAATGCGACTGGGTGATGAAGTTCCACCTTGTAGAGGCGTACAGGGAGCGCCACGATCTGAGGCTCAGCGACCCTAGGGTGGCCCTGCTAGATCTTCAGTACCACGACGTGAACCGATCTCGCAGCCTCTTCTACCGGATGCAGAATCGGGGCATGGCCGAGCGGATGTGTGTGGACGACGAGATCAGCCACGCGGTGGAGAATCCGCCAGCCACCACCCGGGCCCGACTCCGGGGGGAATTCATACGGAGGGCGAAAGAGCGCAAACGGGACTACACGGTGGACTGGGTGCATCTGAAGCTGAACGACCAGGCACAGCGGACTGTCCTTTGCAAAGATCCGTTCCGAGCCCACGACGAACGGGTGGAAAAGCTGATCGAATCCCTGTGATGTCTTCGTCGCGCTGATGGCTGCCAGTTCCAGAAGGAAACCGGAGCAAGTCAGGCTGGAGCGGTTGCTTCGACTCATCGCCGCACTAATAGACACGCCTCGTTTTCTTTCCATCGAAGAGATCCACAAGAGGGTGGGAATCTCCCGCGGAACCGACTCGGCTGGCTATCCGGAGAACGGGGCCGCCGCCAAGCGGGCCTTTCACCGAGATATGAATGAGTTGGCCGACGCCGGGATCCCGGTCATTTCCGGGCTGGTGCCCGGTCAGGAACGGGAGACCTGGGGATACCGAATCCGAAAGCAGGACTACTCGCTGCCGGAGATGGATTTTGAGGCTGACGAGCTTGCCGCCTTGCACCGGGCGGCCACCGCAGTCCGATTCGACGGGGTCTCGGGTTCGGAGGCGCTGTGGAAGCTGGGCGGGAGGGTGGGGGAGGGGACCGAAGCTGAATTGGCCGCGGTGCCGGTTCATCCCGCATTGGCTGACCTATTCCAGGCGGTCACCGAACAGCGAGTGGCCGAATTCACCTACGGCGGGCAGGACCGCGCCATTGAGCCGTGGACTCTGGCCTTCGATCAGGGGCACTGGTATGTGGTGGGCCACGACCGCTCGCGCGACGACAAGCGGACCTTCCGGGTGGACCGAATCGAAAGTGGCCTGACCCTGGGATCCCCCGGCGACTTCCATCAGCCCGATGACGCCGCTGGCTGGGTGCCGATTCAGCCGTGGAAATTCGGGACCGAAGCATTGGTCAATGCCCGCCTCAGGGTCGACCCGGAACAGGCGGTCTGGGCCGCTCGACGCCTTGGACAAGAGCCGGCGGCGAAAGAGGACGACGGCTCGGCGGTGTTTGAGGTTGTGGTCCGCAGTACAGATGCTTTTCGCTCTTTGGTCTTGGAATTCCTTGAGCACGCCGAGGTTGTCGGCCCCCCGAAATTGCGTGCTGGCGTAGTGGCCTGGCTTGAGGAGTTGGCCTGATGAGCCGGCTGAGCGCGGGAGATCGCTTGCGACGGATGCTGGAGCTTGTTCCGTGGGTGATGTCCCAGGGCGGGGCAGAGCTGGACGAGATTGCCCAACGGTTCGACTATCCGGAGGCAGAGCTGCGAGAAGATCTGGTGAGGGTGCTGTTCGTGGTGGGGCTACACCCCTTCACCCCTGATGAGCTGATAAATGTGATGGGATTGGATGAAGAGGACAATGGCGGTTGGGTGGCGATCAGCAACGCCGACTACTTCTCCCGTCCGCTGCGGCTTACGTCTGGCCAGGCTCTCGGGTTGATTGGGGCCGGGAAGGCCTTGCTGTCAGGAGCCGATCCCGATGGCCCGTTGAGCCGCGGATTGGCCAAGCTGGCCGCGGGCCTGGGTGTGAATGTCGGAGAGGATTTGGCGGTGAGCTTGGGGGAGTCAGCCGGGGAGTGGGTTGAGCCGCTATTGGATGCGGTCGCCGATCGCCGCCAAATTCGAATTCGCTACTTCAGCTTCGGAAGAGGTCAGGAATCCGACCGCGTCGTCCACCCGTACAGGGTTTTCTCTGAGATGGGCAACTGGTATTTGCAGGGCAATTGCCTAAAGGCAGGGGGCGTGCGGGTGTTCCGCATCGACCGAATCAGATCCCTTCAAGCGCTGGAGGAATTCTTCGACCCGCCTGACGAGACTCGCCAGCCGTCGGCCTTCGAGGCCCGGTCGAGCGACCCCCGGGTTGTGCTGCGTCTGGCTCCAGGCACTTCTTGGGCCATTGAGAAATACCCGACCGAGGAGCAGGCAGTCCTCGACACCGGGGAGATCGATGCCACAATGCCAGTGAGCCAGATCAGCCGGCTGGAACGGTTGTTGCTCCAGCTCGGCCCCCAAGCCGAGTTGCGCAGTGCCGATCCACCGGTTGCCCCAGATCAAGCCCGACTCGCCGCCCAGCGGGTGCTGGCCAGGTACCGCTAGGGGAAACGCGGGCCATGAGCATCGACCAGCCGGACCAGCCGGAGGCCCCGGTGGGCGTTTCTGCAACTTCCGACGGCGAGGAAGGCCCTGGGAACGGCAAGAAGGAGAAGTCCACGGCTCGTGTCATAGCGGAGTGGGTGGCGGTCTTGGCCGGTGCACTGGTACTGGCCCTGATACTGCGCTCTGTGCTGTTCCAGGCCTACTACATCCGGTTCACATCCATGGAGCCCACGCTGGGCAACGGCGACCGGGTCCTGGTGAACAAGCTGGGCTACGACATCGGCGATGTCGATCGCGGGGACCTGGTGGTGTTCGAGCGGCCCCGGGGGGTGAGTGGCCGCCAAGAGGACGATCTCATAAAGAGAGTGATCGCCTTACCCGGCGAGGTCATCGCGTTTGTCGAAGGGGACGTGTACATCGATGGACGGAGACTCCACGAGCCCTATCTGGAATCGTCGGGAATCACCACCGGCAAGATGCCCTCCGGATGCGCGGCGATAGTGGACGAAGGATGCTTGATTGGGGCGGGGGAGGTGTTTGTCATGGGCGACAACCGGCCAAACTCCACCGATAGTCGGACATTCGGCCCGATTTCTGAGGACCTGATAGTGGGCCACGCCTTTTTGAGACTGTGGCCGATGACCGACTTCGGCCGCCTGTAGTTACAGGCGGACCACTAACGGTCTAAGTGCTCGTGACCGTGGCCGTGGTCGTTGAACACATGGGGAACACCGCCCTCGTGGCTGTCGTGCTCTCCGTGGAAAACACAATCGTCTTCGTCGCCGTGGGCCATGCGGAGACCGAAGGCTTCTTGGAGATTCTGGTTGGTGAGCACCTCGCTGGGTGTTCCTGATGCCACCATCCGGTTGGCCAAGAGGAGCACTTGGTCGCAGAGCTCGGCTTCGTCCATGTGATGAGTGGATATGACCACGATGCGGCCCCGTTGGCGCTCCTCATCAATGATGCGGAGAATCGTCTCTTGACTGGGCATGTCCAAGCCGGTGATGGGCTCGTCCATCAACAGCACGTCAGCGTCGTGGGCCAGTGCTTGGGCAACCATGACCCGCTGGCGCTGGCCTCCAGACAACTCTTGGAACTGGTGATTCTTCAGGTCTGCCACCTCGAGGCGCTCGGCCGAATCCTCGATAAGAACCCGATCGGCCGCGCTGAAGCGCTTAACCAAGCCTCGGTCCCGGAATCGGGACATGCGCAGAACGTTGGCCACTGTCAAAGGCATCCAAGCCCGTTGTCCGTGCTGTTGCGCCACTAGGGCGATGGTCTTCTTGGAGGGATCCGGGGTGAGCGTCCCCTGCGTTGGCTGGGCCAGACCACACATCACTCGGAGCAGCGTGGTCTTGCCCGATCCGTTGGCACCTACCAGAGCGGTGGAGGTTCCGTGCTTGAATTGGCAGCTAATGCCAGAAAGAGCGATCTGCCCGTTGCCGTATTTGAACACTACGCCGTCAAAAACGACGGGTTCCTTGTTCAGAGTGGCCAAGTCCCCTGAATAGGCGGCGTGATCGCTCATCACCGGTCAGGGTACCAGCTATCCAGCGCCCCTCTCATTCGATCGACATGGTCGCTATAGACCCCGTCGATACCCATATCCAGCAATTCGTTGAGCACCCGGGGCTGTTGCGCGTCCCATCCGAAGCACAGAATTCCAAAGCGGTGGAACAAGGTGACCAGACCACCGGTCCAATCGGTCTGATGGAGGTTCACCGAGTCGATTCCGGACTCGGCCAGCACCGCAGCTCGCCGCTCCGGACCACCGTCCATGCGGCTCAGCCGGGTGGAATTGCATAGGCGCACATCAGGCCATTGCTTCCGCAGAATGACCAGGGTGTCGACGTCGGGGTGACACAGCCACAGTCGCTCTCGGAGGGCCTCGCCGGTGTCGGCGGCGACCGCGTCCACACTGTCGACCACCGCCGACGCTGCCCTGGCATCCTTCAAGTCGAGCGATAACTCGAAGTTGGTGCCGCACTCGCTGTAGAGCTCCGCCAGGGCGGGGATGTGGTCGGGCAGTTCGTCGCGGCGACAATCAGAGACAGGACGCTTTCGGCGCCACCGGGATGAGCGAACCAGGCCATCATGGTCGAGCACCGCTTGGCCGTCGGCGGTCACCCAGGCATCGCTCTCCAGACCGGCAGCTCCCATCTCCAACGCCAGCGAGAAGGCAGCCAGGGTGTTCTCCCGCTCGTGAGCTCGAGCGCCCCTATGGGCGAACCCCAGAGGCGGAATTCGAAGCGGAGAGATCCGGGAAGGCACGCCTTCATCATTGGTTGCTGCCTCCGGCTCGGACAACCTCAGAAAGCAAGTAGAGCGGTAGCCTCTGGGGGTGGGCAACCTCGGATGGGCTGAGATCGCGGTAATCGTGGTGGTGGCTCTAGTGGTGTTGGGACCTGAGAAGCTGCCCGGGGCGGCCCGTCAGATCGGCAATGTAATCCGACAGGTGCGCAAGATCTCCACGGGGTTCCAGCAGGAGTTGCAAAATGCCCTCGACGAGCCCATTGAGGAGGAGGCCCGTCGTCGAGGCCGAATTGCCGTCGAAGAGGACAAGCTGGCCAACGGCAAAGAAATAGAGCCAGGGGCAACGACTGACGGCGAGAAGGATGGGCCGGGAGCAACACAGGCCTTCGACCAACCGCAAAGCAGTCCGTGAACGAGGCGGGGATGGACCGCGCCCGCTCGACCGACGGGACCATGCCTTTGATGGGGCACCTTGTTGAGCTGCGGTCGCGGCTCATCAAGTGCATATTGGCGGTGGTGGCCGGGGCCGTGGCCTGTTGGGTGCTCTATCCCCAGATCCTGGACCTGATGGTCCAGCCCTATTGCGACATTGTTCCCGAACAGGCCGTGGCTGAGGAGGCCGCCCGACAAAACCTCTTCGGCGGATGCGAGCTCTTGGTGCTTGATCCGCTGGAGCCGTTTTCTGTTCGCCTGACCGTCGCGGGCTACGGCGGATTGACCCTGGCCATTCCGATCATTCTCTGGCAAGTGTGGAGGTTTGTGCAGCCCGGTCTCTACCCTCGTGAGCGCCGCCACGCGGCGGCATTCACCGTGGTCGGCGCGCTTCTGTTCGCTCTCGGTGCTGGCCTGGCCTACTGGAGCATCCCCCGAGCGCTCAAATTTCTGGCCACCATCGGAGGCGAAGACCTGGTTACCGGCTTTTCGCCGGCCAAGTATCTGTCCTTCGTGATCAAGATGATGGCCGCGTTCGGTATCGGCTTCGAGTTCCCCATACTGCTCGTGTTCTTGCAGTTCGCGGGCATCATCCATTACCGGCAGCTCATTCGGTGGCGGCGTTTCGCCATTGTCGGCATTGTGGCTCTCGTGGCGGTGATAACTCCCAGTGGAGACCCCTTCACCCTGATGGTGCTGTCGGTGCCTATGTACTTGTTCTACGAGGCGGCAATCGTCGTCGGCTGGCTGCGCGACCGCCGCAATCGCCGCGAGACGACTGACGAGGCCGACGCTAATGCCCTTGAGGCATCTCCGGCTGTTTCCCCCAGCGAAGACTGACCGACATGCCAATCCGTCGAGGGGAGGACTGGGGCGAAACCGGCGGGTTGGGACCCAACGGCGTGGTAGTTGACAACGATGCCGAAGCCCGAAGGCTGATAGAGGAGGCTCGCCGGACCAATCGCCCGCTGCCCGAACTCGGACTGCTGGGAGGAGATCTGTGTCGCACTCTCGGAGGTCGAGGCGACGCCGACGAAATTCGCTCACTGGAAGCGTGGCGGTTCGATGTGGATCTGGGTGCCGTATTGCTGGACGGTCGTCTGTTCTGGTTCTGCGCCCATCTTGTTGCCCGGAGGAAGGGGTGGGCTGGTGAGGCCCTCGTGGCCATGAATGCAGCTTGGCGAGGGACCTGGAATCTGGGTCCCAAAGCCCACCCCGGCGATGGACTGCTCGACATCTCCCACGGACACTTGTCGACTGGAGATCGGCTGCGAGCCCTGCGAAGGGTCGGCACTGGCGACCACTTGCCCCACCCTCAAATTCGCTGCCATCGTACGGGGGCGTTCCAGGTCGAGTTCCAGGGGCCGCTGATGGTGGAGTTGGACGGTGAGCCGGTTCAGCGGGCCTCCAATTTGTCTATCCGGGTGGAGCCGGCCGCGCTCACCGTGGTGGTCTGATCACCGCAGTGGCAGATACGCAATGGGGGACAGGAAGGCCACTAGCATTCGGCCCGTGACACCCGATGTGGCTAAGCAGCAGATGGCCTCGGAGGTGGATGCTCGAGCAGCCCGTCTGCTCAGCGTCTCCCACCAGATCCACGAGACCCCTGAACTCTGCTTTGAGGAGCATGCCGCCCACGACCTGTTGTGCACCGTCTTGGAAGACGAAGGCCTTGATGTGGAGCGATCGGCCTACGACCTGGATACCGCTTTCGTGGCAAGGGCTGGCCGAGACGGGCCCCATATTGCGGTGATATGCGAATACGATGCTCTGCCCGAGATCGGGCACGCCTGCGGCCACAACATCATCGCCGCCGCTGGCTTGGGGGCCGGGCTGGCCGCGGCCACTATGGCCGAAAGGCTTGGGGGACGCGTCAGCATTATCGGTACACCCGCGGAGGAGGGCGGTGGAGGCAAGTGCTACTTGCTTGAGCGGGGCGCCTTCGACGGGATCGGCGCGGCCATGATGGTTCATCCCGCCAACCACGAGCTCACCCTTATGAGCGCCATTGCGGTGGAGCAATTGGAGGTGACCTACACCGGCCAGTCGGCCCATGCGTCTGCCTCACCCCACAAGGGACGAAACGCCCTCGACGGCGCGGTGTTGGGGTACATGAATGTGGCCGCGCTCCGTCAGCACATACGCCCCGACGAGCGCATCCACGGCATTTTCACCCGAGCAGGTGACAAGCCGAACATCGTTCCCCACGAGGCGGCCGCGGAGTGGTACGTCAGATCGCCAAAGCTCGACAGCTTGGCTGAGTTGCGAGAGAGGGTGGTGGCCTGTCTGGAGGCCGGTGCCACCGCCGCCGGAGTAGGTATCGAGTGCCAGTGCAAAGCGCCCATCTACGCCGACATGATCAACAGCGAAACCATGCTGGAGCTCTACGCCGGGAATGCCGCGGCTGCGGGAAGGGTGGTGAGCGAGCCGCAATCCTCATACTCGGTGGTGGGCAGCACCGATATGGGAAACGTCAGCCACGCCGTACCTTCGATCCATCCCATGATCAAGGCGGCCCCCGATGATGTGGCCATCCACACCCCGGAGTTTGCCCACTATGCGAAATCGTCGAGTGGTGACCAAGCAGTGCTCGACGGGGCGAAAATTATGGCCATGACGGTCGCAGATCTTTGGCTGAATCCCGACGTCCTTGATAAGGCGGCCGAAGAGTTGGCCCATGCCCGGGCCTGAGATGCTGTCTCCGCCGCCGAACTTTGATCAGCAACAGGCCTCTTGAGATGAGCCAGTACGTCGCCGAACAGTTCACCGCTGAGGAAGAGGACATCCTCCGCCGGTACTTCACCAATCTGGACCAGCCGGTATTCGCCCTGGTGAACCTGCCGGAGGTGGTCAAAGGAGCGCTGTTCGCACGCTACAGCCGTTCAGCGAAATCGCTCCGGCGGCTGTTCTTGGACGAGTTCGTCGGCGAGCTGGACATCAGCGGCGATGTCACCATTGATGCCACGGTGGGACTTCGACGGGCTGAGGAGCTGTATGACCGGGTCTTTTTCGAGTACGGGGATGACTCGGTGGCCCAGTTGGGCGGTGTCCATCTGGCTTGCGAGCAGGCCTCCAACATCTTGACCAAGGTGCTTGAGTGGGGTCGGCTGATGTCGTACTTGGAGCAGTCCACTCGGTACATCGATTACCTGGCTCGCATCGGAGGCCGTTATCGGTACTACCGCGATCCCGAGGTCGGAGAATCTCCTCTGTCGGGCCGCTACGTGGGCGACATGGATCGGATGTTCGAGGCCTACGGCGAACTTCTGCCCGCTCTGACCGAGTTCTTCCGCCAGCACACCCCGAGGGATCCAGATTCCTCTGATTTCGCCTATCGCCAGGCGGTTCGGGCCAAGGCATTGGATTCGGTTCGGGGGGTGCTGCCCGCGGCGACGGTATCCAACGTGGGCATTTACGGCACCGGTCAGTCGTATGAGCTGTTGCTGCTGCGGATGCGGGCTCATGAGCTCCCCGAGGTTCAGGCCTATGCCGATCTAATGCTGACCGAGCTGCGCAAGGTCATTCCGTCTTTCCTGAAGCGGGTAGATCTGGAGGATCGGGGAGTGGCTTGGACCAGCTATATGGGCGACATTCAGGAGTCGATGGAGAGCGTGGTCGACTTTCTGCTGCCGGACGACCTGGTTGCTGACAATGCCCCGACCGTTCGTCTGGTGGATTACGACCCGGATGCAGAAGAGAAGATGGTGGCCTCCATGCTGTATCCCTATACCCACCTGCCCGAGGAACAGCTGGAACGAGAGGTCGAGGCGATGGGAGTGGAAGACCGCCTTTCGGTGGTGCGCGCCTACGTGGGCGACCGGAGCAACCGGCGTCACAAGCCGGGACGGGCCTTGGAACGGCCCTTCTACCGGTTCGACGTTCTGGCGGACTACGGCGCCTTCGGGATCTGCAACGGCATCGCATGCTGACCTTGGAATGGCAGAAGCTCAGTCCTCGACACGGGTTCACTCGTCCCGAATCGGTGGAAGCTTCGGGGTATGCCCCGGTCTTCGACGAGGTTATGGAGCGGTCGGCCGCTCTATACGACATATTGAATCGGGACTTCCCCGAGCAGGCTTCCTATGCAGTGAGCTTTGCCTACAAGGTTCGCTTCGCGATGAGCATCAATGCTCGGGCGGCGATGCACCTGATCGAATTGCGCACCACTCCGCAAGGCCATTCCGTGTACCGAGGGATCGGGCAAGAGATGTGGCGTCTGATTCGCGATGAGGCCGGCCATGCCGCGGTGGCAGAAATGATGAGATTTGTGGATCTCAGCGAAGAACCTCCGCTGGGCCGTCTTGATGCTGAGCGCCGCGCCGAGGAGCGGCGTCAAGTACGAGAACGGGCGTGAGCCCGAGAGCTCCATTCGGGTGAGAAAATGTTTCTGCCAGGAAGACCGCACATGGCCGGGGTAATGGTGTCTATGATCCGCGCTGATCGGTATGCCTGAGGAGGTAGCAGGGGAGCATGACGGACCCTGACGAACACGACGAGATTCCGGACGAAGAGTTCGAGGATGGAGACATCGACGATCTCGGCGACGAAATTGGCGAAGACCTCGATGAGGAATTCGATGACGTCCTCGAAGACGGCGAGATCGACGACGACCTTGACGAGGAAATCGAGGAAGAGGAAGAGGACAGCAAGAACGGTCCGGTTCGGAATGCAACCATGTCCGATGACGAGGACGGCGATGGCGAGGACATTGACCCCGACAATGTGGAGGCCGACCTCGACACAATTCTGAAGGATCGATTGGCGGCGGGAGACGATGAGGACGAGGACGAGGAGACGCCTGATCCGTCTCCGGAAGCCTCCGGTCAGGTTGCGCCCAAACGTGACAACGAGTGGACCTGCGAAGGGTGTTTTCTCATTGTCAGCTCGAGCCAGTTCGGGCCCCGCGACAATCCCCGTTGCCCATCGGGGGAGGAGCCTTGCCCATCGCTGGTCCGGCTGTGAGCTCTACCGACAGCGCTGAGTCCTCTCGGGAGGCTCTGGACCGGCTGCTGGACGCCGTTCTCTATGCCCCCGTGGGGTTGTTCCTCTCGGCAGGCGCGCCCCCCTCCGAGTTGGCGGCCCGTGGTCGGCGTCAAGTGGAGGCGGCGCGCTTGCTTGGTCGCATGGCCTTGGGCCACGCTTCGACGCCGCCAGAGTCGAGCGGCGACACGGCTGATCCGGAATCGGGCTGAGCGGTGGGTGATCGGCCAAAGCAGGGGACAGCCCGGGAAGCCCGTCGCGAAGAGATGGGCACCGTTGCCGACTTGGCCCGGGAAGCCCGTCGCGAGGCCCGAGACTACCGAGGAGGGGAGCGCTGGATGGCCACCGAAGCCGCTCCTGAACCGCTGGAAGACTACCTGAAGGAGTTGATGGCCGACCCCGGGGCCATCGTGCTGGCCGGCGTCTGGGAGGATGCTGTGGTGGGGTACAGCTGGGCTCGTCGGATAGTTCGCCAAGACGGGTCGCCCATTGCCCGGATTGAGGAGTTGTTCGTCACCCCCGAAGCTCGGTCGGTGGGCGTGGGGGAGTCGTTGTTCAATGCCCTGGCTCAATGGGCCCGAGAGGAGCAGTTGACGGCGATGGATGCCTTTGTGCTGCCCGGCCATCGCGAGGCCAAGAACTTCTTTGAGACATTCAAGATGACGGCCCATGCCCTGATCGTCCACACCGGCATTGATCCAGACCAAGTGACATGAGCGGGCCAGAGCTGTGCGTTGGCGCAGTGGCGGTGCGCGATGGCTCCATTTTGCTCATCCGTCGAGGCACCCCGCCGGGTGAGGGCCTGTGGTCGGTACCTGGTGGCCGGGTGCAGCGGGGAGAGACCCTGACTGAGGCGGTCCAAAGAGAGTTGAGAGAGGAAACGGGCTTGGGCGGGGAAGTGGGAGAGGCCGTGGGCTGGATCGAACTGATCGGACGGCGCCGTCACTATGTGGTGGTGGACTTCTGGGTGGCAGTTGACCCCGAAGCGATCCCCGTGGCCGGAACCGACGCATCGGACGCCGCTTGGGTATCGTTCGAAGAGCTTGGACAGTGGGACTTGGTTGATGGCCTGCACCAGTTTCTGGCCGACCACCAGGTGATCCCTAGGTAGCGGCCTGCTTCCCCGCGCCCCGACGACCGCGCTTTGGTGGAGGAGTGGGCTCCACCCCAAACAAGGCCGCAATATGGGGAACCCGCTCGGAGAGCTTGGTTACCTCGGCCAGCAATTCCTTGTCGGGCTTCTCCGGTATGCCCTGAGGCTGCACGGTCCGGCGCACCGGTGAGAACGCAACCGCGCCGAGGACAGTGGTCCAGCGCTTTGTCGGCGTATCGCTGGTCAAAGCGGCGCTGGCTGCGTCCGTCAGCCGGGTGACCATGTCCTGGGGGAGAGGCACCCCGGCCTTGGGGGGTCGTGAGCTGAGCCGTAAGGCTCGGACCATGCGGCCATCGGCCAGCGTGGCGGCCACCTCGGCCAGCCATTCGGCGTGCTCTCGGTCGACCCGCTCGGTGAGCTTGGAGCGAAGCTCCTCAGCCAGCGCTTTAGCCTCCTCGTCAGCCGCTCCGGCTTCGGCGGCTACCACTACCGAGCGGAGATCGCGCAGGTCGATCTCATCGATGCCAGCTAGTGCGGCGTCAGCTCGGTCACGCCATTCAGCGGAGCGCATGCGAGGCAGCAGCTTGCCGGCCACACTCAAGAAGTCATCGGGGGGTTCTGCTTGGGGGGTTTCGGCGGCTGGTTCAGTGTTTGTGGGTTCCTCGGTGGCCTCGGCGCCTGGTTCAGAGCCGGCGGGTTCTGCTTGGGGGGTTTCGGCGGCTGGCTCAGTGTTTGTGGGTTCTGCTCGGGGGGTTTCGGCGGCTGGTTCAGTGTTTGTGGGTTCCTCGGTGGCCTCGGCGCCTGGTTCGGAGTCGGCAGGCTTGGTTTCTGGAGCTTCGTCTTCTTTGGCAGCCTTCTGGGCCGCCTCCTTCTTGGCCTTGGCGGCATCGCGGGCCTTCTTGCGCTGGTCACGCAAGGCCTGCTCTACCGAGCTGACGCCCTCGCGCACCATCCGCTCTGCCACCGACTGTTGATCATCGGGCAGGCTTTCGATAAGCGCTTGGCGGTGAGTTCGACCGGGGCGCAGTCGCTTGGCTTTGGGGCGATCGTCCTGGCGGCGAGGCTCTTGCTGATCGCGCTCTTTACGGTCGCCTCGGCCGCGTCGATCCTGACGGCCCCGGCGGTCACCCCGTGGGCGATCACGATCTCGACCCTTGCGGCTGGGAACTAGTTGGGTGGTGACGAGGGGCTGATCCCGACCAGAGCCCAGAATCTCGAGAGTCTCGGGCATGGGCCGCTTCTTCTTGGACTCAAATGCCTCGATGATCTCGATGCCGTCCATGTGGAACTCAGCCTCGACACTCAGCTCGTCACCCACGGTGGCGGAGAACGTGACGAGATCGCCGGCCAGCTCGCCCTTGGGCTCACGGGCGCCCGCGGCCCGCCAGGTCCAAGAGCCATCGGGCCGCTGGCTGGTCAGCTCAATATCTATCCTTCGAGACACCGGCGGTCACGCTACCGCATGAGCGTATGCATTCAGAACTGCTGGCGGTCGCCGTCCGTGTGGTGTCTCGGACAGGGTCAGCACGGCGCCAGCGCCGTTGTCGCCGAGCGGCCAAAGCCTCCCAGTACAACCGCGGTCACCGCGGAGGCTGGCGATAGTCCGGTGAACACTCGGGGATTCCAGGGGACGCGCCCCTCGACTCTCAGGACTGGCTTGCCTGCAACTTGTTGGATGCACCCAGACAACCTGGTGCCGTCGAGGCGGGTGGTGTTGACCGCGCTGGCACTGCATCCCTGACCGCCGCACCCGTCGATAAAGGCGTCTGCGGCCCGTTCAGCCCTCATGGCGGCCAGATTGCGGCTGGTTATCAGGTCGCCATGGTCGGCCAACGACCCGGTGGCCACCGCCACAGCCAGCCCCAGCGACAACAGCACAATCGGGGTGTACATCGCTCTACCGCACCGATTCAATGCCGGTGACCACGACTCGGTTGGTGGCGAATAATCCTCCCAAAGGCACCGGACAGCTGACCACGGTGGCCACCGATGGGGAGGCGCCAGAATTGCGGGCCGGGCGTGGCTGGGAGATCAAGCTGACATTGAACGCGGCGTCGGCCTGGTCGCATACGCCTGCGGTTGCGGCCAGGCCAGACTGTTCGACTGTGGCCACCATCTCACCCCATCGGCTCCGGGCGGATGGCTCGGTCCCCCCGGGAGAGGAGGCCAGGGCATCTGCGGCGTGCTGGGCCGAGGTCTCGGCAAAAGTCGAGGTCCGATATCTGGCTGTCCCCAAGGTCCCGGCGGCATCCAGCACCACGATTCCCAGCACCAGGACAGGGAGGATGAGGAGGAAGGCGATGGCGTCGTTCATGGGGTTGGCCTCAACACGAGCCGGGCACGCTCAGCACGGCGGCGCGGACCGCGGCGCGACAGGCGGTAGCGGTGGTGTGCAGCGAAGACACTCGGGTGTCCAGCGGCGCGGCGGTGACTGTGGCAAACAGATTGCAGCCGTCGGCCAACACCTCCACGGCCACCGGCTGTACGGCGAGGTGATCTATCTGGCCCCAGGCTGCACGGGCCGCCGCGGTTACCGCTTCTGGTGGGGGAGTGGTCTGGCACTGCCATCCGGCGGCGGCAGCAGCCTGGGCCGCCGCGCTCACCGCCGACTGGGCGGCCGCGTCGGCCGACAACCTTGTGACGTGGCGCACGTAGAGCCCGGTGATGGTGGCCAGCAACAGGATCAGCAGGACCGACGTGCGCAGAACGACCAGTGAGGAGGTCATCAGACTCCTTATCCAGTGCAGGTCTTAGGGGGTCCATCTGCCCAAGTGCCGCCAACTGCCTCACATAGTGTCTGGGTATTGATTCGGGCATAGTCGATGTTGTCCCCTTCGGCTGGCGCATTCGAGCTGAGTTGGGCGTAGACGATGATCGACACGATGGCGGCGGCAGCGATGCCGACCACGATCAAGATCATTTGGACGATGGCTGATTGCATGACGGGTTTCTCCTGAAGTTGAGACGACCGGTGACCTTCAGAGCACGAAGATCACGGCGGCCATGACCACGAGACCAGCAATGGCGGCCACCAGGGTGACCGTGGTTCCAATGGCCCGGCTGAGCTGGTCGATCGCCAGGCGCCGCTCGGACTCCAGGGTCCGAACGGATCGGGACAAGGACTTGTCCAGCAGGTCCGAGGAGGCCGCTCCGGCCCGCTCGGCGGCCACCACCGAAGCCAGCAGGGGCTCAGCGGGGGAACCGGCAATGGCCGAGGACACCGCGGGCAGCGGGTCGCGACCGGCGTCCAGAGCAGCCCCGATGGCCCCCTGGGCCACGGTGAATGCCCGGCCGGAGACGGTCAGAGCGGCGTTTACAGCGGCGGCGTTAATGGGTTGGCCCGCCGACGTCAGGAGCCGCAGCTTGCGTAACCACTCGAGCATCTTCTGGTCCCGCTCACTGCGGTAGGCCGCAGCGGCAAAGGCCCGTACGGTGGTCGGCACCAGCCGGGGTAGCCAGGTTCCGGCCACTACGGCCAAGGCCAAGCCCTCGGCCCAACCGTGCGTTGCCAGCCCGACTAGTACACCCGCTGCCGACCCGGCTACAGCCACAGCCCAGCCCACCGTCGATATCTGATTGGGCGGCCACCCCATGGCCGCGGCCTGGACCGCAGTCCGGCTGCCGGTCTTGGGCGGGGCAAGGAGCAGAACGGCCACTGCGGCCACTCCGGACAAGCCAACCAGCATGGTCATCGGCTCAGTCTCCAGGCCGGGGCCAGCACTCGGGCACAGAGGGCCGCAGCGAGCACGGCCAAGAGAAGGAGAAGCTGCTGTCCCGGCGGAGAGGTCAGCCACCGGCCCACGTCTTTGGCGGCGAAGCCAGTGATGGCCAACATGGCGACGGCCATCACCACAGTGACGGCGATCTGGGGCATGAGTGCGGCCACATGCCGGTGGAAGTGCCGCGCCGTGTCGGCCGCCTCGTTGGCCTCCTCGGCGAGGACCCCAGCCAAGCCGACCCACTGGGATCCACCTCGGAACGCCTCGGTCAGCACCGTGGCCAGCATCTCGGCAACTGGGCGTCGGATGGCGGTGGCAAAGCGGTTGGCGGCTTCCACTAGTCCTCCGGTCTCGCATTCGGCGGCCATTCGCCGGGCAGCCGAACCGACCTGGCCGGGGATCAGCGGCGCGGCCTGGCGCACGGCCTCCACCACCGTGGGGGCCACCAAGGCCTGGTTGGCCAAGCCGTTTGTCAACTGGGCCAGTTCGTCAGACTCCCGCAGACAGCGGCGCGAGCGGATCTGCACAGCTACCGCCCAGACCCCGATGGTGGTCAGGACCATGGCGGCCAGCCCGGTAGCCGCCCCGACGAACAGCAGTCCGAAGACAAAGCTGACTCCATTCGTCGCAATTGCTGCAACCGTCCCGACTCGAAGGGAGCGACGAGGGGACAACACCACGCTTCCCAGCAACAGTGTGGTGGGGCTGTTCCCAGAATTTGGCCACCAGATGAGGGACATCAGCGCGATCCCGGCGACCAAGACGATGGCGGTGGGCCCGATCATCTGAGGTTGATTCCCGCTGATTGGTACAGCCGCTCTATCTGTCCGTGGGGCAAACCCGCGGGGGCAGCCCACCGCTGGCCAGGGCTGAGGGACCACAAGCACCGGGTTTCGATAGTGTCATGGCGCTCGTCGTAGTTGACGATCTGGGAGACGTCGGAGATCACTCTCTCGCCGAGTTCGTTGCGGCCCATCCACACGAGGAGTTGAACGGCGATGGCAATCTGCTGGCGGGCGAATCGGGGGTCTGCGCCTTCGCTGCACGCGTAGGACAGCAGCTTGGCCAGTACTCCTGCGCCGGGCTGGCTGTGAAGGGTGACCAGACAGCCGCTTAGCCCGCTGCTCATGGCGTCCAGCAACGCCAGTGTTCCCTCGCCTCTGGTCTCGCCGATCACCAATTTGGACGAATTGGCCCGCTTGGCGTCGCGTATGTGATCGCTCATAGCCAGCTTTCCCACTCCGTCGTTATTGGCATCACGGGTGAGGCGCTCGTAGCTGTTCGAATGAATGCCGTACTGGGCCAATCGGAGCTCGGGAGTGTCCTCTATGGTGTCGATCCTCTCGGACCCGTCGACGGTGGCCAGAAGAGCCTGGCATAGAGTGGTCTTGCCCCCGCCCATGGCGGCTGCGATCACGATGTTGGCCCTAACCGGACCCGAGACTGCCCCTATCAGGATCTTCTGAAGCGGCGCCGCAGCAATGCTGAGATCGTCGAGCGTGGCCTTACCGGCCATGTTCGATCTAAGGACCATCGTGGGGGGATGGCACATGAACGCCTCGGCGTGGAGCCTCCACCTGTCGCCCAGGCGTATGTCCAAGCGGCTGTCGAGCACGTCGAAGCGCTGAGGCTGGCCGCCGGAGAAGCTGGCCAGGTGGCGGGCTGTTTCGATCAACTCTTCGTTGGACGCAAAGGGCGAGTTCCGGCGCTCCCGCTGCCCCTCGGCCCGATGAACGATCATGCACTCACCGCCCCTGATCTGAAACTCCTCAACCCCGGTTTCCTCGAGCAGGTCGGCCAGACGGGTTTGGGCGGCTTGAGAAGCCGCCCACAGATGGGTCTCGCGATCGAGTGGGTCGAGCCGGCGAGGCGCGACCGCCGTCCACGCCAGGCGACGCCCGAGTCGATGCAATCGGCGCAGATCCCGCCGGGTGGGTTCGGGGGGAATCCAGAGGCTGATGACTCGTTGGCGGCGAAGTCGTTCCCGGTCGGGTAGGTCGTCGGACACCACGACCGACACGATTGGGGTGGCACGGCGCGATCCTGTGTCCAGCCGGAGAAGGGAGCGCACGTCGGAGCTGTCAGCGGTGGTGATCCAAAGCACTGCGGCAGCCGATGCCACGGCTGATTCGAGGCGTATTTCGGGTTCGTCGTCCCGCATCAGCAGAACGGTGGGGCGGCCGGCGGCCGACGCCTGGTCGACTTCAGCCGGAGAGGTGGCCAAGGCCGCCCCAGGGGCAGTGCTGGCCATGCCCTCTAGCACCCCGTCCATGACCCGCTCCACTGCATCGGGGTCGAGCCATCGGTCGCCTACGGCCAAGAGCATCAGCGGACCGCCCTGTTCCCTGCATCGAGGGTAGGGGAGACGTCCGTTCCCGATGGCTCACACAGTGGCCAGCGGCCGGGAGGCGATTCCCATATCCACCACTGGCCATCAGAGAGCACCGCGGCTAGTTCGGGATCCGCCTCCACGGTTACACCGGATGCGGCAGCACCGTCGTCGGCAACCGCCAGCAAAGTCACCAAGGCTGCGGCACATCCTCCGGGCGACGAAGAGAACACAGCCCGGTTACCGGGTGATGGACCGGGATCGGGCCACATCTCGTCGTTCACACTGAACCGCATCAGAGCGGTTTTCCTGGTGTCGTCGCCGCTTTGGCGACGGCGCAGCATTTGGGGCGACACCAGCGTTCCCTCGGGCACATCAACGGCGGCAACAGCCTCATCCAGCTCCGATGGATGAACGAAGAACCCCGCTCGGTCGGCGGGCATTTGGATGATGGCGTGTTCTCCTAGTGGATGCCCGGCGGTCCAACGCTGGGCAGCGGCCACCACCGGGACTTCCGGGGTGGCTTCACCATCGCGGGACAACGCCGCAATTGTCGCCACGGTGGTGGCCAGCACAATTGCTGCTGCCAGCAGACGCCATCGGAGGCTCACCGGCCAGGATGTGGGCGACCATTGGTCGCGACCAGGCCCGCTTACCACAGGGTCACCTGCTGATCGACGTAACCGGTGGGCTTGCGGAACCAGGACAGGTCGGAAGCCACCACTTCGGTGTGGAGGTCGCCTTGTTCCGAGGTGTACTTGACTTGGAGCTTCCACTCCCAAAAGCCCCGGCGAGGGATTGTCCACCGGCACTTCCCGAATCGGTCTTCCCATTCAGAAGAGAGGGACAGCACGCCGCTGGTTGGTGCTGTCCATGGGGGCAAGTCAGCAGGCGAGCACCAAGCGATTGAGGGATCGTTTCGGGGAAATGCCACCTGGAACCATTGACGGCGCTCTGAGCTCAGCCGGTCCCACAAGGAAGCGGCTTGGCGGGCTTCTGTTGCGGCGGCCGCAGTGCCCGGAGATCGAAGCTTGGTCAGATCAGCGACCTCGTGGGGAAGCATTTCCCGCAAAGACACGCCGACGGCATTGGCTGTCCACAAACACCCGTCAACTGGGGCATCCCGCACGTTGAGCGTGGTGCCCGGCTGAATTGCCGTCCAGTGGCGAGCCGGACTGTTGGGACTCGAAGCTGCCGTCAAGTACAGATGACCGCCGGGAACCTCGAGGTGGTGCCCGGTGAACCCCGGGGAATACGGAACTATCGACTCCCAACGAAGCTTGTCGAGCAGCATTTCTCGCTGGGCGCTGCTCCACGCCGTCGTGCAGACCTTGGGTGGGGGAGACTCCCACGGGCAGCTGTTGGCGATTCCATCGGTCAAACAGGGGGGAACACAACCGCCGTTGGCACACGGATCGAAATTGGTCCAGTCGATGTCAGAAGGGTCGAAGAATGGCGGGGCCGGGCTTGGCCCAGAAGGTGACGGGGTCGGGGATGGACTGGAATCCGGCTCAGAAGATGAGGGGGTGGGGGATGGGCTCGGCGTGCCGTGGTCGTGGTCGACGGGCATCTGTCGCTGCCCCGACCATCGGTAGTTGGTATTGCTGTGTCCGTTCCAGGTGGTCCACGTTCCGGGTCCAGTGGGTCGGGGAGTGCTGCTGTGCGGGCCGTGTCCGCAATTGGTCGAGTTTCGGCACGAGCTGGACGCCGATCGGGAAGTCACCTGGATCCCGCACTGGTCGATGATGTCAACTTCGCAATTCGAGGGCACACGGGCGGTGTAGTGGGTCCAAGAGTTGACGTGTGTCCAGGACTCCGAGCAGTTCTGTATGCCAGAAGGGCATCGTCCGGTACCACTAGCCGCAACGAGTTCGGTCTGCTCATGGGCCTGCGCGGTGGGGGATTCGGATGCCGCAAGCGCGAACCCGCCGGCCAGCAGGCCAACAGCCAGCAGTGTTCGTAGCATTGCTGTGCCCGGTGAGGCCGTCATGGGATGGCCTCGAAGGCCCGGTAGTGGCAGCCGATGGCCAGATCGCTGGGCGGACGGCTCTCCCGGCCAGTTTGCCGGGCCCAGACATAGCCCAAGAACGCGTGGTAGCAGTCATGAGGGCTGTCGGGAAGGCCGATCTCGGCGCTCTCAGCCGCGTGGGCTTCAATGATTGCCAGCAAAGGCGCCCAACAGGAGGGAAGGGGTTCCCCGGGCTGTCCGGCAATCGACGGATGTCTCGTATTGGGATGGGCGGCCGCGATTTCCGCGCAACGCTTCGCCAACCACCCTGGCGCTCGGGGGGAAACCGGGTCGTAGCCGATGGACTGACACACCGCCAGGGGCCTCGGCCGGTTGTCACCGTGGAAGGAATGAGCTGTGACCGCGTCGGACAGACAACCGACGCCTGCCTCAGTCCACCAAAAACGGGCAAACAAATCTGCGAGGTGGGTCAATCCTCCCAGGCAGGCGTGGACGGCCTGGGCGGAGACCGCTCCATACACTGCGTCAGGAGCGCTTAGAGCGGCATCGGCGTGGCGACGGGCACACTGCTGAACCCAGTCCCGAGTTCCGGCAGTGTCCTCAATTGTCCCGTTCCGGTGGCCGCCGATCTCTTTGAGCTCCTCCAGGGATGGGTGATCGCTGGGAATCGACAGCACGACGATGCGCCGATGTTCGTCCCAGGAGTACACGTCGTCGCCGAACTGATGGAACGGACTGGTTTGCGAGGCGTGGAGCAGCTTCGAGAGCCTCGGCGGCGATGAAAGGGCGTCATTATTTGAAGTGGCCTTGGGGATGGCAATCGCCCGGACGACCGACTCTGGGGGAGAGCCACTGGCCTCAGCAGTCGGGCTCGGAGTAGCACTCGCAACGGCAGAGACAACGAGAGGAACTACCGCACTGGCGGGTCGATCGGGTGCTCCAGTCGCCGTGGGAAACGCGGTGGCTCCGGGTTTCGAACTGGCAGTACCTGTCTGAATCTCGAACACTTCAGCAGCCGGACCATTGACGGTCTGCTCCAAAGGCCCGGGCGCCCCGGCATCGCCCGACCCACAGCCCGCCACGAGGGCAACCAGAAGAATCAAGCCCCTGACTGGCCAGACCGCACCCATTCGGCCCTCCGTTCGACATTTCTCGATGGGGGCCTGCGAGGCCGATAGCACTGGTCCAAACCAGTGGGGGCTACCCTAACGCGTGGTCTTTCGATTGTCTATAGGCAATGTCGTTAATTTTCATTCCACAATTCAATACTAAACGTTGAGAATATATGTTATGTAAAGTTATGTGGTTCCCTGGGTCATCTGGGGGTGACCCCTTTATGTAGAGTCGTGCGGTTCCCCTGGGCATCTGAGGGTGACCCCTTTATGTAGAGTCGTGCGGTTCCCCTGGGCATCTGAGGGTGACCCCTTTATGTCAAGCTGAGGGGGCAATCGATCCAATGCGATAGGTTTGTCCCGTCACCCAAGGTTCTGATGGCACGTAAAGACCAGCCTCACGCCGACAATGCCGACGGCCCGTGGTTTGTGGATACCCGCTGCATTGGGTGTGACGTAGCTCGACATTGGGCTCCGGGACTCATTGGTATGGACGACAAGGGGCGGTCTTTTCTCGCCCGACAGCCGCAGACCGAGGCAGACACGGCGGCGCTGTGGCGGGCGGCGGTGGCGTGTCCGACACAGTCGATTGGCAATCGCGAGGTGGTCCGGCCGCCGGGCGGCGTCTTTCCCTATGAGCTCACGGTTGGGGTTCATGCCTTGGGTTACAACGCGCCCAGCTCGTTTGGTGGACACTCCTACCTTGTTCGCAGGCCAGCGGGAAACCTCATGGTCGATTCGCCGCGCTACGCCCGCGGTCTCACGGAGGCGGTGGATCGCCTTGGTGGGGTCAAGCATGTGCTGCTCTCGCACCGCGATGAAGTTGCTGATGCTGCCAAGTGGGCTAGCCGCTACGACGCCCGCGTGTGGATCCACCAAGACGATGCCGATGCCGCCCCCTTCGCCAGCGATATCACCAGATCAGAGGAAGTGGTTGACACTGGCGTTGTCTCCATCCCGATACCCGGCCACACCAAGGGACACGTTGCCTACCACGTGGACAGCCGTTGGCTTTTCACCGGAGATGCCCTGTTCTGGAACCATCGTCGCCAAGAACTTGACATAACTCCAAAACAAACGTGGTACTCCTGGGGAGCCCTTGCCGACAGCATGGACTCAATCGCCGCACTCAATGTCGAATGGGTGTTCCCCGCCCACGGAAAATGGCACCAGATTGGCGTCGATCACTATTCCCATCAGATGGCCAGACTCGGCCCAGCCATGCGCGAAATCGGACAGCGCCAGTGGAGTCAGCGAGCACACACTCCGTTCACCTGGGACGAGTAGACCAGAGCCTCCTTCCCCGGCTACCCCACCAATGGGTTTCCAAAGGTTCTCCTCTGGAGAGCCGCTTTCGGTTCATCCGGGACTATTATCTGGCACGAACATTATCGACCGTCTCAAACTTGGCAGATCCCTCATCGAAAACTGATGAATACCCCCACTGATTACGATAATCCCGGGTACGCGCAGGCTTGCGCGCTCGATTCGGAGATGGCCGAGAACTACGTGGCCCACACGATGATCGGTGATCCATTGGCCGATGCCGCGGTTGAGGCGCTTTCCACGCTGAAGCGCTCGGAATCGAACCGGCTCATCTCGGCCTATATGAGCCCTCCTGATGGGAATGAACTTCCTGATGCCCCATCGGAGGTCCGCGCCCTCTTTGACGATGTCATGTCCCCGCCAGACTGGCTCGACCTTCCCGCTTTGAACGCCGGCATTCACATGTTCCACCGGAACCGGAAGATGGTGGTGGCCGGGATGCTGGCCGGAGTTCTTGTAGAGGGTTTCTCCACCAACATCAGCGAGTCCTTCTTTATAACCGGCCGCTTGCGCTACCAGGGTGTGCGACGGCTCCAGCAGAACAACCGTCATATGGTGGAGATTTTCTTTCCGGGCGGGATGGAGCCCTACGGCGATGGGTGGAGACTCTCATTCCGGATCCGCCTTGTCCATGCCCAGGTCCGGTACTTGCTCAACAATTCCGCGGACTGGGACGTGGGTGCTTTGGGCGTCCCGTTGAGCGCCGCCCATTGTGGCTACGCGATCACCGCGTTCTCCGCCCGGCTGCTCAAGCACATGAGGAGTCTGGGGGCAGCGTTCAGCGAAGAGGAAGCGGCCAGCTTCATGGCCACGTGGCGCTACTCGGGACTGCTTATGGGAATTCCCGAGTCGATCCTCCTCGAGGGCGAAGACGATGCTTTGAAGCTGTACGACATCGGCACCATGTGCGAGCCAGAGCCCAGCGCTTCTTCTGTCGTACTGGCCAATTCGCTGGTCAACTCGGCACCCCTGGTGGTTGGCATCGACGATCCGGTCGAAGGCAAGAAGTTGTCGCAATACGTCTACAAGGTTTCGCGAGCGCTCATTGGAGACTTGCTGGCCAACCAGCTGAACTATCCCAAGCAATCCACGTTCGGCGTACTGCCCTGGTTCCGCGTCCAGGCCAGGTATGACCGGTTCACCTCGCGGGTCCTTCCCAAGATGGCCCGCAAGAGCAACGCTTCCAATTTCACAACCCTTATGTCGGGGTCTTGGTACCACGACGAGGGAATCACCTACGACCTGCCTGACCACGTCTACGCCGAGGAGTCAAGCAAGTGGTGAGCCTCTCTAACCGGCAGGCAACTCTCTGAGGCCAAGGCATGTTCCGCTGGCAGGCCCGCACAATCCAGAGATCCCCACAACTCGTTCTTCTGGTATTGGGGGCGGTGACGCTGGCCCTCCTGGCCGGGTTCCTGGTTCGAGATCGCCCTGAGGGGCCAATCGACTCCACCGGAATTTTCCTTCCTGCCGACAGCGACCTGGCCGAAGCCACCGACGCGATCAGGGAGAGCTTTCCCGCCGCGGCCGACTTGCGGGTGGTCCAAATACTGGCCAAAGGCGACGTCCTCAACGCTAATTCCCTTCGGACCGTCAAGGCCCTCCAAGACGCCATCGTCAGCGATCCAGCGGTAGAGCCGTTCCTGGTAGACGAACCACTGTACGGATATGTGCAGCTGATCGAGCTGGCGGCAGCCGAAGCAGGGCTTAGCCTGAACACGATTACCCACACCCAGCTCTCCCTCGGGTTGGCCCAGCTATCGCAGGACCCTGAACGGGCTGAGTTGAATGACTTGCTGAATCGCTTTGTGGCCCGTGACGAATCCGGCGCGGCCACCGCTGGGCTCTCATTGGTCATCCTCGACGACGCTGGCGACGCGCTTGGCCAGGAGGCGGCACAGCTACGTGCCCACGATATTGCTGAGTCGTTCAATGCCTTCCCCCTCGAGGTCACGATCATCACCCTGGCCAAGAGCGATGCCGAGGGCAAAGACGCCCGAGAGGAGAACCTGCTGATCCTCACCGTGATTGCGCTCGCGGTGATCGTGGTTTTGCTAGCCCTGTTCTATCGGACCCAGTCCGACGTCCACATCACCATGTTGGGCCTCGGCATGACGATTCTCTGGACGTTCGGCGCTCTGTCATGGCTCTCCCCCGGCGGGGCGGGCATCGTCGACCCCGACAACATCCTTCTTACGCTCGTTCCAGTCCTACTCATAAGCCTGTCGGTGGACTACGCCCTTCAAATCGTGGGTCGCTATCGGGAGGCGCTGCGTGACAATGCCGATGACCCCGATCAAGGCGGCGAAGCTTCCGGGCGAGCCATTGGCCGCTCGGTGCGGCTGTGCGGCGTGCCGGTCTTGCTGGCCGCGGGCACCACTGCCATCAGCCTGCTGGCCAACCTGAGCAGCCGCTTCGAGCCCATCGCCGATTTCGGCATCATCGCCAGCATCGGGGTCATCTCGGGCTGGATCGTGATGACCAACTTTGTGCCATCCGCCCGGTTGATCTTGGACCGCCGACTCGCGGCCAAGGGAAAAGAGCCGACAACCCGTCCCCTGGCTGACACAATCCCAGGAGCAGGAGCCGTCTTGCCCCGGATTGCCACTGGTGTTGCCCGCCGGCCATTGCCGGTCATCACCGTCGCTTTGGCCCTTACAGTCCTGTCCGTCGTGGCCGCGAGCAACCTCAGCACCAGCTTCGCCGTCAAGGACTTCTTGCCCAATGACTCCGACACGTTCCAGAGCTTCGACTTCTTAGAGGAGAACTTCGACGGCAGCGCCACCCTGATGACGGTGCTCATTGAGACCGATCTTGACAACGCTCGGGCGGTTCGAGACCTCACCGATTTGCACACCACCCTGGTCGATCCACTACGGCGACCCGATGGCATCGTGGGACCTCCCCTGGCCTCGGCCGGGACGCTGCTCTCCAACTCAACCGAGCAGAGCGCAATCAACTACGACCCCGCCGTTGCAGCTGCTTTCAACCACCTCAACACCAGCATCACCGCCACCGACGAGGAGGCCCGACAGGCGTGGGATCTGCTGAGAAGTGCGGACCCGCAGGGCTTCGCCGAAGTACTCGACCTCCGCTCTGGGAAACTCGACCGCACCATCATCCAGATACCGGTGGCCGTGGAGAGCAACGAGGCCCTTCAAGACTTGATCTCCGAATTGGAAACGCTCTGGGGAGGTGACAGCTCCGAAATCACCGTCACCGGCGGCGACGCCCTCATCGCGCTGATCACCGAGGAGCTGGCCGACAGCCAGGTTCTCAGCGTGGGTCTTGTCATTGCCGCCGCTCTGGCCATCCTGGTGGCCTACTTCGCAATCAGCCAGTCCCGCCCACTGCTCGGGTTGATCACCATCATTCCCATCGCCGTGACCCTCTCTTGGCTGCTGGGCGCCATGTGGGTGTTCGGAATCTCCTACAACATGGGTACCGCGCTCATGGTGGTGCTGACCATCGGGATCGGCGTTGACTACACGATCCACCTGACGCATCGATTCTTGGAGGAGCTGCAGGAGTCGGCGCGAGTGGTTGATGCCATCAAGGGGGCAATGGTCACCACAGGAGGGGCTCTCTTGGCCAGTGCGCTCACCACCGCACTCGGCCTGTTGGCGCTGTTGTTCTCACCCCTAGTGCCAATGCAGGAGTTGGGCATCCTGGCCGCGGTAGCGATTCTGTTCGGTCTGATCGCCACATTCACCGTGCTCCCTCCCCTGCTGGTGCTCTGGGCCCACTACCACCGGTGGCGGACGCACGAGGCCAGCCTGGTGAGCGCAGGGAGTGGCTGAGGGTTAGAGCGCGGCCCGACCAGCGCTGAGGCCGCCGTCGACGTAGATCACCTGACCCGTCACATATCGGGCATCGTTGGAAGCCAAAAATCCCACCACATCGGCGATGTCGTCGGGCTGGCCGTTTCGGCCTAGGGGCACGGCCTTTGCCCGACGGCGGCCTAGTTCGCCCTCGTAGTTGACCTGGGTGCCCTCAGTTTGGATCATCCCCGGGCCGACGGCATTGGCCCTGATGCCCCGGCGGGCCAGCTCAAGGGCGGTCTGCTTGGTGAAGCTCTCCACTGCCGCCTTGGACGGCGGGTAAATGCCCACCCCCGGCGAATTGGAATATGCGGCATTGGACGACAGGTTCACGATGGCCGCCCCCGGCTCCATGAGCGGTGCCAGCGCCTGGGTGCAATAAAACACGCCCATCACGTTCACCTCCAGCACGCGGCGCACATCCTCTGGGGTCATGTCCTCCATGCCGGCGAAGATCCAAATGCCGGCGTTGTTCACCAGCACCTCAACGGTGTCGAGCGAGGCGGCCAATTCGGCTACTGAATCCGGATCGGAGACATCGCACTGCCGCCATCGCCCGTCGAGCATTTCCGCGGTGGCTGCGGCGGTCTCGGGGTTCTGATCCACCGCAATAATGTGATGACCGTCAGCGGCCAATCGCTTCGAAATTGCCCGCCCGAGACCTTGTCCCGCACCGGTTACCACTGCTACTCCCATCGGGCCAGCATGTTAGATGAGGGACCGGCGGTTGCTACGGTCCCGGCGTGCTTCATCACCGCCATCGATTCCGCTGGGTGATGCTCGGCGCGTTGTGGATGGTGTATTTCTCCTTCGGGCTGGCGGTGTTCTCCATGGCCCCTCTGGTGGAGACCATCCGTGAGGACCTAGGGATCAGCAAAGGGGCTATGGGCGCCGTGCTAGGAGCGTGGCCGTTGGTGTACTTGGTGGCCGCCCTGCCCTCAGGCGCGTTGGTCGACCGTCTCGGACTGCGCCGCTCGCTAGGTATCGCCACTGTGATCATCTCGGCCTCGGCGCTGTTGCGACCCATAGCCGGGAGCTTCATCGGAATGTTCGGTGCGGTTGCGTTGTTCGGTTTAGGCGGACCGCTTGTCTCGGTCGGCGCTCCCAAGTTGCTCAGTGTTTGGTTCGACGAAGAAGAGCGAGCCCTGGCTATGGGGATCACCATGTCAGGTCCGGCCATTGGCGGTGTGCTGCCCCTGGTCACCGCCAACAGCGTGCTCATGCCGGCCTTAGATCAAAGCTGGCGGGCGACTCTGATGGTGTACGCCCTGATCAGCGCGTCAGTAATCGCGGTCTGGCTATTGGTCGCAGCCGGAGCAGAGCGAATCGCCCCCGGTGCCGATCGTGATGTCGATCCTGCCCCCGGCTTTTCCGGCGCTTGGGAACTCCTTAGCCGCAGAGCAGTTCAGATCGTGTTGGTTGTTGCCCTAGGTATGTTCTTTTTCAACCACTCCCTTAACGGATGGCTCCCGACGGTGATCGAGGACCGGGGTTTCTCTAGTTCGGTTGCCGGCTATTTGGCCGGCGCAGTCACGGCTCTGGGCATTGTCGGCGCGTTGTTTGGGCCGCGGGCCATACCTGAGAGAAGTCGGATAGCGGCCATGGCTGCAATGTTTGCCCTATACGGTGTGGCCACCATCTTGCTCAACGTCGACGGCAAACCAGCCACGTTTGTCGGCTTGGCCATCATTGGATTGAGCAAAGGGCTGGCAGTCCCTCTAGCCCTCTTGGTGATGATGCAGCTGCCCGGTGTCGCCCAGCGAAATATGGGCGCGGCTGGAGGGCTCTTCTTCACTGCCGGTGAGGCGGGCGGTGTGACCGGCCCAATTCTGTTCGGCGTGTTCTCTGATGTGGGAGGTTCGAGTGCCGGACTGGTGCTGCTAGCCGGTGTGGCCATGGCCACCGCACTTCTAGCCCTCCTGCTCCGAACGGAAATGACCCGCGCCCCCCAGCAATCGGGTAAGAAATAAGAGCTACGTCTCCCGTCCGGTGATGAGCTGCTGGAGGGAGTCGTCGTCGGTAACCAAGTTGGCAACCACTGCTTCGTCGACATCGGCCACGGTGATCTGCCCCACCTCATCGGACACTGAGGAGTAAAACCCCATTCCTCGCATCCCCGCGGCCTGGCGGAAGTTGTCTTCGGTCGGGGTCAGATACTGGACCGATACTGCGTTGTAGCGCCGGATCAGGTAGAGGTGCATCAGGGTCATCAGCCGCTTGCGGCGCAGTGCCAGACTGTGCGTGTTCTGGTCGCGTACCGAAAGAATGGCTCGCCGCCGCCGGTCGTGGAGCACACCGAACACCACGTTGGCCAGGTCGTTGTCACCGCTGCGAACCACGAGCTCGAGGATCTCGGATCCTGCGGTGTAGGGGCGCAATTGCACATTCAATTCGGCATCGACGTTGTTGTGCAAGGCCCACCCCTCCAACCAGCTTTCGAGCTCCCGGGTGGGCACCTCGGTCTGGACGAGGTGTTGGAACTGGGTCGAGCCCTTGCCCATGGCCCGGGTGGTGGCAGTGCGACCGGAGCTGGCCATGAGAGCGGCGTCGAGCCGGGGTCCCCCCACGAGAGTTTGAGGGGTCTTGTATGGGGAGTCGACGAGGCGGAACTTCCTTTGAAGCCGCGCCAGAGCCAGCATGCCGTCTTGTTGAAGGGAGGCCGCGAATTCCTCGCCGGCCATACCGTCGATCTGGTGGCCCCCGTAGGTGATGAAGTTGAAAACAAATCCCAGTTGGCCCAATTCAGCGGGGAACTCGCGCATCTCGTCCTCGGTCATGCCGGTGGTGTCCCAGTTGAACGAGGGCGACAGGTTGTAGGCCAGCATCTTGTCGGGGTGCACGGCATGAACGGCCTCGGCGAATTCCCGGGCGTCGTCGAGGTCGGCGGTCTTGGTTTCCATCCACAGCAGGTCGCAGTACGGGGCCACGGCCAATGATTTGGCCACTGCGTAGGGGATGCCCCCCTGCACCTGGTAGTAGCCCTCGGTGGTTCGGGCCACCTCTGCGTTCCAGGCCACGTCAAGGCCCATCTCCGCGGCCCGGCCTCGGGCAGTCGCGGTGTCGACTGTGCGGGCGAAGCCGAGCCACTCCCCCACTTCCATTCCGAAACTCTCCCCCTCCGATGCCCGCAGTGACAGTTGGTCGGCCACCGCCTGGGTATAAGTGGCCAGTCCTGATGCCCGGTGCCACGCTTCGGCCAGCGCGTCAGAGGCCCGGTCCACGGCTTCGTCGGCTCGGGGTTCAGGTGAGGAGTGGTAGGTGACCGCGGCCTTTTCGATGATCTGGTTGACCCCGGTTTGGTCGAGCCAGGCGATGGCCCGCTTGTAGCGGTTTTCGGGCACGGCATACAGCAGGTGACCGTTCACCCCTTCCACGCCGGCTTCGGCCAGCAGGCGCAAGACCGCGAGATAGGCATCCTTGTACGACGGGACTGATTGCTGGGTGGCCCCCATGATGAACGGCTGATCCCGCTCGTCAGCGCCGCCGTCCAGCAAATTGGCCGCTTCGGCATCGGTGCGGGCCACAATGATGCCGGGAACGCCCATCACGTCCAACTGGAATCGGGCCGTGTTTAGCCGCTTAATCTGCTCGTCGCACGGCACCAACACCTTGCCGCCCTGATGTCCGCACTTCTTGACCCCGGGCTTTTGATCCTCGATGTGGTATCCGGGCACTCCGGCCTCGACGAATCGGCGGATCAGATTTCGGACGTGAGCGTCACCGCCGTGGCCGGTATCAGCATCGGCAATTATCGACGGGGTGAAGTCCACCTCTGGGGTGCGCATGCGCTCTTCAATGCTCATCCGCGACCGGGCAAACCGCTGATTGCGATCGGCGGTCAACAGCGCTCGCACCAAGCCTGCTGCCTCGTCGGGAACCATACCCAGCGGATAGCTGGCCAAATCGGGACCTGGATCCTCGTGCAGGGAACCCTTCGCGGAAGTGGCCCATCCGCCCAGGTAGATCCCCTCGATCCCGGCTCGTTTCATAGCCACCGCCTGGCCCGGCGAGTAGGGGCCGAAGGTGGAGATGCACTGTCCTTGTTCGAACAGCTCCCGTAAGCGCGCATAGAACCGCTCAGAGGCCAATCGAGCCACGGTGTGATCCTGATTGAGGGCCCCCCGTTGCTCCACTACTTGCCGGGCCGAGTACAGGCGGGTAATCCCCTCGAAGCGGGGCGAGGCCATCCACGACTGGGTGGATCGGACCTCGGCATCGAATGAACCGGCAACGTTGGCGGCCATGCTGATACCTCTCAGGTCTGGTGAGTGTGGTTGTCCGGCGACGATAGCAACCGCGCTGGGCCTAACAGCACCTTTATTTTCGGGAAACATGACCTTGCTTGAGAAACCGGCCAAAACAACTTCTACCCTGTGGCCGTGCCCATTACCTACAAGACCCTTGGAAGGCTCGAAGTGGCCAGTCCGCTGGCCGACTTCATCAGTAATCGGCTTGCTCCTGGCACCATTGTGCGGGTCGATGATTTCTGGTCGTCCTTAGAGCAGGTTGTTGAACGCTTCACGCCGAGGGTGAGGGCCAGTTTGGACGAGCGCGACGATCTACAGGCTCGGGTCGACTCCTGGCACCTCAAGCGGAATCCGGAATCGGAAGAGGCGGCCGACTTCTTGCGCTCCATTGGGTACCTGGTCGAAGATCCCGGACCAGTGCCGGTGACTACTGCGGGAGTGGATTCCGAAATCGCATCGCTGGCCGGGCCGCAGCTTGTCGTGCCACTGGACAACGCCCGTTATACCCTCAACGCGGCCAACGCTCGATGGGGCAGCCTGTACGACGCCTTCTACGGCACAGATGCCATTGCAGAGGAGGGAGGCGCAGAGCGGACCGGACCGTATAACCCTGTGCGGGGCAAACGGGTAATCGACCGGGTCCGGGCCCTGCTGGACGCCCATATTCCGCTCTCCTCCGGCTCCCATGTCGATGCGGTGGCCTACGCGGTGGCCGCCAACGGGTTGCGGGTTGGCCTTAACAGTGGGACAACCGTGGAGCTGGCCGATCCTAGGCAGTTCGCCGGGTACACCGGCATGGCTTCGGCTCCCGAAACGGTGCTGCTGCGCAAGCACGGCCTCCACATTGAATTGGTGATCGACCGCGATCATGCCATTGGCCGAGATGACCCCGCAGGGGTGGCCGACGTGATGATGGAATCGGCTCTGACCGCCATTATGGACCTAGAAGACTCGGTGGCCGCGGTAGACGCGAATGACAAGACCCAGGCATATGCCAATTGGCTCGGACTGATGCAGGGCACTCTTACCGCCACCTTCTCCAAGGGCGGCCAGGCCATGACCCGCAGTTTGAACGCTGACACTTCGGCCGTTGATCCGGCAGGGAATCCTATGAAGGTCCGGCGGCGCAGCGTCATGTTGATCCGCAGCGTGGGGCTGCACATGGAGACGGACATGGTTCGCTTGAATGGCGAGCCGATTCCTGAGACCGTCGTCGACGTGGCGGTGGCAGGTTGGGGTGCCCTCCACAATCTGACCGGCTCTGGCCCCCATCCCAACAGCCAGGCCGGGTCGGTGTACATCGTTATACCCAAGCTGCACGGCCCCGGCGAAACGGCTCTGGTCCGCGATCTGTTCACCGAGGTCGAGGGCATCTTGGGCCTGTCACCCAACACACTAAAGATGGGGATCATGGATGAGGAGCGCCGGACGTCGCTCAACTTGGCCGCCTGCATCGCCGAGGCCTCAGAACGGGTGGTGTTCATCAACACTGGCTTCTTGGACCGAACCGGCGACGATATCCACACCAACATGGAGGCCGGCCCCATGGTCCCCAAGGCAGAGATCAAGGCTTCGGGATGGCTAAACGCCTATGAAGATGCCAATGTGGCCGTCGGACTGGCCATGGGTCTGCCAGGGCATGCCCAGATCGGCAAAGGGATGTGGGCCCGGCCCGAAGATATGGCCGCCATGCTGGACGAGAAGATCGGCCATCCCCAATCAGGGGCATCCACTGCGTGGGTACCCTCTCCCACCGCGGCCACTTTGCACGCGCTGCACTATTTGGAAGCTGATGTTGCCGCTCGACAGTCTGAGATTGGTGCTTCGCCGCCTGATCGCGCCGAGGCCGTCCAAGCCATGCTTGCTCCCGCAGTTCTGCCGCCGGACCGAGAGCTCTCCCCCGCCGAAATCCAGCGGGAACTGGACAACAATGCCCAGGGCATTTTGGGTTATGTCACCCGGTGGGTTGGACAGGGGGTGGGCTGCTCCAAGGTGCCCGACATAGACGATGTCGCCCTAATGGAGGATCGGGCCACCCTGCGTATCTCATCCCAACACATCGCCAACTGGCTCCACCACGGCCTGCTGTCGGAAGAGCAGGTGGTAGAGACCATGCAGCGCATGGCCTCAGTGGTGGACAGCCAGAACGCCGACGATCCTGCCTACGAGCCCATGAGCAGTGACTTGGCCACCAGTATTCCGTTCAGCGCCGCCCTGGCATTGGTGCTGGAAGGCCGCAATCAGCCCAATGGCTATACCGAGCCGATCCTCACCGCCCACCGCCGTCGCAAGAAGTCCGCCTAGATACCTAGCAAACACCTCCGCAGCAAGGCGGGTGACCTCTATCGATCAATCCTGAGTGCCGTTGGCGGGTTGTGATGGAGGGACGGGGGCGAAGTAGCCGACGATCAACAAGAGAATGCCGACGGCGATAAACGCCACCACCCGGCCCACGGTGTCCTGATTTCGGAGATCGACGAGGAACAACTTGAGCACCACTGCGCCCATAAATGAGGCGCCGGTCATCCACGCCGACCGGTTCACCCGGCGCACCCCCTCGACCATGGCCGCCAGTCCGATCAGGGTCCAGAGAATCGACAGCGAGGTCTGGAGGGCAGTGGAGTCGAACATCGAGTCGGTATCGAAAGACACATCCCCCCAATGGTGAACGGTCCTGACCGTCGCCATGGTTGCAAACGCAACACCGGCTGCGGCCAACGACGGCACCCACAGTCTGTCAACCCACTCGTTGAGCCTGCCGATCCCCTCGACGGCAACCTCTCGCCGCCACATAAACGCCACCGCCGCCAGCACTATTGCGGTTAATTCCAGCGGGTTGAGCACCGGCACATAGCGCAGGGGCGTGGGGTCGCCATCAGAGATGAACAGCAAGACCGCGACCGCAATCGCCACCGCCGCCAACACCGGCCCGGCGCCCAACGCCAGGTACGCCGTTCGATGCGGTCGAAGCGGCCACTTCAACACTCCTGATCCCCAGAGGATCGCGCCCACCAGCACCAGTGCGGCCAGGCAAGCCGAGACGATGGGCCACACCCCATCAGCCGCCTGGTCAGCTCGCCAGTGGACCTCTGCGCTGACTAGTACCGTCAGCACCCAGACACTCCCGGCATGAAGCGCCTGCTCGAATCGGGGGCGATAACCCGAGTACCGGTGCAGCAGGGAGTAGTTGGCCGCCATGACTAGCGGCCATGCCGCCCACCCGTAGTGCTCGAACGGATACGACTGCGTGCTCAGGGAAACGGCCAGAACCACGGCCATGGTGGGGAGGATCAGCGCTCCCCATCCGGCGAGGTTCAGCCACCGCAACTTTTGAGCTGAGAAGGCGGCAAGCCAAAACGAGAGCGCCGCAAACATAAAGGAAGCAGAAAGCTGGGCCGAGGGGACGTGGTAGTCGATTTCCAAGCTGCCGGCGACAAGCCACCAGCCAGCACCCCATGCCATCGCCAGCCATGCCGCGATGGAGTCAACCTCAGCGTCCTTTCTCGCCTTATGAAGCAGCAGGCCAGACGCGATGCCAGCGGCGGCAAGCAGCGCGGTGCCCAAGAGGAACTTATTGGCGATGGGGTGCTCGCCGGCGGGATAGGGAAGCGAGTCTTCTAAGTAAACGGCCATACTGAACCCCCCAAGCACCTGAAGGGCGCCTCCTGCGGCGGCCGCCAACCACTGTGCTTTGCGGCATCCAACCCAGAGCAGCAGAAGGCCCTGACCGGTCCAGGCAATCGAGGTGTAGTAGGCATCGAAGGCGAGCGGAATGGCAATCGCCGCGAAGACCACCCCGAGGGCCGCATACGCGATCACCAACTCGACGCTATGGCGGCTGAATTTGCGGGCAGCGACGGCAGCGCCGCCATAGAGCAGCGCCGTCCCTGTTGTGCTGATCGCCGTTCCGTGCTCTGTGTGCCCCAACAAGATCTGATGCATGACCAAGCCGACGATCGGTGTGCCGAGCACCAAAGGGATAAGCCATGCCCCGTCTGCGAGGCTCCTGGCGCTCAGCGGTCTTCTGGCGGCAAAGAGCACGGGAATGGCCGTGTAGACGGCAAGGAACAAGGCGACGAACGGCACTGTGGTGGTCCAGTCGTCCTCCAGATGGCGAGCAGCTAGCCAGAACGACGTGACCCCAAATGTGAATCCGAAGCCGAGAAGGGTGAGTTCTGGCCAGACCTTGAACCAGGCCACCGCGACAATCGCGGCGTTCAAGATCGCGTAGAACGTGAACACCAGCACATGGTCTTCGGGCTGGGTATACGAAAGCACCGGAGCGAGAAAGCCGCCGATGATTCCGAGAACCGCCAACGACCGTGAGTCCTGGGTAACAGCGAGGGCGCCCGCGCCCACGGTGATGGCCACGACAAAGACAAACGCCAGCGGTGCGGCCAGGACATCGTATCCGGCGAAAGCGGCGTAGATGGCCAGGTACTCCACGGCGATACCGCCGCCGAGGAGGCTCAATCCGTAGATGGGCCGCTTGTACCGGAAATGCCAACCCACGGCGAGCAACGCTGCGCCGAAGGCTGCCACGGCAATCAACACCATCTCCACCGTCACGGTGATGAGGCCGCGCCGATTCGCCTCGCTGATCAGCAGTCCCAGTCCAACCATCGACACCAACACGCCGACCTTCACTGGCAAGTTGCCGGTGGTCACCCAAGTCCTAAGGGCGGTCGCCATCCTCGCCCCTCGATAAACAGGCAAGGCTGGTGGTGCAACCGGAGGCGGAGGAAGCGTTGAGGCTGGTGGTGCAACCGGAGGCGGAGGAAGCGTTGAGGCTGGTGGTGCAACCGGAGGCGGAGGAAGCGTTGTGGCTGGTGGTGCAACCGGAGGCGGAGGAAGCGTTGAGGCTGGTGGTGCAACCGGAGGCGGAGGAAGCGTCGGATCGGGCGCGGCTGCTCGTTCCCTTCTGGCTTGTGCTTTCTCCACTGCTCCCAGCCGCCGCCGGTACTCAATATCCCGACCCAAGAGGTAGCCGACAAGACCGCCGAAGAAGAAGCCTGCTAGTTGGTCCAACAGCGCACCGACCGCAGCTCCAACGATGGTCAGCAGAATGGTCCACTCGGTCGCCCTCGGGGGCAGCGGCGGAATAGAGTCCCCAGTGGGCTGCTGCGGGGGCTCTGGCATCCTCATTGAGGCTAATGCAGTTACATCCCCCAGGGGGTTAGGTCCACATCCAGTTCCCGAAGGCGGTTGATGATCATGGGTGGATCCATGGTCATGGCGGGCCAGTGGTAGTCGTAGATGCGGATGTTGAGCACAAATGCGATGTACTCGGACACCTGGTCGACGGTGAAGTAGATGCCCCGCCGGCCGATGGACGCCTCGTAGGCTGCCCCGTTCTCACGGTTCAACACGAAGTTGGTGTGGTCGCACATGTGCTTCATGTCGGTGTTCACCCAGTCCCAGATCACCTCGGTGCACAGAATCAGCGGCTCTGAAGGCTCGGCGGAAATCAGCTTGAAGTCCTTGGAGACCAGGGTGATGGGCTCCAGCGTGTGAGCGTCGTAGGTCCGCAGCTCCACCTCCTTGTCCCGGAAGTACGGGGTCCACGACACCCCGATCCCTTCGTGGGCGCAGCCGATATAGCTGTGGAACTCCCCGTCGAGATACATCTCCACCTGGCTGGGGAACGCCGAGAACGGCGGGGCCTTCAAGATGTCGCAGTTGGGCGAGGTCTCGTCGATGACAAACACGATCCCCAGTTGCAAGAGCTTGAGCGCCTCCAGCAACCGGCGCCGCTCAATACCGGTCCCGGCATGCATGGCGGCCAGATTGGGGGCTCGCCTGTTCTCCCCCCAGTAGTCGAATACAAACTGCCGGAGTTCGAGGGCATCCTCGGTCCACTGAATCTCGGGTACATGCTGGGGCATGGCGTGACGTTATCCTGCCGGGCGTGAGCGACCGCCCTGCCCCCATTCGCATTGAGGACCTCGTTGATCCGGTGCTTGCGCCCGAGATCGCGGAGATGATGGAGCAAACTGCACCGCTAGCCGACCAGATCGAATTGAGCCCCGAAGCAGTGCTCGGCGCGGCCACCGCTCAGTCGGGGCTCAGCGATTTCGGCTCCGACGAATTCCGGGAACCGTTGGAGGTGCTGTGTCGGGCGATGAACACAGAGGCCGACTTCTCCCCCATGGGCAAATTGAGCCAGTTCAGCCAGCTCACCGCCTTCGCGGTCAATCGGCTGCGCATCGAGCAATACATAAAGGACCACCCTGATGCCCTAGAGGTGCCCGTCGACCGGCCCATCGTGATCGCCGGACTGCCCCGTACCGGCACCACGCATTTGCACAACCTCATATCTGCCGATCCGGCGTTGCGCTCGCTTCCCTGGTGGGAATCTCTGGAGCCGGTTCCCCCTGCCGAAGAGGCCGGCACCATTGAGGGCCGCGTTCAGCGGGCCAAAGACGGGCTGGTAATCATGAACAAGGCCGTGCCCCATTACGACCGAATGCACGAGATGACCTGGGACCACGTCCACGAGGAAATTCACCTGCTGGCAATCGACTTCTCCACCATGCTGTTCGACTGCTCAGCCGTTATGCCCTCATGGCGGTCGTACTACAAGGAGCACGACCAAACCCCGCATTACCAGTATCTCAAGCGGATCCTCAAGGTTCTCACTCATCAGCGCCCGCCTCGCGAGCGCTGGGTCCTCAAGTCGCCCCAGCATCTGGAGCAGATTGGGCCGCTCATGAACGTGTTCGGTGACGCCACGGTGGTGTTCACCCACCGAGACCCGGTGTCGATCACCGCCTCGTTCGCCACCATGATCTGCTACTCGGCCCGCATGAGCGCCCCCCACCCAGTTGATGTTCACGGCATAGGCCAATGGTGGGCCCAGCTCATCCAGGACATGCTCCAGTCGTGCACTGACGACCGGGACCTAGTGCCTCCCGAGCAGTCCATCGACGTGCTGTTCCACGAGTTCATGGCCGATGACGTGGCCATGGTGGAGCGCATATACAACCTGGCCGACCAGCCGTTTACTTCCGATGTGAAGGCGGCTATGGACCAGTACATGGTCGAGCATCCCCGGGGGAAGCACGGCAGGGTGATCTACAACCTGGCCGATTTCGGCATGACTCCAAAGGAGCGCCGCCAAGCGCTCAGTTTCTACACCGACCGCTTCGCGGTGGAGCTAGAGCACTAGCGAACCTCAGCCAATTTGACCACCTCAGCGCCAATAGGGTCTGGAGTCCGCTCGGGCAAGAACCAACGGAACCAGATGCGCCCGTGAAGCCGACCCTGGGTGGATACCCAGTTGGGCACGCCGGGGTCGGTTGCCGAGATCACAATGGTCCACGACCCGTCATCGTCGAGCTGCACTTTGGAGCTATTGGTCGTGACATCGTCGTAGTCGTAGTTGAAACAGTGCAAAAACTGGTTCCACAGGCACATGTTCCAGAAGACGCACTCCGGGGAGCGGCCCTTCAGAACAAGCGCCTCGTCATCGTCCAACTCGAAGGCTCCCATTGCGTATGAGGCATCCCCCGCGGCCCAGCCGAAGGTCTCGGAGGGAACCGGGAAGGGGTCATCCATATGGTTGAGCGTGCCCAGCGGAATGGGAACCATGGCGGCTTGCTCCTTCACCCACGTAGTCGCGTGCTGGAAGCGCCGGGCTACCTCGGCATCGGTGTGCACGTCACTCCACTCAGGAGCCGGATCCAAACACTCGATGCGCCAGCGCGCCTTCTCCCCGTTGACAGGGTCGTTCATGTAGTCGCGGGTGCAGGCCACCACGGCATCGGGCGCAAGCTTCAGGAAGTTGCCGTCGTGGTCGTTCGGGCTGACGATCATCTCGTAAGTGCCGTCGGGATTGGGAGTCATCTGAGTGGTGTTGAGCGTTCCGACGATGCGCTCGGAGTAACGGCCGTCATCCGGTCCGCCGTACACGGTGAGCGACAGGTACACCGCGTCGCCGGGGTCCACGGTCACCCGGTAAGTGCGGGAGGGGTCGATCCGGGTCATGAAGTAGAAGGCGTCGGAATTATCGCCGCCCCACTTCTTGTACGGGCCCACGATTTCGGTGAATCGAGGCCGGTTGGTGTCCGCCCAGACGTACACATCCAGCGCCACCTGGGTGATGGAGAAGATCCATCGGTAGCCCTCTAGCACCGCCTGGTCGTCGACCAGCGCCTTGGGGCCCGAGAGAAACTCCTGATCGAGGCCCTTCATGGTGTCGATCAGCTCGTGTACTGCCGCGCTGGTCTCAAAGCCGGTGTCTGTCATGGATTCTCCTTTGGGCTTGCTGATTCCGGGGATTTCTTCAGGTCGTCGACAAGCTGGCGGTTGGCCCGAATGAAGACACCCTCGGCAGTGGCCGTAACAGTTCCGTCGTAGACCATCTCCCCCGCGGCATACAGCTTGCGACCCTCGCCTCCCGATGGCCACGCCCGCAGGGCGATCTCCTCCATCAGCGGGGTCGGTCGGTGGTACCTAACATTGAGCGTCCCCGTGTACCCGCCTCTGCCGTTGACCACATTGACGACGCCCAAGAGCTCGTCGAACACCATGGCGATGATCCCGCCGTGTACCAGTCCCGGTGGACCGGCATAAACCGCCGATAGGTTCATCCGCCCGTGGACCTCGACGCCCTCAACCCAGAACTCCGCCGGAGGCGAAGCCGGGTTTAGACGTCCGATAATCGGGCTGTAAGGGAAGAACGCCATGGGGTCGCGGGACTCGAAACCGGTTTCGAGGTCGCCCATCACCCCCTGGCGGTGGAGCCCTTCCATCTGCTCAGCCTCCAGCAGTTTTGCTGCCTGCTCGATCAAGTCGGTGGCCTCGGACACGGCACCCTCGCCTGCCGCGGTTACCCGCGCGGCATTCAGTAGGCGGCGGGCGGCGCCCGCGATGGCCAGCCGTTCTACACCAGCGCCGTAGTCGGCGCTAGGGGCAGCGCTGGGGGCGTCCCAGAGTGGCGGTTCGCTCAAGTGGAGAGGTAGCTAGAGGCGTCAGTCGGTGTCGTAACCGTACTCAACCACGAAATCGGTGCCGGGAAGACCAGGGGTGATCAGCCCAGCTCTCCAGCCGCCGTCGACGTTGACCTCTGAACCGGTGATGTACGAGGCTTCGTCGCTGGCCAGGAAGAGGGCGGCATAGGCGATTTCAATCGGCTCACCCACACGGGCAATGGGGTGGAATATGTAGGGCTCTTTCTCGGCCCGGGGATCATTGTTCGGATTACCCATCGGCGTGTTTACCCCGCCAGGATGAATGGAGTTCACCCTGATGTCGAACCGGCCCCACTCAATGGCCGCGGTCTTGGTCATTCCCCGGATGGCGAATTTGGAAGCGGAATAGCTGATGAGTCCGTTCTTGGACTGTTGGCCGTCAATCGAGCTGATGTTCACAATGGAACCGCCACCGGCCATCTTCATAGATTCGAAAACGGCCTTCATCCCCAAGAAGGTGCCCACCTGATTGACGTTGATGACCTCCATGTAGGCATCCAAGGAAGTGTCCTCAATAGCTGCCGGCCGAATTATGGCCGCGTTGTTGACCAAAATCCTCAGCGAGCCCATGTCGGCGGCGGCTGCCACCGCCGCGGCCCAATCGGCTTCTTGGGATACGTCTAGGTGCACATAGCGGGCGTTGTCGCCGATGCTGGCGGCTACCTGCTCACCGTCGTCGTCGAGGACGTCTCCAAGCACCACCTTGGCGCCTTCGGAGGCGAATAGCCGGGCCTCGGCCTCCCCCTGCCCTCGAGCTGCTCCGGTGATGATCGCTACTTTGCCGTCTAGCCGTCCCATCTTTCGGCTCTCCTTCTTCGATCAGGTGGTACTTGCGGGGGTCACACTACCCGTCCTGTGGATGCGGCCCTAACCTGTGCGGATGGATCTGGCATATCGGGCGTTCGACGCCGACAATCACTACTACGAACCCCGTGACGCCTTTACCCGCTACATCGACCCCGCCTTCGCCGATCAGGCAGTGCGGCCGCTTTTCGAGGCCGACGGCACCGAAGAGGTCTACATCGGCGATCGGCGGTTCACTTTCTTGGAGCACCGCAACTACGACACCGCCCCCCGCCCTGGAATGCTGCGGGAAATGTTGAAAGCCATGAAGCGGGGCGACGACGGGGGGAACATCAAGGGCACCCGGGTTTCTGAGCCCCACCGGCCCGAGTACGTCAAGCGATCAGCCCGAGTCCAGGTGCTCGACGCCCAGGGGATCGAAGCCGCGGTGCTGTACCCCACCTTGGCGGTGTGCGTGGAGCACTACATGGTTGACGATCCCGACCTGCTCTACGCCAACCTGTCCGCCTTCAACCGCTGGTTGGACGACGAGTGGGGCCTCAACCGGGATGGTCGCATCCATGCCCCTCCCCTGTTGTCATTGGTCGATCCCGATCGGGCCGTGGACGAGTTGGAATGGGCACTAGACCGGGGCGCCCGAGTTGTGTCGCTTCGTCCGGGGCCCGCGGCCGGCCGCAATATCGCCGATCCGGTCTTCGACCCCTTCTGGGCCCGGATCAATGAGGCCGGCGCGGTGGTCGGATTCCACATCGGCGAGTCGGGTTACAACCAGTCGATGTCGGTGCATTGGGGCGAAGAGCCCAATCCGCCATCTCACCGGCAGTCGGCATTGCAGTGGACCTGCTTCTACGGCGACCGACCGATCATGGAGACAGTGGCTGCGCTGATCTACGCCAACCTGTTTGAGGCCTTTCCCAATGTTCGGGTCATGAGCGTGGAGAATGGCAGCCTCTGGGTGGAATACCTGATGGCGGCCATGAACAAGATGAACCGAATGGGCCGCAACGGTCCGTGGTTTAGAGGTCCACTGACCGAGAAGCCCAGCGACGTGTTTCGCCGCCATGTGTTCGTTTCCCCCCATCATGAGGAGCCGGTAGCTGATCTGGCCCGGTCCATTGGAGTTTCCCAAGTGCTGTTCGGGTCCGACTGGCCCCATGCCGAGGGCTTGGCCGAGCCATTGGAGTTCGTGGAGGGCCTATCGAGCCTCTCCCCCACCGAAATCCGTCTCATCATGCGAGACAATCTGGCCGGTCTGTTGGCGAGCTAATTTCGCCAATCGGGGACAGGCAGGGTCTTGGCTAACTTCGTTTGTCGCGAAATAGCCGCGGGTCGTAGGGCACGTTGCACCGCTCTAGGGCAGCCTGCCAGGCGGGGCTGTTCTTCATGATGCGGCGCAATCCCAATACCACTGCCGTACTGCTCACTCTGGCGCCCGGAGTTGGGGTCAGCCCCAAGACCGACGTGAGCTCTCGGGGGATGGTGGTGATGGCCCCATTCATCAGGATTTGGTACCCCGCTTTCTGGGCCGCAGGAATAGGGGGGTTCTGAAGAAATTTGACAGCAGCTCGCATCCCCGGGCTCGGAGCCAACGACGGATGCCCGGTGATCCACTCCCGCAGTTCACCGGCAGTTGTGGGCAGAGGTGAAGCGCCCAGCATCTCCCCTACCCTCGTCTGCTCAACCACAAATTGGTCGGCGTGGTGGGTGCTGAGACGGCCGCCGAGGCACTGGTAGGCCTCCAAGAAAGAATCAGTCAGGGAGTTGTGGACCCACGCAGCCAACTCTGGAGTCGACGCGCTGTACGACTTTCCGCGGTGTGACGTGCCCCTCACTCCCTGGTGCGCAGAATTGACCAGATCCAAGGCCTCCTTCACTTCGGGCATCGCGCCGAAGGTGGCCGAGGTGACATAGAAGGATGTCCGGCTAAGCCGACCGAGGGGATCATCCCGATAGCGGCTGTGCTCGTCCACCCCGGCGACCACTTCCGGATGGGCTGCTTGGATCAGCAAGGCGCGGATGCCGCCAACGAACACACTCACATCACCGATCACTTGCCAGCTGATCGAATCAGGACCACACAATCCTGGATCTCCCGGAAAGTCTCCGGTGTTCTTCAACGGCATTTCCGCGTGGGCGAACATGCCGCTCACTGAGTTGATCACCCGAGTCTTGGCCCAGTGAAGCATGGCTCGATCACCCTATCCTCGGTGGCGCCGAATATGGTCAGGTGGTCGTCACCAGCAGTTCCTCGAAGCGGCGGATGGAGGCATAGGGCACCCAAGTGGGCTCCACAGCCAGCCCCATCCGGGGATAGCGTTCCAACAGCATGGGGAAGGCCACCTGGCCCTCTAGACGGGCCAAGGCCGCTCCGAGGCAGTAGTGGATACCTTGCCCAAAGCTCATCAGCTTGCCCCCTGGGCGGAGAATGTCGAAGCGGTCGGGATTTTCAAAGGCAGCCGGGTCGCGGTTGGCCGCTAGGGACATGGTCGTGACCGTTTCCCCGGCCTGCACCGGCACACCGAACAGATTCAAGGGCTCGGCGGCATCCCTTCCCGACCCCAGTACCGGGGCTTCGAAGCGGAGGATCTCATCGACCGCTTGGGCGGCCAAACCAGGATCGCCGCTCAGCAATGCCCGCTGGTCTGGGTGGGACAGCAGCAGCACCGCGCCGATCATCAGCATTGAGCGGGTGGTGTCATGTCCGGCAAAGAGCAAGTTCTCCACCATGGCGATCAATTCGGGTTCGGTGAGAACATCTCCGTCGGCTTCAGCGGCGATCAATTTGCTGAGTAGGTCATCACCGGGATGCCGCCGCCGATCAGCTATGAGTTCGGCTACATAGCCATTGAGCCCGGTGATGGCCGATTCCAGTCGATTGAGCAATTCGGGTGTGTGTACTGAGGAAAAGACGAGTCCGAGGTCTGCGGTCCAGGTCGCAAAATGACGGTGGTCACCAGCAGGAACCTCCAGCATGGCCCCCATCACCCTGATGGGCAGGTCATGGGCAAACCCGGCCACCAGATCCACGGTGTCACCGTGGAAGTCGTCCAGCAACTCCTCGGTTATCCCAACCACGCGGGGGCGCAGCGATTCAACTGCTCGAGGGGTAAACGCCCGGCTGACCAGGCGGCGCAACCGGGTGTGGACTGGTGGGTTGGCCGAGAACATGACCTGACCCCACCATTCGGCAATGGGACCCTCAGTGATACCTCGAGGGGCCAGCAGGTCGGTGGTCAAGAACCGGGGATCTCGTAGCACCATCTCAGCCGCGTCGAAGCTCAAGGCGATCAGGCTCCCGTCGACTCCCCGGCCTAGGGGATGCTGGCCAAGTGCCTCAGCGAGCACTGGGTAGGGGTTCGACCAAAAGGCTGGATCGGTTAGGTCTACAACAGGGAGTTCGTCCACAGTCGCTATTGTCCCCCGGCATGGAGATACTTCCCAGCCCTGAGACCTTCGTAGGAGGAATCGATTTCGGCGAGGGACCCCGCTGGCACGACGGCCGGCTCTGGTACTCGGACTTCTATCAGTACACCGTGAATGCCGCTTCGCTGGACGGCACCGTTGAGGTGATGGTTGAGGTTCCCGGCCAACCGTCAGGTCTGGGATGGATGCCCAACGGCGACCTGCTGGTGGTGTCGATGAGGGACCGCCGGGTGATGCGCTATGACGGGGTGGCGCTCCACGAGCATGCCGACCTTTCGGGAATTGCTACCTCGCTCTGCAATGACATGACGGTGGATGACGAGGGTCGGGCCTATGTGGGCAATTTCGGATTCGACCTTCACAGTGGAGAGGACTTTGCTCCAGCCACCCTGGGATTGGTGCAGCCAGACGGCACGACAGAGGCTGGGGCCGAAGGATTGGCCTTCCCCAACGGGGCGGTGATCACCCCTGATGGGTCAACGTTTATCGTGGGCGAGAGCTTTGCCAGCCAATTCACTGCGTTCGATTTCGGGCCCGAGGGCCGGCTGGAGAACCGCCGGCTCTGGGCCGCAGTACCCGGCACCATCCCTGACGGATGCTGCTACGACGCTGAAGGGGGCATCTGGTATGCCGATGCCATAGGCCGGGCCGCCCTGCGGGTGGTTGAGGGGGGCGAGATCACCCACCGGGTGGAGACAGAGCTCAACTGCTTCGCGGTGATGTTGGGAGGCGATGATCGCCGCACCCTCTTCCTCGTCTCTGCTCCGGGCTCGCATCCTGACGAGGTGCAGGGTCTCGGGCAGGGGCGGATTGAAACCGTGCCGGTGGAAATCCCCGGTGCAGGATTGCCCTAGAGGCCAGAGCGCGAGCAAGGAGAGAGGTCGTGAGATTTTCTGGAAAGGTGGCCGTGGTCACCGGGGCTGGGTCGGGTATTGGCCAAGCCACGTCGGTGCTTCTAGCCGATGAAGGGGCCGTGGTGGTGGGTAGCGATATCAATGCTGCTGGACTGGAGAAAACCACGGCGATGGTTGGCGAGGGGTCGGTGTTCCACCCGGTTGTGTCCGATGTGAGGTCTCGAGAGGCCTGCCATGAGCTGGTGGACTCGGTAGTCGCCAGCCACGGTTGCCTCGATGTGCTGTGCAACATCGCCGGAGTGGCCCGGGGCCATCGGGTGGGGGATGTCGACCAAGAAGTATGGGATCTGATCTTTGGTGTAAACGTTGAAGGGGTGTTCTGGATGTCGCAGGCTGCACTTCCCCACTTGGAGTCATCGAACGGCTGCATCGTGAATATGGCCTCGAATGCCGGATTGATGGGACAGGCCTATACCGTGCCCTATTGCGCCAGCAAGGGGGCCGTGATTCAGATCACCAAGGCCATGGCCATGGAGACCATGAGAACCGGTGTACGGATTAACGCCATCGCACCCGGTGGAGTGGAAACCAATTTGGCCACCGCGTTCGGCTTCCCCAGCGAACCCGATATGGAGTTGATGGGGCGATATATGGGTATGCGGGGCATGGCCCAGGCCGATGACATCGCATCCGCGGTGGCCTACTTGGTCTCTGATGAGGCCCATCGGATCCATGGAGCAGTGATGAGCATCGATGCCGGATTGACCGCAGGATGAGCTGGGATCCGGCCGGCCAACGAGTGCTGGTAACCGGTGCCTCTTCGGGCATTGGCGCGGCGTTGGCGGTAGAGCTGGGGCGCGGTGGGGCATTTGTCGGTTTGGCGGCCCGGCGGGGCGACCGGCTCGAACAGGTTCTCGGCCAAGTGCGGGAAGTTGGCGGAGACGGCTGCTGGTGGACGCTGGATCTGGCCGACCTCGAAAGCGTGGCCCCATTCGCCGATCGGGTCTGGGCCGAAATGGGGCCCATCGATGTACTGGTGAACAACGCCGGCGCTCCCCGTCGCCGGTCGATGAAACGACTCACCCCCGAGGAGCTGGACGAGACCGTGGCGGTGAACTTCACCGGATCAGCTCGGTTGTCCTTGGCCCTGCTGCCCTACATGCTGGAGCGGGACTCGGGGGCAATCGTCAACGTGTCGTCAATGGGAACCCAGTCGATGGCCTTTCGCACCGGGGCCTACGGGGCGGCCAAAGCCGCTCTCAACTTGTTCACCGAGGGTCTCTATTTTGACTTGGTGGGAACTGGCGTTCGGGCCCATCTGTTCACCCCGGGTTCCACCGACACTGAGTTCTCCACTCCCAAGCCGGGGAACGACGATCCATTCCCTCAGCCACCTGACGCGTTCATGGACCCGGCGGATGTGGCCAAGGCGCTCATCGCCAAGCTGGGCAATGATGACTTTGAAGGTTTTGCCTCTCCTGCTCTGAAGGAGACCGCCCAAGCCAAACGAGCCGACCCCAACGGCTATCTGGTGGATGCAATCAAAATGATGGGCCTGCGGCAGCGCTAATCGATTCTTGAGAACGTGCGGTCGGGGAACAGGTCCACCACCGGCTTCCACAGGTACTCCAGCCGCCACGCCCGCCGAGCCAGATAGCGGAGAACCTCAGCCTCCCTTTCTGCACCCCAATCCTGGATTGCGCGGTCTAGCTCCATCAATCCGTCATCAAGGCTGTCGGCCCGTCGGCCGGTCAGCGCGGCGATCTCGTCCAACTCAATGCTGGCAAGATGGGGACCGAGTTGCTTCTGGCGGTCTAAGCACTCCACCAGCAGCATTGCGTGCTCCAGTCGATGGCGGGGGTAATCTCCGCCGACCGCGGGCAGCACCTCATCGCGCAGGTTTTGGATGACCACTCCTTCGAGAGAACTGGCCATCTCCCTCTCGGGTAGCTCTGGACGCTCCAAATCGATGCCCATGGCGTCGGCCAGCGCCTCACAGGTTGCCCGCTCGCAGATGTAGCGGTAGGCCCAGTTCATCCCATTGGGCATCTGGGGGTCGTTGATGGCGGTAATGCGGGCTAGCGACACGATGGACCGCACAAACTGCTGCACCCGGTAGTAGCGAACCGATTCGAGGTGCACGGGAAAGCCGGACAGTTCCTCGTACCGGCGAAACAGCGGAGCGAGACCCTCGTCGGGGGTAGAGGGACAGTAAAACTCCCGGGTGCAGATATTGCCAAAATCCTCCATGGGATCTCCGAAGTGAGCCCATTCCCAGTCGACGATGGCGCTCACCTGCCCTTCGTGGAACATGAAATTGGCCGGTCCGGTATCGCCCTGCAAGAGGCTTACTCGGTCGAGGCGCTCGGGAACATGGTTCCGAATCCATTGGAGCGAATACGTGTACAGCGGGTCAGTCACCATGCCGCCGAGGAACTGCTCCACAAAGTCGATCTCCCCCAACGCGCACTCGGCCGACGTGGCGGGAATGGGCATATGGTCGAGCCCCAGCGAGTCGGGATCCAGCGAGTGAAGCAGAACCAGCTGCTGGATGAAGTCCTCTAGCACCGCGGCCTGCTCGTCGGGTTCGGCGTTGTCCAAATCGGCCCGTCCCGGCATCCTCTCGTGCAACGCAGCCTGAAGGTCCTCGCTCCAAGCGCAAATGGCAGGAACCTTCATGCCAGTCTCGACCAGCGCGGTCTGAACCTTGGCTTCGCTCTTCACCGAGTGCGTACCACTTCCGTCCCCTTCGCGATCCAAGCGCAGGAAGTACTCGGCCACCGACCCGTCGGGTCGGGTCACATCCACCACCCACGCTTCCCGCCGGGCAATGTGGCGCTCCAAGCGGGTGATGCCCCCGCCCCCCGCCTCAGCAATCCAGTCGGTCATCCCGTCGGGTAGGTCGTGTTTGAACTCCTCAGCCATCCCGATGGCTTAGCACGCCGCTAACCTCCCGGTCGCTTTCCCCAAACAGCAACCCAGAGACAGTCGATGTAGCGGAAAGTGGGATCGTCGAAGCAGGCCAGCAGCTCATCGTATTCACCTTCGTCGTAGTCGTCGCGTCGGGCGCTGAGGGGCCGGGCAACTTCCATGGTGAAGCGGCGGTATCGAGCGCGCAGAGACCCGCCGCTCACGATGTCGGTCAGTCCCTCTGAGGACACTTCATCTAGACGGGCGCCGAGCACCTCGTGGATCCGGCGGCCAACGAAGGCGTCCATCCTGGTGCCAGCTGCCGACCGTTCACGGAAGCGGCGGAATACCTCGGTTCGAGGATGATCGGATTCGCATTCCACCATGGTTCCGTAGTCGGGTTCAGCGGCCATGACCCATCCTCCTGGGCGGGCCGAGGCCACCAAATTGTCGACGGCGCCATCGAAGTCAGCCACGTGGGCCAATAAGGCTCGGCAGTGCACCAAGTCGAAGGCTGAGTCCTCAACTGGGCCGTCGCAGATGTCATGGGTACGAACGTCAGGACCGCTCAAGAAGCGGGGCATAATGTCGGCCGAAACAACCTCAGCCCCTCGATTTCTCAGCCATTTCGACACTGACCCCCGCCCGGCACCCACGTCGGCGCACCGCCAACCTCGGCCCACCCCGGTTCGTTTCAGCCGATCAAATGTGGGTTCATCGAGGATGGCCTCCAACATGGCCAGGCGCGGTCCTTCCCCTTCCACGCCGATCTCCGACATGGCATACCGCACTCCAGGTGGCTCTGCACTGGCCATTCCGTGAGCCTACGATGCGGGTATGAGCGAAGAACGGGTATTCGGCGACGTGGCCACCAAACTGCTGATGGAAAACGACCGGGTGCGGATCTGGGAAATGCGCCTGGACCCTGGCCAGCGGTCTGATCTTCACCAGCACGATCTCGATTACGTGCTGGTCCAGGTTACCGGCGACAAGATCGCGGGAGACTTCGAGCCCGACACCACAGGGGAGTTTTCAGGCCTCGTGGAGGGCGACGTGATTCCCGGTCAGTCCATGTTCATCTCCAAAGGCGGCATCGAAACCGCAGTAAACACCGGCACCAAGCCCTATTACGAAATCCTGGTTGAGCTGAAGGACTAGCACCTCGTGCCCACCACGGTCGCCAGGCTCGTTGTGGCGCTGGCCCTCGTTGTCGCAGCGTGTGGCGGCGACGGCGAAGAACAGCCTGTTTCCGACTCTAAAGAGCAGGCAGACGAACCAGCCCCGGCGCTATCTCCAACGCCCAAGACGACTCCAGAACCATCGCCTAGCCCCACCCCGGAATTGGAGGAAGCACCCACGCCCACCCCGGAATTGGAGGAAGCACCCACGCCCACCCCGGAATTGGAGGAAGCACCCACGCCCACCCCTGCACCAGAAACTGAGTCCAGCTTCTCTCTGGTAGAGGAACTGAAGACTGTCGCCTTGGCAGGATCCCACACATGCTGGTCTCGACCGAACGGTTCGGTTGCCTGTTGGGGATCGAACGTGTCCGGGATATCAGACGCGCCCGAGACCCTGTTCACCGCTCTCGTTGGCCGCGGCGATTTCTCCTGTGGCATTCGAATCGACCAATCACTGGAATGCTGGGGCGGTCAGCGCTATCCGAATGGATTGGTCAATGTGCCCTCCGGCTCCTTCATTCAAATCACCGCAGGCGAGAATCACGTTTGCGCGCTAAGTATCCAGGGAAAAGCCGAGTGCTGGGGGCAGCCGGGAAGGGTAGCGGAATCCCATGATCCGCCAAACGCAAAGTTCACTCAGCTGACAGCAACCCGCTTTGGAGTCTGCGGCCTCCGAGAAGACAAGATGATTGTCTGTTGGGGAGAGGACACATTCGGCCACGGCGTGCTGGACCCGCCCGAGGGAGAATTCCGGTTCTTGACGGCAGAAAGCGGATCTGGATTTGCGTGTGCTATTCGGATTGACGACATCGTCGCTTGCTGGGGCCGTAACGATGATGGCCAAACCGTGTCTCTAGATGGGCCGTTTTCCACAATATCTCAGGGGTCATCCCATGTTTGCGGCCTTCGGCCAGATCAATCCGTGGATTGCTGGGGCAGTAACCGACACGGAACGACCCAGCCGCCCGCCGGCCCATTCAAGACCGTCTCTGCCGCCTCGATGTTTACCTGCGGCCTCCGCCTTGATGACTCCGTCGAATGTTGGGGCCGCGGCTGGTCCGGCGCCACCGACCCGCCGGAAGGTTCATTCTCTCAAATCGTCGCTTCACGCTTGACTGCCTGCGGCCTACGAGCCAATGACACGCTGGAGTGCTGGGGAGCCATGAACTACGGGTACTCGGATATTCCAGACGGCTCGTATACGGCCATATCCAGAGCTAGTCCTGTAGGCGGCGAGTCGCACGGCCATTTGTGTGCCTTGCGAACAGATCGAACCATTGCCTGTTGGGGTGACAACGGTGAGAGGCAATCTGAACCGCCAGACGGCCAGTTCATCGCGGTTGCCACCGGTTTCGAGCATTCATGCGCCATCAGAGTGGATGGCAGTGCGGTTTGCTGGGGACCCAGCTACTGGGATGACGAATCGATTCCCTCGGGCAGGTTCACTTCCATTACCGCCGGTGATGTCCATACCTGCGCTCTTGAGCGCAGTGGAGAAGTGAAGTGCTGGGGCAGCAACAACTACGGGCAGCTCAACGTCCCCGATGGCCCGTTTGCCACCATCACAGCACAAGATGCGTTCACTTGCGGCTTGCGCTTGGACGGCAAGGCAGAATGTTGGGGTACATACTCTTTCGCCCTGAGCGATAGCCAGGACTTGCTTGATCCGCCTGATATTTCATTCACTGAAATTTCCTTGGGCACTGGCCGCATCTGCGGCCTTCGTCAAGATTCGACGATTCTCTGCTGGAACCAGCAGGGGGAGTTCATAGCTGGGCAGCCTGCTGCCCGATTCCGCTCAATTTCTGTTGGGGGCTTTTCATTGACTTGCGCGGTGCTCCTCGACAACACAATTGACTGTTGGCACCCCAATTGGCCCTTGGACTTGGTCCCTCCCGAAGGCCAGTTCACCGCGGTAACAGCAGGTTATCAATACGCCTGTGGACTCCGTCTGGACGGAAATATCGTTTGCTGGGGAGATCCGCCAGCGTTTGCGACACCTCCAGACGACGTCGTTATCGTCGGCCACGATGTGCCGCCGGTGTTCACAGAGTCTCAGACTTCCCCTTCCCAGGCATCGGAGCTTTCCGAGAGTTCTGTGAACACACCAATTCCCGCCTTTGACGATGAACGCTTCGTCGCGGTCTCAACCGGAGATTGGCAGACCTGTGGGCTTCGGGGAAATGGGGATATAGCTTGCTGGGGCTTGAACCGCTTCGGACAGACGGATGCACCGAGCGGCGAATTCACTGCCATTTCCGTTGGAGAAGAGCATGCCTGTGCAATTCGAGCCGACCGTACTATCGCCTGTTGGGGATTCAATCAACAAGGCCAGGCAAGCCCTCCACATGATGAGTTCATAGCCATATCAGCCGGCAGATCCCATAGTTGCGGTATCCGCACCGACAACACGCTTGCCTGTTGGGGCGAAAGCGGTTGGGAAGTAGGAGAGCTGGACTTTGAGCAATTGCTATCTGATGCCCCCGAAGGTGAGTTCACTGCTGTCTCGGCTGACGATGGGCACACCTGTGCGCTGCGTTCTGATGGAAGGATCCTCTGTTGGGGACGCAACGAGTTCGGGGAGCTCAACGCACCGAGTGGCCAGTTCGTTGCGGTTGAGGCCAGCCGAGACCACTCATGCGGAATCAGCCCCGACGGCTACATGAACTGTTGGGGCCGCTCCCATACGGGTGCCTTGGATGCGCCCTATACGCAATTCACCCAAATGGCAGCGAGCGGCTGGCACACATGCGGACTGCGCTTCGACAACACCATCATGTGTTGGGGTAGGCGCTTCAACGAGAGAGTAAGCCAGCCAGAGGGCAAGTTCTTGTCCGTTACCACGTCTGAGAGCAGATCGTGTGGAGTGCGGCCGGAAGGCACTATCACTTGCTGGGGACGGGATGACTCTGGCTCGGCCATAGAACCCCGAGGCTTGTTCGAATCGCTTTCGGCATCGGTAGATGGCGGAGTTAGTGAGGGGTACTTCTGCGGGCTGCGTACCAATGGCACGGTGTCATGTTGGGGAGACAACTCATCAGGTCAGTTGAACGTCCCAGATGGGCAGTTCGCATCAGTTGCCGCCAGCAAGTACGCGGCGTGTGGCATCAGGCCTGACAAGAACATCATGTGCTGGGGGTCACTGGACGCTCCGCCTGGAGAGTTCCGGTCGATAGCCGCGGGCGGATTTCACTTCTGCGGTGTTGAAGAAGACGGCAGCGCAACGTGCTGGGGAAGCAACAACTACGGACAGTCCGATCCGCCCGACGGCCAGTTCGCTTCAGTGGCCGCGGGCGGCTGGCATTCATGCGGAATACGAATTGACGAGACAATTGCCTGTTGGGGCACAAGCAATGCTGGAGGGTTCGATCCGCCCTCTGGCCAATTCATGGCCATAGACGCCGGCGAGCAACACACTTGTGCGCTGAGAACTGACGGTACCGCAGCGTGCTGGGGCGTCGATCACTTTGGTGAAACCGATCCACCCAGCGGCCAATTCCTCTCGATCTCTGCGGGTGGTTCCCGCTCGTGTGGTCTGCGGCCTGATGGAATCGGGGAGTGTTGGGGGGGCTACCGCACCCAAGGTCCCAGCCAGGCTGACGGCCGCGTTCTCGCGGTTGAAGTAGGCCCCCGCTACACCTGCGGTATTCTGGCGGGCAACATCGTCCAGTGCTGGGGATACCTCCCCCGGTTCTCGCCACTTCCCGATGGTGTCGAGCACATCAGGCCTTAGGCTCCGACTCACCGGAACATAATCCTTGAGCAATTCGTTGCCTCCTGCCCAACCTGCCGCTCATGGCTCGCGCGATTCTGCCTACGCTTGGCGGCTGCTGGTAACCCTGCTGGCTGGGCAGGTGGTGTTCGGCTCCACCATGACCATCATCGGGGCCTCGCTGTCAGACATCTCGGAGAGCCTGGGCACCACAAACGCCACCCTGTCTTGGGCGGTCTCTGCCCCGTTCCTCGGTCTCGCCGCGGGGACAACGGTATTCGGAAATTTGGGAGACCTGTGGGGGCACCGGAGGATGCTGATCCTCGGATTGATGGTATTCACGGCAGCCACCGGAGTGTGTGGGCTGGCCTGGGATGCCCTTAGCTTTATCGGGTTCCGGGCGCTGGTAGGGCTGGGCGGGGCCATGATGATCCCCAACGGGATGGCCATAATGATGGCTGCGTTCCCCGTCAACCAACGAGCTAGGGCTATGGGCTGGTTCCAATTCGCGGCCGTTGGAGGACCGGCTATCGGCTTGGTGACTGGCGGTGCATTGGTGGATGCGCTGGGCTGGCGGGCAATCTTCGCCGTCTACACCCCCATTGCCGCGATCGGCCTGGTGGCCGCGGCCCTCGTGGTGCGGCCCACCCGTGCCGGCGAGGCCAAACCGGTTGACGTGGCGGGCGCGCTCAGCCTGGTGGCCGCGGTAGTCGTGTTGATGGTGGCCCTGGACCGAGGGGCCAACCTTGGTTTCGACCACCCGTTGGCAGTGACGCTTTTGGCCCTAGTGCCGGCATCCGTTTGGACATTTGTGACCATCGAGAAGCGCACAGCTCACCCAATGGTCCCGCTTGAGTGGTTCCGCCGCCGGAATTATGCCGGGCCGGTTGTGGCCTCAGCTACAGCCAACGCGGCCTATATGGGTGGATTCATCCTCGCGCCCCAGCTCTTGCAGGAGCGCTATGGATACACGTTGACTGCGGCCACAGTGTTTCTGGTTGTTCGCCTGATCTTCTTTAGCCTCAGCTCGCCGGTGGGGGGTCGGCTGACTGTGACTCGAGGCGAACGATGGACGTCTTGTTTAGGTAGCGCGCTGGTGGTGTTGGCCATGGTGTCCTTTGCGGCGGGGTCACTGGTTGACGCCGTGGTGCTGGTGGTTCTGGGGCTGGCGCTGGCCGGCGGAGGGCTGGGGGTGGCCGGGCCGGCCTATCAGGTTTCGGTTGTGGGAGCAGTGCCGATGGAACGCTTGGGGGCGGCAACCGGGATGTTCCAGACGCTTACCAGCCTGGGCACAGCAGCTGGCGTCCAAGTACTGGTGCTGGCCGTGGGAGAGAGCGTCTCTGGGGCGGCTTTTGCCAGCGCATTTTGGCTGGGGGCAGCAGTAGCCGCGGTAGGTGTAGTTGGCGCTGCTGCTATTTCCTCCGCGAAATCCGCCTTGGCGGAGTGACGGTTAGCTTTGACCAGTCAATGCGGCCAAGACCTTGGGCGCCATGATCTCGGCCAACTCGAGGCACTCCTCTTTCGACCAAATGGCGGTAGGGGTCCACGGATAATTGGCGGCCAGGAACTCATAGTCTGGGCATCCGCTTACTCGAGCAATTGCCTGTGCTGAACCCCTCATCTCCTCATGGACGATGGCGACACTGGGAACGCCTGCCCATTCCAGCTCCACTGCGTCCCGCAAACTGCGGGCACTGCAGCTGCCTCAACCGCCGAAGCCGGTTATGGCGACTGTGGCCTCCTCGGTGAGCCTGCTCCAGTCACCCGGGTCAGGGGGTATTGAAACCGAGCTCTTAACCACCTTGAGTGGCGCTTGCAAATCGCTCAGCTTGGTCAGCTCGTCGTAAAGGGCATCCAGGAAGATCTCCCCCTCACCAAGGCCGTTGGCCACCAAACCGACCACCGCCCCATCCAAACTGGCTGGCCGGGGAGAGAAATCTCGATCGTCAGTGCGGTCGAAGGGGCCCGAAGTGGGGTCGAGGCCGACTAGTGCTGTCATGTCTCTACCCTAGCCTGTTCTATTTCACTGGATGGGTTCGGTGATGGCGAGGGCGAGGTGGGGCAGCAGGAGCCAGCTTGCTCCCATGCCTGCTCCCCCGGCGGCCACGATGAGGATGCCCTCGGGCCTGCCAATGCGGGCCATCCGGTCGGTGGCGCTGGTGGCGGGGGCATTGAGCCGAGGCCACAAATGCTGCTGTATATCGGCCTTCGACCATCCCTCTTCGAGGAAGAATCGATGATGTTCGTGACCGATCACGATGACTACATTGCCATCCTCTCCCAGCCAGGAGTCGCCAGCTACTCCGTTGGCTCGGATGTCGCGCACCAGCGTGTCGCACACTGCCTCGGCGGTGCGACTGGTGAAATCGGTGGCCTCCACCATCTTCATCAGGGAGTGGACGGTCACTGCGCTTTGATCGGGAGACAGGCCCCGCTGGACGTGTAGAGGCTCCCAGTCGGAGGCCTCTTCGTTCTCCCCGAAGCAGAAGGTGTAGCGAGCCGGGGTGGAAAAGCTGGCCCGGTCCAAGAATCCAGGAATCCCCCGGCACACGTTGCGAATTACCAGGCGTAGCGCCCGACCGATGGTGGCGTTGGCCCGGAATCCCGGTCCGAAGCAGCCAGCCCCTGAGGCTACCCCCAGCTCATTGCGGACGGGTCCGTTGATGATGACTGCCTGAGCGGCACCCGACAGCGTCCCGGTGGTTGAGTGGCAGTTGCCCTTGGGATGGAGATGGGCCCGAACTGCGGCCACTACCGTTGGGAAGTATTCGGAGAGGCAGCCAGCCATAACCGCATTCACAGCCGCCTGCTCCGCGGTGCATGTCACCTCCCGGGTGGGAACCGTGCCCAGCACTTCGTCTCCGGAGAGCCCGGCGCCATCAAGAAATGCGGCCACTTTGTCGGGAGTGGGGGGCATAACGGGAAGACCATCGGTCCATCCCCTCTCGAAATAGTCCTCCACCAGTGCTTCATAGGAGTCATAGGCGTGTTGGGCGGCCGTCGTCATGGCCTGATGCTAAAGCTCGTGGCGGGTGGTCTCCCACACAGAACGAATGGCGAAGCTGGATCGGAGGCGACCGACTCCGCTAAAGCGCGACAGATATTGATTGTGGATCCGCTCGAAGTCGCGCTGGTCGGCCACGGCCAGGTGGAGGAGATAGTCGGCATCGCCAGCCATGAGATGGCAGGACATGACCTCCGGGCATTCCACCACTTCCTTCTCGAATTGGCGCAGATTCGCCTCGCTTTGGCTTACCAAGGAGATCTCGACGAATACATCGAGTGAGCGGTTGATGGCTTCGGGGCTGACGATCATCACGTAGCCGGCGATCACCCCGTCCTCTTCTAGTCGGCGAACTCGCCGGTAGCAGGCCGAAGGCGATAGACCCACTCGATCGGCGAGCTCGGCATTGGATAACCGAGCGTCGCTTTGCAGTTCGTTGAGAATCGATCGATCAACTGTATCCAGATCCGTCATTGCTCCCCTCCCCTCCAAACGACTGGCAATGGCTCATTGCTGAAGACAAGATCTAACCGCATATAGCGATTATAGCGAATAAGTTCTTCGATATTGAGCCATATCACAACAGATTATCAAGAATTATTCAGTCTATTCGCGGTAAACTCTTACTACTGCCATTGGATTGCGGCGGAGGCAAGAGATGCGTATCGGGGTTCCGAAGGAAGTCAAGAACGAAGAGCGAAGAGTGGCATTGACGCCCGGCGGTGCCACTGAACTCGTAAACAGAGGCCACACGGTGCTCGTTGAGCGCGGTTGTGGTTCGGGGGCGGGATTTGCCGACGAGGAATACGACTCCCACGGCGCGGTCATCGCTGATTCCGCTGAAGAGGTGTTCAGCTGGGCCGAGATGATCGTAAAGGTGAAGGAACCACAGGCCGAGGAGCGGGCTCGACTCGACGAGGACCAGGTTCTCTTCACCTATCTGCATCTGGCCGCGGACGCGGTCCAGACTGCCGAGCTTGTTGACCAGGGCGTGACGGCCATCGCCTATGAATCGGTGGTGGGCCCCAACGGCGGACTTCCGCTGCTGGCCCCGATGTCCCAGGTGGCAGGTCGGATGTCGATCCAGGCTGGGGCCCATTGCCTGGAGTCCTCGCAAGGCGGTCGTGGGGTGCTTCTTGGTGGAGTTCCCGGCGTTGCCCCAGCCAGGGTGGTCATTCTCGGCGGAGGAGTAGTCGGCCGGAATGCAGTGCAGATGGCCGTCGGCCTCGGTGCCGACGTGACGGTGATCGATCGAGACGTCTCCGTATTGGAGGACTTGAGCTCGAGATTCGGTTCGGCACTGCACACTTTGCACTCCAGCGGCGGCGCCCTCGAGGAGGCGGTCTTGGGGGCTGACCTGGTCATCGGGGCAGTCTTGGTTAGAGGCGCCCGCGCCCCGCACCTGGTCACCACCGAGATGGTCAAGCAGATGCGGCCCCGGTCAGCAGTGGTGGACGTGGCCATCGATCAGGGTGGCTGCATTGAGACCTCACGACCCACGACCCACGCCAATCCCACCTATCTGGCCTACGACGTAGTCCACTACTGCGTGGCCAACATGCCCGGCGCCGTTCCCCGCACATCCACGTTCGCCCTAGAGCACGCCACTCTCCCCTATATGACCATGCTGGCCGATCTGGGCCCCAGGGAGGCCATGAGAGTCGATGCCGGACTCCGAGCCGGCCTGTCTGTGTGCCAGGGGCAGGTAACCGAGCCGGCGGTAGCCCAATCACTGGGCCTCAGCTTCACCTCTCCCGAACAGATCCTGGGGTTGACCCGCACCGCGGCATGATGCGGGTCCTCCGCTAGATCAACTCGGACATTCGCTCGGCCATGGCGATGACATTCAGATTGGTGTTGGCTCTGGGGGTTTCCGGCATGATCGAAGCGTCACATACCCTCAACCCTTCGGTCTCCCAAACCCGGCCGTCGGGACCGACTACGGCGGCCGGGTCGTCGGCTGCGCCCATGGAGCAGGTGCCCGCACCGTGGTAGAAGGCCACATGGTGGGCGAATACGTAGGCCAGCAGATCGTCACGAGCAAGCCGATCCGGGAGAAACAACGGGCCATCGGACATCTTCTGGTAGGAGGGGGACATCAACAACTCCAACCCGAGCTCAAAGGCTTCGACCAGCCGCTCCAGATCGGGCTTGTGGGCTAGGAACGGATAAGTGATTGTCGGAGGTTCGGCCGGGTCAAGCGACATCGGGTGAACTGATCCTCTGATCTCCACCCGTTGCAGTGCCGCGTTGAAGGCAAAAACCGCATCCAAACCTCCGGCTTCGGCTCGACGCCGGGGACTGGAAGAGAGATCGATTACCCCGACGGGAAACAGCTGGAGATCATTGGCCGGTCCCGATGAACTGGTGAATCGCAGCAGGGTCTGGATGGTGACATCGTCAGGACACACAATCCCTGGCTTAGGCGCCGCGTACAGGTAGATGGCTGGATGGTCGGAGAAGTTCCCCCCCACTCCCGGTCGATCGGCCACGATGTCGACTCCCAATCCGGTCAGCTCTGATGCCGGACCGATACCGGAACGCCATAGCAGCATCGGCGATTGGACAACGCCGGCAGCCACGATCACCTCATCGGCAGAAATTGACTCACCTTGGCCGTCGCACAGCGCCTCCACACCTATGGCCCGATTGCCTCGCCAGCGCACTGCTGTGACCAGGCATTGTCCTCGTACTTCCAGATTGGGGCGACTTCGGACTTCCGGGGTCAAGTAGGCATCGGCGGCCGACACCCGTTGCAGCCCTCGTCGATTGCGGGGCAGAGGGCCAGATCCGGAAGAATTCGGAGCGTTGTGGTCGGCGACGTACCGATAGCCAGCTTGCTCGCACGCCTCGTAGAACACCGCGTGGACCGGGTTGAGTTCAGACTCGGGAGTGCGCACAATGGGCAAAGGGCCATCGCGGCCGTGCCACTGCTCGTCTCCATCTCGGTCGGCCTCCAGTCGTCTGAAGCAACCCAGCATCGCCTCCCATCGCCATTCGGGGAAGCCCCAGGAGTCGAAGTCTTCGGGCATGGCCCGCACGGCTATCCCGCCGTTGACCGCCGAGCTGCCACCCAGCACTCGCCCCCGGGGATAGTGCTGAGTCCTTCCACCGGGTAGCCGCACTACATCGCCCCAGTCATGCTGGGGATGAGAAGAGACCGTGATGTCGGACAATTCCAAGGGCAGGCTGTCCCCATGGTCTGGACCGGCTTCCAGCAGCAGAACTTTGCGGGTTGGGTCCTCCGACAATCGGGACGCCAGGACCGATCCCGCCGAACCACCCCCTACGATGACGGTGTCAACCACTACTGGGCGGCTTTGTTCGACTCCCGCTCGCCTCGGATGAAGGCGTCTCGGGCCTTTTCGCCTTCGCCCATGAGGTTCAACTCGTAGGTGAACCCCTGCTCGAATCGATAACTGCGGTGGACATCCACCGGGTCTATCCCATTGATCGACCACTTGGCCTTGCGAATAACCCCCGGGGGCTTGGATGCGATCACCTCGGCCACCCGGCGGGCCTCGTCCATCAACTGATCGCCGGGTACGACGCTGAGCACGGTCCCCCACCGCTGGAGGTCTTCGGCAGCCACCGGCTCGCAGCTGTACATCATCCAGCGCATGACCTTCTCCGGAACCAGTCGAGCGGTGTGAGTGGCGGCCCCCAAGGCCCCGTTGTCCACTTCGGGCATAGAGAACTTGACCCCTTCCGCAGCCACCACCAAGTCGCAGTTCCCTGCGAGGCCAATCCCCAAGCCGAGGCAAAAGTCCTGAACCGCGGCGATCACCGGCACTGCGCAGTCGTACACCGCCCCGAAGGCCTCATAGCAGGCATCTCCGGTGCCCAGTACTCCCTCGAAGCCCTCCATGGCCTGCATCTCCTTAATATCCACTCCAGCGTTGAATCCCCTACCTACGGCAGTGAGAATGGCGACTCTCACATCGGAGTCGTGCTTGTAGCCGCGGAAGATCTCGGCCAGCCGATAGGTGTCGGCGATATTGAGTGCGTTCACCGGCGGATTGTCCATGGTGACGACGGCAATGCCTTGCTCGTCGATCTCGGTGTGAATGGCCACAGTGCGCTCCTTCGAGTGTTGCCCCTCAGCGTAGGCCAACCCGCTGCGGCAACTAGCTGCTCGGCGCTCACCGTGTCAGGCAAATAGGGTGGGAAAGATGACTGACAAGCCCGACCTCAACACCTGAAAGCGAGTCCACCTTGCGCATCGGCTATCTGATCGACACCAACCATGGGCACTACGACCAGCCTCTTCCCGAGCCCATCAACGCAGCCGACGTCCTTGATGCCATGATCGAAGAAGGCATCTTGGCCGAGCAGTCGGGATTCCACTCCATTCAGGTGCCCGACCGCCATGGCCGCACCGAGTCGTACTTCGGCTCGCCGCTAAATCTGTTGATGATCTTGGCCCGAGAAACCAGCAGGGTGGCGATCGGCTCCTACTGTCTGGTCAACACGCTCTATCACCCCATGGAGGTGGCCGAGCAGTGCGCCATCATCGACAACATCTCGAGAGGTCGGCTGTACATGACCTGGGGTCGGGGTTTCCACGCCGGCTATTGGGGCCAATTCGGGGTTCCGCCTGAGCGGATGCTGGGCCGCTACCTGGAGAACGTGGCCATCATTGACAAGGCCCTGCAATCCAAGGGCCAACGGTTCAGCTGGGACGGAGACTTCTATCAGGTGAACGACGGCTTGTTGTCGCCCAATTCTTATCAGCAGCCCCGGTTCCCGTTCTGGGGCGGTGGCCAGCTGCCCGCGGCCATTGAGCGGTGCGGGGTCTACGCCGAGTCTTGGACTTGCGATGACTTCCCCATCCTCAAGGAGGTATGGGATCAACAGGCGGGCGCCTACCGGGCCAAGGCCATCGAGCACGGCAAGGAGCCTTTTGTCGTTCTGATGCGCAAAGCATGGGTGGCCGACACCTTCGAACAGGCCGCCGAGCAGTATGGCAACCACTACGTGCCCGAGATGCGCTTCTACTGCGAGCAGGGAATCCTGGCCCACCATCCCGAATTCGACTCCCCGGAGAAGATCACCACCGAGTCGGCCCGCGAGCACATCGTGGTTGGCTCCCCCGCCCAATGCCGGGAGCGGTTGGAGCAGTACTACGAGGAACTGGGCGTGCAGTATTTCACTGTGCAATTCCGCATGGTCACCGGGCCGTCCTTCGAGGCTACCCGCGAGCAGATCCAGCGCTTCGGCGAGGAGGTGGTGCAACCGCTGCACCGCAAGTACCCCGCTCCCGACCATCCGGCCATACCAGAAGCCTGCCGGTGGTGAAACTATGACCGCGACCATACCGACACCAACCATCGAGGAATTGGAATCCCTAGTGGGAAGACAGTTCCCCGGTGGTTCCTACGCCGTAGAGCCTTGGCGAGTATGGCTGACCAACGACGTCCTCGGCGCGCCCCAGCGAACCGACGGCATCGCCCATCCCATGTTCTGCTACTACGCGGCAATGGCAGGTTTGGGGATCTCCATCGATGAGATGTTCACCCTCTGCTATGCGTCAGCCGACGATGGCCCGATGTTCGGCGAGTGCGACATCCAACAGCTTCGCCCCTTGGAGATTGGTGCCACCTACACCGTGCGGGGAGAGATCACCAGTGCAGTCCGTAAAGAAGGGGCCCGCACAGGGACCTTTGACATTGTGGCTTTCCAACTGGAGGTCGTTGCCTCAGATGGCGAAGTGTCGTCTGTGGTGTCCAATTCGTTCATCTTTCCCAGGAGGCCCTAGTGAGTGGGAAGCCAATTCCAACGGTGGGTGACGAGCTGCCCCGGATGGCGATCGAGGCAGTGGACGCCGAAAAGATGAAGACGATGGCCGCCCTGCTGGCCGATTCCAATCCCATCCACTGGGATGTCGACACCGTGAGGGAACTGGGCATGGGTGATCAACCGGTGAATCAGGGTCCGAACAATCTGGGATATGTGATGAACATGCTGGGCGACTGGGCTGGCGGTGCCGAACGCATCCAGAAGATCCGCGTTCGTTTTCTGGACAACGTCTTCGCTGGTGACCGGTTGGAGGCCGGCGGCTCAGTCACCGCTGTCGACGTTGACGGTACAGTCGAGTGCGACGTCTGGCTGGCCCGCGACGGCACTCATCCAGTGCTGGCCGGAACCGCAACCCTGCTACTGAATTGACGGACCACTAGGTGATTAGCCGCACGTTGTAGGTGCCGGAAAGAGACCGAATCAGCAAAGCGATCAAGAACAGGATGACCGTGCCCAGCGCCATGGTGGCACCGGCCGCGGTGTCGTGGTGGTAGCTGATGAGCAGGCCAACGACAACGGAGACGGCGCCGAGCATGACTGCGGTGATCATGATGGCAGGGACCCGCCGCACACACATGGCCGCAGTAGACGGCGGGGCTACCAAGAATGCAAAGACCAGCAAGTTACCGACCGCCTGAAATGACGCCACAATGGCGATAGCCAACAGCGCCAGCAATGCGGCATGGGCCACTCGGGGCCGAAGCCCCAATAGCTCGGCTTGCACTTCGTCGAAGGTCATGACCAGAAATGCCCGATGAAGCACCACTATTCCCAGCAAAGTGATACCGGCGATAATGAGCTGACGAAGTAGGTCGCTGTCGGTTACCCCAGTGATGGAACCGAAGAGGAATCGAGTGATGTCTCCGGAATAGGCCCCAGAACTGCTGGACAGAATTACCACCGCCAAGGCCAAGAAACCCACATAAAGCAGCCCGATCGAACTGTCTTCGGGCAACGGCGAATGGGCCCGAATGAGGTTGACGCCGAAAACCATGACCAGAGCGGCTACGACCGCGCCCACCATGGTGTCGCCCCCGAGGATAAAAGCGATGGCTATTCCGGGCAGCACCCCATGGCCTAAGGCCTCGCCGAAGAAGCTCATACCCCGAAGTACCACCCACGTTCCCACCGTGGAAGTGGCCAACACCGCTAGCAGCCCTGACCATAGGGCATTCCGCATGAAGACGTTGTCGTAAAAGGGCTCGATCCACCAGTCGAACGGACTGGTCAGAAAGTCCACTAGCCCAATTTAGCTAGCGGAACATCAACCGAGGCCTTCGGCGATCTTTTGTGCGTTGGTACGTATGAACCCGATGTAGGTGCCCGAGCTGCTGTCAGCGGGACCCAACGATCCAGTATTCAAGGAAACCACCTGGACACCGGCCTCTCGGCCCAAGGCTTCAGTGTCATCGGAACTGTGAGTCGTCTCCGAGAAGATGGCGGCCACACCGGTTTCGTCGATCAGCTCAACCAGGTCCTGGAGCCCAGCGGGGCTAGCCGCGGCCAGGGTGGAGCCGCTGGGAATGACCGTCCCAATCACCTGGAACCCATAGCGATCGGCGAAATAGCCGAGGGCATCGTGGTTGGTGACCAACAAGCGATCCTCAGGATGCAGCGGGGCCAAGATGGCATCGACCTCAGCGTCCAGAGCAATGAGCTCACCGTGATATGCGGCAACACACTCGTCTAGGGCCGCGGCATCTAGGCCTGCCTGGGCGGCCAGAGCTTGGCTGAGCGCGGGCAACGCATCGGCAACTCGAATGGGATCAAACCACACGTGGGGGTCATCACTGCCGTGCGCGTGCGCATGGCCGTGGCCGTCGTCTTCGGCGTGGCCCTCGTGATCGTCGTGGTCGTCTTCGTGCTCATCCTCGTCGTGGTCGTGGCCCTCGTGATCGTCGTGGTCGTCTTCGTGCTCGTCCTCGTCGTGGTCGTGGCCCTCGTGATCGTCGTGGTCGTCTTCGTGCTCATCCTCGTCGTGGTCGTGGCCCTCGTGATCGTCGTGGTCGTCTTCGTGCTCGTCCTCGTCGTGGTCGTGGCCCTCGTGATCGTCGTGGTCGTCTTCGTGCTCATCCTCGTCGTGGTCGTGGCCCTCGTGATCGTCGTGGTCGTCTTCGTGCTCATCCTCGTGGTCGTCGTGGCCCATCGCCGAGCCGAATTCGATTACCGAGACATGGTCAGCCACGCGAAACACTGGTGTGCCCGCATCTTCGACCGCATCAATGGTGTCCTCTAGGCCTTCCTCCAGAAACAAGCCATTCGCCACTATCAACGCGGCGTTTTCCATGTTCTCGCGATCACTCAACGAGGGCTGAAAGGCATGAGGGTCGCCACCAGGGGGGATGACGGTTACGACTTCGGCCAACCCGTCGCAGGCAACGTTGGACACCACATCAGCCCATATCGACGTCGTGGCTATGACTGTCGGTACACCAGTTCCGTCATCATCATCGTCGTTCCCGCAACCGGCAGCGATCAGTGCCAACACAGCCAGCAAGCACCCTGCACCAAATATCACTCGCCTTGAATTGATAATGAGTCTCATTCCTGCAAACGTATTCTGCGACCTGCGTCGATGACAAACAGACAACGCTTACTTTGCGGAAAGACGTCCGGGCAAGAAGGGAAGACCATGACGGCAATAGTCCATGCGCTGTACATCATTGGCCAGCTCTTTGCGATCATGGGGGTGGTTTTCGTTGTCCCCCTGCTGGTGTGCGATTGCTGTCGGTACTGCTGGAAACGACGGTGCGCCCGCCGTGAGCGGTGTACATCCAATTTAAGCCCCTAAGATAAAAATCAGGAATGACTGAGCAGCTACGACAGAGCGCGGAAGACAGGGAGTTCCTCTCCGAGTTGCATGCTCAGATCGGTGGCAGGCTGGCCCAACAAGGCCACCGGTACACCAGCGGCCGACGGAAACTGGTGGAGGTCCTAGTCCTCTCCGGCCAACCGATGATTCTGCCCGACATCGTGGAGGCAGATCCGAAGTTGGCTCAGAGTTCTGCCTATCGCAATTTGGACGTCTTGGTTCGCTGCGAAGTCATCCGGCGGATCAACGCGGGGGGCGATCACACCTACTTCGAGTTGGCGGAACCGCTACTCGGTCACCACCACCACCTCATATGCCTGAGCTGTGGCAGCATTGAAGACGTTCAATTCGACAGTGAAATTGAACGCCTGGTGGACAAGAGTTTAAATGAAATATCAGCCCGAACCGGATTCACTCCCACCACCCACAGCCTCGACCTCCACGGACATTGCGCCGACTGCTGACGCGCTCCCATAGAACCCGCACTGGACAATGCGGCTGACCGAACTCCGATTGAGCCCGGATTTGCTCCCATGGCGCCAAGAGGTCCGGGAATTCTTGGATGCGGATATGGCCCCCGAAAAGGTAACTTGCCATGCCGACCCCACCGATCTAACCGGTCTCGACCTGGAATTCGAGCTGCGACACCAAGGGGCGGCAGCTCGTCGGGGCTATCTGGCTGTCTCATTGCCTGAAGCCGATGGGGGCCGAGGACGCTCTCGGGCTTGGAAGCACGTGTACGACCTGGAGGCTGCCTATCACGGTGCGCCGTCTATTGACACTGGAGTGACGCTGTGCGGGTTCGTACTCTCCCAATTCGGCACGCCCACCCAAAAGTCCCGGTGGTTGGCCCCGATGGTCTCCGGCGAGACGCTTGGTGCCATCGCCTACAGCGAGGCCGGCGCGGGCAACAGCTTGGCGGCCATCACCACGACTGGGGTTCGCAGCTTTGACGGTTGGGAGCTGTCGGGAACCAAGTCGCACATTACGGGGGCCCATAAAGCTGACGTGGCCGTGGTGTTGGCGGTGACCGACCCTGAGGAAAGCGCCCGTTCCGCGATGACCATGTTCCTCGTTCCCCTAGATGCTCCCGGAGTAGAGGTGCAACGCAGGCCCACCATCAATCGTTGGACCCTCTGTGACATAAACCTCGGTCAGGTTCGACTGGGCGAAGACAGCGTATTGGGCGAGGTCGGCCAAGGGTGGTCGCAGGTGATGGCCGCGGTGGCCGCGGAGCGGGGGTCGCTGGCCCACTACGGATGGGCCGAGCTGTGGTTGCAACGACTGCCTGCCGGGGTTCCCTCGTGGGAACGAGCTCGACTGCACGCCGCGGCGGCTCGAGTCCGAGCCTTTTGCCAGCGGCTGATCGACCTCGAGGAGACGGGCCAGGCAGTGGACTACCAGGCCTCGGTAGTGAAGGTGGCCTCCACCGAACTTCTCCAAAGCATCGCCCGAACGGCCCGAACTTGGGCGGGGCCAGGAGAAACCGACTGGACTGCCATGTTCGAGCAGGGGCCCACGTACACCTATGACGCACTCGAGGCCATCCATCCCTCCATCTCGGTTGGTGCCAACGAGACCCATCGGGACATGATCGCCACTGCATTGTTGGACAGCGATCTGTCTTTGTCCCCGCCCCTGCCAAATGTCGCCGACGATCCTGTTCTCGCTGCCTGCGTCGAAATGGCCGCTGATGCGCGCCAGCTCTTGGCCAGAACCGCTCATCACGCTCTGCACCGTCCGCTGTACGGCCGATCGGTGGGAGACTTCCAGGGCGCCCGCCATCGCTTCGTGGACATGGCCATCGCAGTCGAGGCGATGGAGCTCACTGCCGCCGAGGCCGCGCACTCCCCTACCGGTGTTGCCCGCGACTATCTGGTGTCCGCAGCCAAAGTGACCGGGAACGAAGCCCTATTGGACGTCATAGCGGGAGCTCACCAACTGCACGGGGCCGACGGGTACTACGAGGACCATTTCCTCGCGCCCTTCGCCCATCGAGCGTGGGCTGCCCAATCCCGGGGCGGCACCACAGCCGAACATTCAGAGCGCTTGGCCAGGCTGACTGCTTCGCAGACGGACCACTAGCTCACCCGCCAGATGCACTGCTGGCAATCGTCACCCGGTGGAGGACTCGCTCTTCGCCGCTGACATCGCCCACGACGGCATGTTGGGTAGATCGGTTGTCCCATATCACCAGGTCGCCCTGGCGCCAGCGATGTCGGTATGTGTTCTCGTAGCGGCCGATTACTCCGTAGAGGAACTCCAGAAGCGGGCGGCTCTCCGCGGGAGTCCACCCATCGATCCGGGTCACATAGTTGTCGTTGACGAACAGCGCCTCTGCCCCAGTGTCAGGATGAGCCCGTACCATCGGGTGGACGGCGACGACCGCCTCGTGCTCCAGTCCGGCTTCAGCGGCCAGGCTGGTTCCCTCGTGTACAGCAGACAGCGCCCGAAGTGCCTCCTGAAGCCCTGGGGACAGCGATTCGAATGCCTTTACGGCGGAGGCGAACATGGTGTCACCGCCCACCTTGGGCAATACCCGAGCCAACAGCAGAGTGTAGGCATGGGGGTGCCGCATATGGGTTGAGTCGGAGTGCCAGGTCTGGGTGATGGGGTTTGGATCGTAGATCTTCATGATCCCCGGGTAGCCCTCAATAGAGGGCACGTAAGGGTGGATAGAAATCTCCCCCCAATTCCCGGCAAAGGCCAGTTGGTCTTCTGGGGTCATGGCCCCCTGGTCGCGAATACAGATCACACCGCTCTTGTGGAGGGCGTCGCGTACGGCTGAGAACGCCGAACCCTCGATTCCCCTGGTCAGATCGAGCCCGATGACTTCTGCGCCGAGTGCTCCTGCCAGCTGTCGAATCTCCATGGCTGAGAAACCCTAGCCAGTTGCTCCCGGTTGCTCTGCCCGGTCGGAAAACTCGATGGGCAGCGTCTTGAGACCGCTCAATCGGTTGGTCCGAGTCCAGGTGGCATCGCCCACGATCTCGATGTCGAACCAGCGGTCCAAAATGGCGTTGAGCATCACGTCGATCTCAAGCCGGGCCAGGTTGGCGCCCAGGCAGAAATGGGGGCCGTGGCCAAACCCCATGTGGTTGTTGGGGCTCCGATCGATGCGGAATTCGAACGGGTCGTCGAACACCGCACCGTCCCGATTGGCCGACATCTCCCAGACCACCACCTTCTCGCCAGCACCGATGGCCTGGTCGCCCAGCCTGGTGTCCACCGTGGCGGTGCGCCGCTTGTAGACCGAGGGAGTCGTCCACCGGACAATCTCCTCAATAGCCGTTCCCATCATCGAACGATCAGCGCTGAGGCGGGCCATTTGATCGGGGGACTTCACCAACTCCCATAGTCCGCCGGCTATGGCCTTTCTGGTGGTCTCCGATCCGGCGGTGAACAACAGCGCCCAGAACATTGCCACCTCGTCGCTGTCAAGGCGAGGGGGCACCTGGTCGGGTAGCTCTCCGTGGATGACTACCGAGAGGAGATCATCGCTTGGGTTCTCGGTGCGTTCCTGGATGAGGCGCTGTCCGTACAGGAACATGTTGATGCTGGCATCGCTGGGGGTGTCGGGCATCTCCTCCATGGTGAAGGTCTCGGAGGTGATGTCCACCCATTCGCACAGCATGCGCCGGTCATCATTGGGCACTCCCAGCAGCATGCAGATGGCTTGAAGGGGAAGCTCCGCGGCAACATCGATAACCAGATCGCATTCACCCCGTTCGTCGGGAGCGGGAGCCACGCTGTCGAGGATGTGGTGGGCCCTGGTGACAAGGTCGTCGCGAATCCGACCGATCATCTTGGGGGTGAAGCCCTTGTTCACCAGCTGTCGGATCCGCTGGTGCCGAGGATCGTCCATCATGTTGAGCAGCTTCCCGCTCATCTCCATGTCGTTGATGGTGGTTCCGCCGTAGGGGCGGTTCCCACCGGTGTGACTGGAATAGACCTTGGGATTGCGAAACACCTCTAGTACCAGCTCGTGCGTGCTCACACACCAGAAGCCCTCGCCATCCGGGGTGCGTTCGGTAGGTTCATGCCACCAGACCGGGGCATGCTCGCGCAGCTGGATAAAGGCATCATGGGGAAACCCATGGACAAAGGTCTGGTAGCTGCTGAGGTCGGGAATATCGAGCGTCGCCATCAGCCCTCCTTGGGAGGTAGCGGGGCAGTGAATCCCGCTTCGTGTTCAAGTGCCTCTAGGGCGCCGATGAAGAACTTGTCCCCAAGCCCCAAATTAACTGAACGGACAAGCACTTCGTGAGCAGCGGCAGTCAACGGCAGCGGGGTGTCAATCTCCGAGGCGGATTCGATGGCAAGACGCAGGTCCTTCTCGGCCAGCGCCAGATCATAGGTTGAATCATCCCATTGCCGGTTGACGACCATTTCCGACAGCGCCATGTAGAAGCTGGCTGAGCTTGCCCGCAGCACTTCGAGGAGCTTCGGCAGGTCCAAACCTGCCTTGGCAGCCAAGAGGTATCCCTCCCCGAAAACTTGGGCACCTACCAAGAAGATCTGGTTGTTGATGAGCTTAACTAGCGTGCCGGTGCCTGAAGGTCCGAGCCACTCGGTTTCGTCTTTGCCGAAGCAAACCAGAACTTCTTTGACCCGGTCGAATGCTGCCTCATTGCCAGAGGGCATCAGGGTGAGGTTGCCAGCCTCGGCTCCCATACTCCCTCCAGATACCGGACAGTCAACAAAGTCCACCCCGACGGCCCCGCAGGCGTCGAACAGCTCCTTGGTCACTCCGGTGCTGTTGGTCGACAGGTCGACTACCACCAAGCCCGCCGACGCCCCAGAAAGGATGCCGTTTGGACCCGTCACCACAGCGCGGGACGCCTCTGGTGTAGGCAACGACAAGAGAACGGCTTCACAGCCATCGGCAACGCCCGCCGGATCGGAGGCTTCGATTGCACCGGCGCCCACCAGCTGCTGGCAAGCCGCGCGATCGAGGTCGGCCACGATCAGCTCATGTCCGCCCGCCAGGATGTGGCGGGCACACGGGCCTCCGATGTTTCCAAGTCCAATGAAGCCGATTCTCATCAGCAGGCCTCCAGTGGCCAGCGTATCCCGCTCAATGGGCTAGAGGATCAGCTTGCTGATGGAATCGTCGAGCCCGCCAAGTCGACTAGAGAGCAGCCAGGCGGCGCGTTGAGCTTGCGCGGCATCGGCCAATTCATCGGCGTCAGGCGCAAGAACGCCGAGCCCGTGTTCGGCGGCCAGCCGGCGCAGACCCAACTCCGCCAGACGGCAGGCCGAGCGCATTTCTGCCGCCACGATGGCGCCCCGGGAACCTCCAATCGGTTCGGAGAACCGCTCGTCAGCCTCGGCGAGAACGCCCAGACTGCCTCTAACGGCCTCCTCATCGAGTTCGCCGTAGCTCCCAAATGCCGTAGCGCAAAGCGCGTAGAAGATCGGGCTTCCGTTGATCGAGATCAGCCCAAGGCTCTCGCCGATGCCGCCGAGGCGGTCGATCAAGGCCCCGATACCCATTTGGCAGCCGATAATCTCGTCGATTCGCTCTCCCACCTCGGGGTGGCTGGGAACAGGCCGCCCGGCGGCGGCTGCACCGGCGCGCACAATGGATGGGAGCGACACCGGCAGGGGTTGGAAGTGGCCGTTGTCTCCCCAATCGGTCAGCAGGAAGCCCGGAGATTGGTGGGCTTGTCCGACTGCCACCGCATCAATGATGTTGCCCGCGGCGTTTCGGTTGCGGCCGATAAGGGTGTTCCAGCTTCCGGTGCCAGGGGCCACCCAAAAGACCCTCTCGGCTTCAATGAACAGGCGGGAATGCGACTCAAATCCCAAATGGGCGTCATCGGGAAGCCCAAGCCGATCCAGCAAGCCTGCGGGAAGGAAGGATCCCCAGCTTTGATGAGAAGGAGCCTCGTAGTTCCACACCACCGGCATAGCCGCCGCGGGAATCTTGTCCAGCAGGGATCGGTCTCGGCGGAACTGGTCCGCCCAGAACATCACGTCATGCCCGTCGGCCATGAGGGGCTTGATGATTCTGTTCAAGTGCTCCACATAGACGGACTGGCGCCCCCTTTCGGCAACGATGTCTGCCGAGACTCCGTCCCCGAGTTCGAACGGTTCGTCCCCGCCGATATGGATTCTCGGGTGTGGGATCGCCTTGGCCATCTCTCGGGCGAGCGACACCCCGAAGCGGGCGTTCTCGGCGGTGGGTGCCAAACACGTCGGCTCCATGATCCCTTCGCCGAATGGGCTGGGCGCGCCGTCAGGGCATTCGGCCTTCTCTCGATATCGCTCATGGGCAAACCACCTCTCCATATGGCCGAAACAGTTCATGTTGCCGACAAGGTCGATACCCTTCAAATGGCATATGTGATTTAGCCTTTGCATATCCTCAGCAGTGAACGCAGAGGATTCCCTCCATACGTCTTCATGCCCCGAGTATGCAAACGTGTGTTCAACGTAAAGTTGGAGTTCATTGAATCCAACCATTGCCAATACGCCAACCAACCACTCCAATGTTTCCAGGGTTGGCACGCGATCTCTAGAGACATCCAACATATAAGCTCGTCGCTCGAACATATTTCTCCTACAACTTTTGAAGGCAACAGTCGACTTTATTTCAGAAACAATTTGCCAAGATCTCTTGTCAACTAGACCTCCGATAGTCCATGCAAAACCTGAGCAGAAGCGCTTCTGGCATTGGATTAGCGTGCGGAAATAGCCTACTCAGGAAGCGACAAGCTGATTCTCCATGGGTAAACTTGTTCTGATGGGAGAGTCCAGCAAGCTCAGGAAATACCGCTCCGACCATGAAGACCTGAATACCCACAGCCGCTCTGCAATCATCGAGGCGGGGCAGGTCTTGTTCTTGGATCAGGGAATCGCTTCCACGACTATGGGAGAAATCGCTGAGCAGGCAGGAGTCAGCCGAGTCACCGTATATCGGCATTTCCCCGAGTGCGGTGCCATTGCGTTCGAGGTATACAACCGCATGCTCGAGTCGATACTCGAGGCAACCCGTGCCGAGGTGCCTGCGGGCGTCAGCGGCCTTGATGCAGCCCGCCACTGTCTGACTGCCCTTTTTGGGGCATATCCCAAACAGGAAGCCGCCTTTCGATTCTGTGCCGCGTTCAGTACCTACTATGCGACCGAAGAGCGATCCGATGAACTGGCTGAGTGGTATGCCGCTCGGGAGTTCCGTGGGCTCTCCGATGCTTGTGCCCAGTTCTTTGGCGCCCATCTTGACCCAGAGACATCTAATCGCCTGATGGCGATAACCGACGCTGCCGCAAGCGGGTTGTGCAGCCTGGCGGTCAGCACCCCTTCGCTCAGCAAAGCGGAGGCTCAAGCTCGATTGAGCAATCTCAAGGACTTCCTGGTCGGAATCCTGGACGCCTAGCCAAGGCACGACGGCGCGTTCTCTGTGGCCTAGACCGGGCAGGCAAGAAAGGCGGCCTAAGGGCCTAGGGCGACAGTCAAGGGCCCTCGATCCGGTAGAGAGATGCGGCGTTATCCCACAGCAGCTTTCGGCGCGTATCTTCCGATTGACCGGCAAGCGACGCCTCTATCCGCTCGCGAACGTTGCCATAGAGACAGGTCGGATGGGGAAAGTCGGTCTCAAACAACACGTTGTCAACTCCGATCTTGTCGAGCAGCCGCTGAGGCGCAGTCTCCTCGAACCAGTAGCACGCGTACACCTGGCGGCGGAAATACTCGCTAGGCATCATCTCGAAATTCTCAGCCCTTTCGAGTCCCCCGCACTCGTTGAAGGAATGGTCAACAGCTTCGAGCACGAAAGGGATGAAGCCGATGCCACTCTCCACGGACACGAATTTGAGGTCCGGGTAGCGAGGCAAGACTCCGGATCCCAGAAGATCAGTTAGCTGTATGCCGTTCTTCAGGAACATCTCCAACGACGCGTAGGCGTAAGTCGAGGGTTTGCCGTGGGCCGCCATCCGTTCTGGGGTGAAACCGGTTGTGGTGTCGCCGCTGCCGATGTGGAGGCTGATGGGGAGTCCAGCCTCTTGGGCCACCGACCAAAGGGGATCCCAGTGAGGGTCGCCCAGCAGAGGCAGTCCGAATCGCTGCGGCTCTCCGGTGAACAGAACCGCCCGGTGGCCGAGTTCAGCGCAACGGGTGACCTCGGCCACGGTGTCGTCGATGTCCCAAAAGGGGGTTGAGGCAACGGCCACAAAGCGGCGGGGATCGGGGGAAATCCAGTCGAGTTGGAAGTTGTTGTAGGCCTGGACGCAGGCCAGCATCAGCTCGCGGTCCTTCAGCTTCAAGAAGTGCTGTGCGCCGAACCCGCCGACATTGGGATAGAGCACCTGAGCCCAGATTCCCTGTTCATCCATGTACTTCAGTCGCTCGCTGGAGTCGTAGGCCGCGGGATGGATCTCCTCAAACACAGAAGGACCGTCAGGGAAAGGCTCTGGCCACCCGGCCACCGCCGTCATTCCTACTGATGAGAACACTTCGCCGCCTACAAACCAGTGGTCCTTACCCTCCTCGGTGCGCTCAACCCGGGGCACCCGGTCTTTCAATTTGTCAGGAACCCGAGACACAAAAGTGTCTGGTGGTTCAGTCACATGGGTATCCACGTCGATGACGAGCTCAGAGTTGGCCATGCTCCCAGTTTGCCTTACTTCCCCTTCACTGTCAGTTGGGTGGTTGTCCTCGGTCAATTCTTCGGGCTGCGGGCCATGCCGCCATCGATCACCACGGTCTGGCCGTTCATGAAGCTCGACTCGTCCGAGCAGAGGTACAGCAGCAGTCCGACCAGATCTTCGGGCTGGCCTTGTCGTCTTACGGTTTGGCGAGCCAGCAGGGTCCGGACCTGTTGTTCCGGGAGCTTCGCAGTCATCATGCCCGGTGCGATGCCGTTGACCCTGATGTTGTCGTCGGCAAACTCGTCGGCCAAGACCCGAGTGACCCCGTTCAGAGCGAGTTTTGACACCGTGTAGGCACCGGCGTCCATCAGCGCTCCGTTTGACGACTGGTTGACGACGACGCCGCCGCCGCGGGCGCGCATCGACTCCGCGCAGGCCTTGGCGCACATGATCGGCGCAACCGTGTTCACGGCCAGAATCTCCATCCATTCTTCGGCGGACAGGATCAACGCCTCACTCCATTTCCCCCGGGCCAGTCCGGCGTTGTTGACCAGGATGTCCACCCCGCCAAACGCGTCGACGGCGGCCTTCACCATGGCATCTATGTCGTCTCCCGACGCAACATCGCACCGAACACCGATGGCCTGAGCCCCAGTTGCCGCAATTGATTCAGCAACTTCTACTGCGGCCTCGCCGTCGATATCAGCAACAACAACCGATGCACCTTCGCTGGCCAGTGCCCGGGCGTAGACGACCCCCAATCCTCCAACGCCAGCGCCCCCCGCACCGGTGACAATGGCCACTTTGCCTTCAAATCTCATACAACCACCTCTTGGTCGATTGGAATCCTATGCCTGAGCTACAGCTCTCTCTGAGCGAAGTGCTACGGAGCAAATCTGAGGGGAATTCGGATCGTGGCCTCGGGATCTTGGAGGCCGGAGTCGTTGACCGCGATCACGCAATCGTCGACGGTGGCATCACAGATGCCGCTGCCAACCGCCCCGACGATGATCGTCAGCTCTACCGAGCCTTCGCCGGTGGGATTGGGATGGAGGATCTTGGCGTTGGAGAAGTCGCAGACTCCTGAGCCCTCGATGCCGCCTTGCGAGCACTGGAGAATATTCACGGTCTGTTCGGGGAGGAACCCGCTCCAAGTGACCACCACGGTCTGTCCGTCGACCAAGCCGGTTGTCGGCTCAGCCGATGCCTGACGGCTGAGCTCGGGCACCTCGAACTCCACGGTTAGACCGGAGTTCGCCTCGGCGGCGAAAACCAGATCGGCGCTGGGAGATGAGCGGGGCTGTTGCAAGCGGGTGGCGGCCTGCTCGTCGCCATCGAAAGCCACGGCCAAGAAATCCAATGTGGTGGTGACAACGTCGCCAAATAAGTCGCTGTCCGACCCCAGCCAAGAACCGTGATCCCCGCCTTCAAGAGTCAACAGGCCCTTGATCGCTGAAATGTCGTTGAACAGCTTCGGTGAGGTTGCGTAAAGAATCAGGGGGTCTTTGGTGCCGTGGATAATCAAGATTGGCGGTGTGTCGGTGAAGTCGTATTCGCCCACAAAGGGTGCCGGCGGACCAGCCATGGGCACCACCGCGTCAACCCGTTCGTCGCGACAACAGCTGTTGGCGCCGATTCCCAGCACGGTGATCGCCCCATTGGAATGCCCGATTGCCGCGATCTTGCTGCTATCTACCATGTTGGCCAGCGGCCATCGGGGGTCGGCGTCAAGTTGGACGACGGTGTCGATCAGAAAGCTCAAATCGCCTGGTTGGGAACCGGTATCGCCCGCGTCAGCGCCACCAGGATTGAATCTCGAACTGCGGGGGAATTCAGGGGCGACGACGACGTATCCGCCTGAAGCGATCGCGGCCAGGAACTCTCCATATCCCTCCGGGTAGCCGCTCAGCCCGTGGGCCAGCAGGACTAATGGATACGGGCCACCTGCTGGCTGGGCATTCTCTACAGGGCTGGTGGCTGAGCCATCCAACGCGGCCGGATAGACCAGGAGGGTTCGAAGGGTACGGCTGTCTTTGCTCGGATCGTTGCCGCTAGGCGGAGTCGTCCGGTCGCGATCAACGAAAGTCTCCTCGATGTAGCCGAGTCCGGAAACAATCGGGGCTGGCTCGTCCGCGGCCTCTTCCGGCTCTTTAGGAGGAGCCGACGGGGCGACGGGATCTGTGGTTCCATCCGAGTCTTTGTCTGTCTGATCGGAGCCAGTGGCCTCCGCGGAAGGGGTGGGATCCGAGGCGGCGTCGACTTCTGAGACGTCCCCTGGTGTTTCGGGCGTTTGATTACCAGACGATCCGCACGACACCAGCAGGACTGCACTCAGGGCAAAAACGCAAATGATGGCCACAGCACGGCCCATCGAGTCCAACATCGCGACTCAGAATACGACGACCCCGCGGGCGTTGTGGCCGTCTTCCATCTTCTCAACGGCACCGTTGATTTCCTCGAGATCGAATCGGTGGGTGATTAGCTTCTCAATCTCCAGTTGGCCCTGGCGGTACATCTCAACCAGCATCGGAATGTCCGTTGTCGGCCGCGATGTGCCGTACACGCAGCCCATGAGGGTCTTTTCCGTCATGCAGAACTCGAGGCCGGGAAGCTCGGTGATCGCTCCGGCGGCTTGGACACCGATGGCCACCACAGTGCCGTCTTGGCGCAGGCAGTCCCAAGCCAGGCGCACCAACGCAGGTATGCCGACCACTTCGAAGGCATAGTCGGCACCCTCGCCGCCGGTGAGTTCGAAGATCTGCTCCACGGTGGCTCCAGCACTCTCGTTCTTGACCAGGTTGGTGGCACCGAAGCCCTGAGCCATAGACAACTTGTCGTCGTGAAGGTCGACGCCGATGATGGTGCTGGCCCCGGCGAGCGCGGCAGCCTGGATCACGTTGAGCCCCACGCCGCCGCAACCGATCACCACCACAGAGGAGCCCGGTTGGACTTTGGCCCGATTGAAAACCGCCGAGGTACCGGTGAGAACGCCGCAGCCGGTCATGGCGGCAATCTCCAGCGGCACGTCGTCGGGAATCGGTATGGCCCGGCGCTCGTTGCAGACAAGCTCCTCTGAGAGGGTGCCGATGGCTGAGAACTGATAGAGGCCCCGGCCATTCGAGTCAGCCATGCGGGGGGCGCCATCGGCGGCATCGGTGCCGGGGAACGTCAATTCCAGATTCGCAGTACACAGGTTGGGCCGGCCCTTCAGGCAGTTTCGGCACACGCCGCAGTGGATAAGAGCCGACAGCACCACGTGGTCGCCCACCTGGCAGGTGGTTACCTCGCTGCCGACCTCCTCCACCACGCCAGCTCCTTCATGACCGAGGATCATGGGAAGCGGAAACGGCAAATCCCCGGTCTGCACCGCGACATCGGAGTGGCAGAGCCCGCTGGCCCCGACCCTGACCCGCACGTCGTGAGGACCGACGGAACCCGAGGTGAACTCGACGACATCGATTGGCTCTTTGGCCTCGTAGACGACGGCAGCTTTCATTAGGCAACTACTCCTTTGACCTTCAAGTCGATGACCTCGTCCCAGTCCATGCCCAGGTTCTCGGTGAGGATCTCATCGCCGTGCTCGTTGAAACCCGGTGCCCGTCCCGGTGCAGCCGGTTCCCCGTTGAACTGGACGGGCACGGCCACCAGCTTGAAAGGAATCCCGTCCTGGGTCTCCGCATCCTGGACGTAGCCGTTGGCTTTGACTTGGGGATCGTCAATGATCTCCAGGGTGTCGAGCGCCGGGGTCCATTGACCGGAGAAATCGGCAAACAGTTCTCGGAGTTCCTTGAGGGTCCGGCTGGAGACCACTTCGTTGACGATCTCCCGCGCGGACCCGGCATTCTCCGTCAGCGTCTCATAGGAGGTGAACCGCTCATCCTCGATCAGCTCCGGGCGTCCGATGACTCGACAGAACTCCTGCCAATATGGCAGGGGCTGAAGGCAGGTGATGTTGATGGTGTACCCATCAGCGGTGACGTAGTTGCCCAGCAACGGCTGCCGGGCCCCGCTCAGATCGATCGGCCGCCACGGTGTGTTGCTGACGTGAGACATGGCCACACCGGCCCCCATGGCCCACAATCCAGTCCCGAGCAGTGACACCTCCAGGGATAGGGCCTCCCCAGTCCGCTCCCGGTGGAACAGCGCGGTGGCGATTCCTCCCGCGATGGTCATTGCCCCGATGGAGTCACCGAAGGCGGGGCCCGGCTGAGAGGGCATTCGCTCGTCATCGGTGTACCAGGTGGCCATCGCCGCCCCTGAGCGCACCCAGAACGAAGTCATGTCGTAGCCGCCTCGATTGCCTTCAGGCCCCTTGGGACCCCACGCGGTGCCCGCGGCGTAGACGATGTTCTCGTTGTGGGATCGGACCTCATCTTCAGTAATGCGAAGCCGCTCACGCACGTTGGGCGGCTTGTTGGAGAGGAAGACATCGGATATGGCGATCAACCGGTGCAGTACCGCGATCCCTTCATCGGTCTGAAGATCCAGGCCGAGGCTGCGCTTGCCCCGGTTAGCGTGCTCCAGAATGGCGTGGACTTTGCCGGTGAGGTCGAGTGCTCCACTCGACCCCAGACCACGAGCGGCGTCGCCCCGCTGGGCGTGCTCGATTTTGATGACGTCGGCTCCCCAGTCGGCCAGCACTGCGGAGGCCGCCGGCACAAAGGTGTGGTCGCAGACATCCAGGATGCGGATGCCCTCCATTGGTTGAACCATGGTCAGCCCCTCTTCCGGTCCTCTTTGGCGGGCACGCTAGCAATACGATCTTGGTGTGAGCGAGATTGAATCTGCCTGGGGCCGGTACCCCGGCTATGCCATCGATCTGGTTCCGTGGTCGGGTCGGGGTCGGGCGACGTTCAACGGTGCCATCGTGGCCGAGAGCGACTCATGCTTGATCGTCAAGGAATCAGATCACCAAGACCAGCTCTACTTCCCCATGGGCGATGTGGCCTGGGAGCACTTCATCGAGACCGAGCTGCACACGGTCTGCCCGTTCAAAGGCGAGGCCGACTACTGGTCGCTAACCGTTGGCGATCATTCAGAGGAGGACGTGGTTTGGGCCTACCGCCGGCCCTTCACCGAAGTAGCCGGCCTTGAGGGCCACGTGGCCTTCTATACCGATCGGGTCCAAGTGGCGCTCCTTGAAGAAGTGGCTGAGGACAACGGCGACGTCGTGGTTTATCCCTTCCCTGTTTGGGGCACCGCCGCCGACCTGGCTCGATTGATAGACGTGGTACCCGATGGCGAAGGACGTTTCACCAGCCCGTCATTCCCCGACCCGCCCCTCGGCACCTTCGTGGACATTCCCAACCGGTTCCGACCCCGCCAGGTGATCGAGGGCGGCCAACTCCTGGGCCAGGCCATAGTGGCGGCATCCAAGACTGTGCCCGACCAGCGGGTGGTGTCGGCGTCGATGGTCTTCACCCGAGCGGCCCGGTTCGACTCATCGCTATCTGTCCTGGTGGACGTCCTGCGCCAGGGCCGGACCTATTCCACAGTGGAAACCCGGATCGTCCAGTACGACAAGTTGTCCGCCGTGGGATTGGTTCTGCTCGACAGCGGTGCTGAGGACGTTTACCGGGTGACCGCGGAGATGCCCGATGTGCCTGGACCTCTGGAGTGTCCTCTGCGAGATTTCGGCGTGATCGGGCGCGACATCCGGGTGGTGGACGGCGCCTACAACTTCGACCCTGACGATGTGGGTCCCCCCGAGCTATTCGTGTGGATGCGATACCGCGACCGGCCGGAAGCTCCGGAAATGCAGGCCGCCCTCCTGGCCCAGGCCACCACCCACTACACCATCGGGGCGTCGATGCGACCCTTCCAGGGCATCACTGAGGCGCTGGCCCACAAGACCCTGTCAACCGGGCCTATGACCGTTGACATCGCCTTTCATGATGAAGCCGACGCGGCCGACTGGCACCTCTACGAGAATCCGGCCGTCTACGCCGGACGCGGCCACGTGCAAGGCCAAGGACGCATCTTTGCCCAAGACGGCCGACTGGTGGCCTCCTACTCGCTTCACGCCATGGTGCGATCCTTCGACGCCGACCCCAAGCAGATGGGTGGATTCACCTCAGCCATGTGACTGAGGGCGGGGCCTTCTTGCTCTCTGCCTGCTGATTATTCGATTACCTACTGGGTGACGAGATCCGGCTCGACAATCTCGACCAGCAGCTCCATCGACCGGATCCACGCGTCGGCGTCGGTCCTCCACGGCGCCGATACCACATGCTCCACACCGGCCTCGGCGTAGCGATCCCGCTCCTCGCGGATTTGGGAGGCATCCATGCCTTGGGGATCCCAACCGGTGCGGTATGAGAATGCGAATTCGGCGTCGGGGCGACTCTCGGCCAACTGCTCCCGAATGCCGGCCACGATTTCCTCCATCTCCTCGGGAGGCTTGCTTAGTCCCTGATAGCCGTCGCCCACCGCAGCGGCCCGGTCGTAGGCCGGCTGGCTGCTGCCGCCGACCCAAATGGGGATCGAATGGGCCGGTTGGGGCAGCACCTTGATGTCTTCGAACTGATAGTGGTTGCCGTGGTACGAGGCGGGAGACTCCGTCCACACCAAGCGCATGATCTCCAGCGCCTCATCCATGCGGGCCCCTCGGGTATGGAAGTCCTGCCCGAGCGCCGAGTATTCAGCCGCCGACCATCCCACGCCGGTGCCAACGGTCAGGCGACCGCCACTTAGCTGGTCGAGGCTAGCCAGGCTGTTGGCTAAGTGCAGCGGGTGGTACTGGGGAACCACCATGACGCTGGTGCCCAGCCCAATCCGTTGGGTTGCCGATGCCGCCCAGCTCAAGGTGAGCAGCGGGTCGAACAGGTACGACGCCGGATACCCCTGGTCAGCCGGATAGACGATGTGGTCGCTCACCCACACATCGGCCAGCCCGATCTCTTCGGCTCGCACTGCTACCTGTTGGATGGCCTCTGGTGACGCCGCCCTTCCGTACTGGGGTAGATGAATTCCAAGCCGCAACTACGGACCTCCGCCATCCCACGCCGCCCGAGGCAACTGCTTCTCCTTGTCGACAAAGGGCAACAGATCAATGGTCGATTCGTGCAGACTCCCCTCTTGATCTTGAAGAAGAACTGTCTTTCCTCGCCAGTCGTCGTCAGCCAGCGGCCGGTCGAAGCGGACATAGCCCACCCCTGCCTCCAACGTTGGCGACCAGGTGCCGACGGTTATGTGCCCAACCGGGCCATTCTCAAAGTAGACGTCCATGAATCCTTCTGGCACTGCGGTGGGGCATATCAGGCCGAATAGGAGTTGGGTGCGATCGGCGGATTCCAGTGCGGTCCGGCCGATGAATTCCCCCTTGTCGAAGTTGACAAAATGCCCCAGACCGGCGCTGAACGGGGTCAGATCCGGTTCGATGTCGCTGCCGTTGTCCAAGATCCCCGCCTCGATGCGTCGGATTCCCATTGAAGTGGACGTGCTGAATTCCATGTCGAATGGCTCGCCGCTGGCAAACAGGTGATCCCACAGCGCATCGTGATCAGTCGGTTCCGGACCACTGTTGGTGTAGACCTCGATGCCCACTTCCCCTGTCCATCCGGTGCGAGACACCCACAAGGTTTGGCCGCCCAAGTCGAAGAAACCGGCCCGGAAATATCGGAAGTCAGCCGACAAGCCTCCGCCCATGGCGGCGTTGAGCACATCGAGCGACTTCGGGCCTTGGATCTGGAGCACTTGCGAGCGCGGATCGTTGACTTCGGCCTCCAGGCCGATGGCATTGGCTCGGAGCCAGGTGGTGAACTCGCCATTGGCCTTCACGTACCAGAAGCGCTCCGGCCCCAGCCGCATGATCACGCCGTCCATCACCATGGTTCCGTCTTCGTTGCAGGACAGGGCGTAGCGGCATCGGCCTATCCCGAGCGATTCCACACTGCACACGAGCACCTTCTCCAGCAGCCGTCCGGCGTCAGGTCCAACGATCTCCAGCGGCATCTCCGGCACGTCGTACAGCAATACGCCATTGCGCAGCTTCCAATAGCTGGGAAGCGGGTCCTCGTCCGCAGAATGCTTCAGGGGATACAGGCGATCGCAGTACAAGGCGAAAATCGTCTGATCGGTCACATACCGGTGGGCGAACGGCGACTCGTTCAGCCGATATGGGGACAGCTTGATCGAACCCAGCGAGTCGACGTAATAGCTCTTCTCCCCCGCCATCAAGCCCCTCAATTTATAACCATTACCATCGGCCGAGTGAATGCCCGCAGCGATCATGGACACAGGGTGTGACTCCACGTTTGGAACTCGTGTTGGGGGACATCACGGCTGAGGACGTGGATGCCATTGTGAACGCCGCCAATCACACACTGCTGGGGGGTGGCGGGGTGGATGGGGCCATTCATCGGGCGGCAGGGCCTGAGTTGGTCGAGTACTGCCGCACTTTGGGTGGGTGTGAGACCGGGGAGGCCAAGATCACGCCGGGGTTCAACCTTGCGGCTCGTTGGGTGATCCATACCGTTGGGCCGGTCTGGCACGGCGGCGACCACGGCGAGCCGGAGTTGCTGGCCTCCTGCTATAGGCAGTCATTGGCCCGAGCCGACGAGGTGGAGGCCGACACCGTCGCCTTCCCGGCCATCTCTACTGGAGTCTTCGGATATCCGATTGAGGATGCGGCCGCCATCGCTATCGAGACTGTCCGGTCTGCCCAAACCGACGTGTCAGAAATTCGCTTCGTTGCCTTCAACCCAGAAACCGTTGACGCCTACCAGACCATTCTTGATCGCAGCAGCGGCACTGATCTCTGAGTCGGCGCCACTTACTTCTTGCGCTGGCTGTAATCGCCGAAGGGGCCGTCGCGCTGAGCTACCGCAGCAGGCACGCCCTCCGTCATGGCCTTCTCGATGAACGCGAGGGCTTCTGGTGTGTTGCGCATTGCCCCATCGAGAAGCGAACCGATGATCTGCGAGTTCCTCAATCCCATCGCTTCGTACGCCTGGTTGACGACCATTTTCATGGCCGCTAGCTGCGTTGCCGGGATGCTCGAAAGCTGCTCGGCCAACTCCGCCACGGTCTCATCGAGTTGATCGGCCGGGACTGCCTGGTTTATGAGCTCCACCTCAGCTGCTTCGGCCCCCGAGAGCGGCTTGCCGGTCAAGGCGTACTCCTTGGCCTTGGCCAGCCCGAGCCGGTACACCCACATCGCAGTCAGATAGCAGCCCCACATCCTGGAATACGGGGTGCCGATCTGGGCATCCTCCGCCGCGATCACGAGGTCGGACGAAAGGGCCATGTCTGAGCCGCCTCCCACACACCATCCATGAACCTGGGCAATGGTCGGCTTCGGGCTCGACCAGAGGCCCATGAAGTTGGGGACCGGCGCATCCCAGCGATTGGTGACGCCGATAGCATCACGTCCTGGGTCCCAATCCCGGCCCTCGCTCCGTGCCTCCGCCATATCGCCGTCGGCGCCGAAGTCGAACCCGGCGCAGAACGCTCGGCCAGCACCCCGCAGCACGATCACCTTGATTTCCGGATCACGGTTGGCCTCCGCGACGAAGTGGTCGAGCTGCGTCCACATGGGACGGACGATGGCGTTCAGATACTCAGGACGATTCAGAGTGATCGTCGCAACGGTCCCATCAGTGCTGTACAAAACGTAGTTATCGCTCATAGCGCACCAATCTAACGGTGCCGTTACGCGGGCAAATCAGACACAAGATGTGTCAGGCGGAACACGCAGACTCCAGCTCTCAGCGAACGGCGTTCAAATTCGCTGCGGCGCGAGGTTAGGGCAGGTGGCGGTCCCACTCGTAAGGGACGACAGTGTGGAAGGGCGCGGCCAGCAAGGGTTTCGCTGAACCCTCAGCCCATCGCTCCTTCAAAACCGGCTCCATTCGCTTGGCAACGTCAATTGGGTCTCCATCGGTGAAACAAAGACTGACTTGCTTCACCCCTTCGGCGGCTGATGTAACAGAGCCGAACCAGTCCCGGCTCTCAATCTCCTCGGAATCAGTAGCTGCCCACCACACCCCAGCAACGCCTTCAATCTCGACAAGACGGTCGGGCGCAGCGACTCCGAGTTCGAGCAGCAGATACAACCCGCGGGCGGGACGCCACGGGAGAACATCGGCACCAGCTACTGCGCTCGGTGCTGCCGCCTTGCCACGCAACAGGTACAGATCACCTTCCACCGCGGGCAGTCGGTGCTGCATCCGCCCAGCTTTGAACAGCTCCTCTCCCAGTCCATAGAACGCGTCCATAGGGGCTTGGTCGGCAAACAGATACGCCATGACGTGATCGGTGGCCTCGTAACGGGGGTCGACGGCAGCTCGTGCCGAGCGGCACTCCGGTGTGGACACGAACCGCAGCGACCCGCGGAGCCCGCGCAGCCGATGCTGCTCCGCTCGATGGTCGAGGGTATGCCACTCCAAATATTCCGCATCGCGTCCGTCGGGGTCGCAGGCCGACAGCGACACAAAGACGGCCGTCACATCACCGTCTCCAAAGGCAAGGACGCCGGGCAGCTCATCCGACGGTGTCCCTCGAAGCTCAGCGGCCAAACGGCCCACGGGATCCACACTCATCCCTCAAGATCCCAAGAGATCTTCATCCATACACTCAGCGTCTCGCCCGGCCCGAGAATCGCAGGTACGCGGTTGAACGCATCGGGCGCGTCGCTCAGCGGCTCTACGCACATCAGGTCGGGGCGCTCGTCGTACACCACCCACGATGTCATGTTGGATTCCAGCCGTATCAACCCGAAGCCTGGCCAGCGCACCACCGGAGGGTCGGCAACGTCGCCGAAGCAGTCGTCCCACGGGCCCGGCGGAACCGGGATTCGCTCCCCCGTCGGGATCCCTGCATCGTCACGCTGCCACATGTACCCCCCGTTGAAGGAAAGCTCGGCCTGGCCGCCTCGTGACAATTGTCGGCGAAAGCACGGGTGCCACCCGGCCATTACCGGCATCCGCTGAGTCGCCCGTACCGACATGGACAGGGCCAGGGCCTGGTCAGTTAGGTCAACTCGTTGCTCCACCCAACCCCCAAAGGGCCACAGCCCATCCAGGTTCAAATACAGCGCCCCAGGCCTTGCGGTCTCCCACATCGCCCGATACCCCACCCCATGAATGGCGTGCGGGGGCATGTCCAACCCCAGTTGGTACTGCTCGCCCTCGAACTCGAATCGGCCGTCGCGGACACGCCCCGCCCACGGCACCATGGGATAACACCCCCACGTCAACCAATCGCCACCTTGGCGCGGGGCCAGCAACTCAACCCCGTCCAACTCCAGTGAAGCAACCCGACCGCCGCTACCGGGGTCGAGCCGCACCGCCGCCTTCGAAGCCGCCAGTTCTATGTCTCCCATCGTCAACTCGGCATTGCCAGCGGAGCTATTCGGCCATACGACTAGGCCGAGCCAGCTCCCTCATTCGCCTAAAGACGTCCACCCCAAGTTGGTCCCACACATGGAGCAAATCGACCAGCACCCAGTTCTCCCGTATCGACCGCTGGCCGGTGGCCGGATCGGTTTCCAGCCGCCAAAAGTCCAGGCTCCGCATGGTGATCTCCCGCCCCGACGGAGCAATGCCGAGCCATCCATCACCGGTAACGGTCATCGCCATGCCTGGCCACGCGGTAACCCCCACATAGTCGTTGTCGCCGAAGAAGTGGCTCACACTGCTGAAATTGACGCGGCGATCGGGCATGGCAGCCAGGAAGGGAATCTGGTGCCAGTTACGGAAACCGTCCACTCCTCGCCCCGTCCCGATACCGGTAGGGCCGTACCAGCTGAACTTCGGGTGCCACCAGTTGTCGAGGCGCATCACCTCTTCAGGCTCGGTGGGATGGCGGCCCATTTCGGTCAGCATGCCCAACACCCAGTCGACACTTGCCTGCGATCCTGCCGCATCCCTCGGACTGCGGTGAACGCCGTCTTGGGTCGCCGGTCCGGGCGCCTGCCACACTCGCCCGAGGCTGGGACCCATCGGCCAAACGCCAGCCTGCATCATCAGTTCGGGTATGTCCCACAGTGCTTGCATCTCCACCACGCGCCCATCAACCAGATGGAAGAACTCGTGGTACCGCATTGCCGCTTGATGTCCGCTTGCCGGAATGTCCAGGAACGGCCTCAACCACGTGCCCGTGTAGTGGCCGCAACAGCCAACCCAGTTGTCGTCTTGGTCGTCGTCGCCAGCCATCACGATGTAGTCACGGCGCTCTATATCGGGCATGGCCGAGGCCAATGCGCTGAGCGCCTGATCCCACAATCCTTTGGGGCCGTCGAGGTCCTCAAATGGAAACGCCAAATGAACTTGAGCATCGGCCACGAAGGTCTTTGACAAAGCGGGCTGTACTCCCCCGTCAACCCAGTGGTACATGGCCTGCCTGAGGGGGGCGAGGGCTGCTCTGTTCTCGTCATGAATGCTCATGCGGTGCTCCTACTCACGGGAGATGCAACTCACCAGAGCCGTTCAGATGCCAGGGCCGCGCCCTGGGCCAGCGATTGGAGTTTGGCATAGGCAATCTCAGGATCGATTCCCTCATAACCGGCGAACGAGGAGAACCCACAGTCTGTGCTAGCAATCACTCGATCGCGGCCCACGATTTCCGCAAACCGCTCAATGCGCTGGGCAATGAGCTCGGGGTGCTCGACAAAGTGGGTCGTGGTGTCGATGACACCGGGCACCAGTACCTTGTCGTCGGGGATGTCGGCATCGGCGAAGGTAGTCCACTCATGGCCATGTCGAGGATTGGCCGACTCAAACAGCAGCGCTTGGGGCTTGGCCTTGAGCGCTATCGGCAGCACTTGGGACATGGGGGCATCATGGGTGTGGGGTCCCTCATAGTTGCCCCAGCAGACATGGAGCCGAAGTCGGTTGGAATCAATGTTTCGCACCGCATGGTTCAAGGCTTCGACATGGATGCTGGCCAGCCGCTCGTACTCCTCGTCTGGTCGGCCCTTGAACATCATGTGCCGGCCTAGACCGAGATCGGGGGAATCCAGTTGCAGCAGGAAGCCGGCGTCGACAATGGCCTCGTATTCGGGCCTCATCGCTTCCGCCAGTGCATAGAGGTAGGCCTCGTGGTTGCCGTAGTACGCATCGGGCTGAAAGAGGGCAATAACTCCAGGAGATGCCGCGTTGATGAAGCCGCCTACCGCAGCATGCTGGTCCAGAGCCGCTCTGAAGTTGGCAATGTCTGTCTTGCACGGTTCCATGTCCATGGCCTCAACGGGGCCGACACACTGCGGACGCATATAGGTCGGCGTCCCTCCGGTAGCGGCCTGGCGCTCAAGGAACGTCGGGAATTCCTCAAGGTCGGCGGGTGCCCGTCGGGGGCTGTCTCCCTCAAAGCCCGACACGCGGTACTTGATATAGGTGGCGTAACTGAGCTTGCTCATCTCGCCGTCGCTCACAACATCCACCCCGGCGGCCACCTGCCGGGCAACTACTGCCTTCACTGCCTCGGCCACCACCCGGTCGTGTTCGTCACGATCGATGGGCTCCTCCCTCTCAATCGCGAACACGCCCGAGGTGACTGCCTCCGATCGGGGCAAGCTGCCCACATGGGTGGTGAGAATGCGGTCGGCGCTGGCGCTCATGGCTTGTTTGCCTTCAGGACCGAATTGCCAGATGCGTCTTGCGGTCGAAGAAGTGGAGGCGTTCGGTGGATACGTTCACTCGCACGCGATCGCCCACCCGGACCCGAGTAGCCGCGCTGAACCGGGCAGTGCACCGGCTGGATTCCTCATCACCGAGCTCGTCAAGGGCATCGGGGTCACCGCTGTCCACGCTCGGGGCGGCAATGGCAAAGTGAACCAGGGTTTCGGCGCCTAGGGCTTCTCGAACCGCGATCTCCGTATCGAGTCTTTGGTCGTCGGGATGGTCGGGGACGACCGTGGCGTCCTCAAGGTCTTCGGGGCGGAAGCCGACGACGAGGGGTTGATCCAGGTAGTCCCGCAATGCGGGGCGCCCCGCCACAACGCGGTCGGGCACTGCGAGGGCTTGGTCACCGAGGCGCAGGAGGTAGTCGCCGTCGGCTTCGGTAAGTGTCGCTTCGTAGAGGTTCATGGAGGGGGAACCGATGAAGGCGGCTACGAATACGTTGTCGGGGTTCTCGTAGAGCGCTTCGGGGGCAGCGGCCTGTTGAAGGATTCCGTCCTTTATCACCGCCACCCGGTCGCCCATGGTCATGGCCTCGACCTGGTCGTGGGTGACGTAGAAAGTAGTGACCCCCAACTCTCGCTGTATGCCGGCTATGTCGGCCCGCATCTGGACCCGAAGCTTGGCGTCGAGGTTCGACAGCGGCTCGTCCATGAGAAACAGCGCAGGACGCCGCACAATGGCTCGACCCATGGCCACCCGCTGGCGCTGCCCGCCCGACAACTGCGCCGGCTTCTTTTCGAGCTGCTCGGTGAGCTCGAGGATTTCAGCAGCCTGGTAGACCTGCTCATGGCGATCCCTCTTGCCGATCTTGCGGAGCTTGAGGGGAAAGCCGATGTTCTCCGCCACCGTCATCTGCGGATAGAGGGCATAGCTCTGGAACACCATGGCGATGTCCCGGTCTTTGGGCTGCACGTCATTGAGCCGGCGCTCTCCTACGTATAAGTCGCCCGAACTGATGTCTTCCAGGCCCGCGATCATCCGCAGTGCCGTTGATTTGCCGCATCCCGACGGACCCACCAGAACGAGGAACTCGCCGTCCTCCAGGGTCAAACTGAGCTCGGTGATGGCCTGAAACCCATTGGGATAGATCTTGGTCAGCTTGTCCAAGGTAACCGTTGACATCTTCACTCCCCTCCACTGTGGCCCGGCGACTCTGACCGGACCCATGCGGGTGCTTCTTCGTCTTCATTGCGAAATTCTTCGAGGCCCAGGAGCTGGCGCATGCGAGCGAGGACATCAAGGCCTTGCATGTTGAGCCAATTGGCCAAGTCGATGAACACCCAGTTCTCGGCCAATTTGTTGCCGTCTCGGCGGTAAACGTCTACCACCCGCATATCGGCCGGAATGCCCGAGCCCGGCAGGCCCATGAATCCGCCATCAGCGGTGACCGTGAGGTTGGGCCAGCCGAAGAAACAGGCATAGTTGCCCTCGGCAAACCGGGCCACATGCCCGTTGAAGGTCTTGGCCGAGAGATTGACCCGGAAGGGGTGCTGATGCTGCTGCTGGTAGCGATCGATGGTGTAGGCCGCGCCGATTCCCTCCGAGCCCGACCAGATCATGTCCTCGTGCCAGGATTCGGCCAACACCGACCGGGGCATGATGTTCTCCCCCTGGGTATTCCCCACTTCATTGGCCCAGATGAGGTCGTCGATCATCCTGTCAACCAGCGCCATTGTGGTCACGCCCTCAGCAGGATCCTGGGCGTCATAAAGCAACCCGTCGTGGGTGCGGGGACCGGGATAGATGTGCGATGAGCCGGTTTGGGGTGGCAGCGGATAGTGGCCTGCCTGTCGCATCACGCTGATGATGTCGGTGAAGAACGCGGTCTCTTGAATCAAACCGTCCTCAACCTGGTGGAACTCGGCATAGCGGATGAAGCACATCTTTCGAGTGGGCGGAATATCCAGCCACGGCCGGTCGAACAGCCCAAGGAGATGCCCCATCTGGCAAACCCAGGTATCCCCCAACTGATCTCGGGTGTTGGCACCGGCAAGAAACACATCCGGGCGGCGCTGGATGGGGGCAAACGACCGGCGCAACGGCACATGGAACCGCTCAGCAACTTCGTCGGCGCCGGCCATCTCGTGAAACGGGTGCATCCCCCGCCAGCTATAGCTCTCCGCGGTGTGCTTGCTGAGCACACCGGTGATCTCTTCGTCGCGAGCCGAGTCGAGCGCTTCGTAGTAGTCGAGCACCACCCGCTTGGCCTGCTGGAAGATCTCTGGCATCAACCCTTCACGGCGCCCGCGCCAAGTCCTTTCACGAGATGCTTCTGGAACAAGATGATGACCACCACAATGGGCAGCGTGATCGACACCGACGCCGCGGCCGCTTCCGTAATCGTTCTGGAACTCTCTCCCCCGGTGAGCGACACGATTGCCACTGGCAAGGTCCACTCCGTCGGGGCCAGCACCCGCACAAACAGGTATTCGTTGTAGGCCAAGAGCATGGTGAACAGGCCGGTGGCGATGATGGCGGGCCACATCATGGGGATGATCACTCTTCGGAACGCCTGGAGCCGGGTGGCGCCGTCCATCATGGCCGCCTCCTCGATCTCCTTGGGCACCTCCATAAAAAAGCTGCGGAACATCCAGATCGTGAAGGGCTGGTTCACGGCCACCAACGCCAAGACGATGGCAAGGCGGGTGTCGAGAATCTGGAGGGTATCAATGCCGGGAAAGTCAATGAGGGGGAAGTCCCATGAACCGACGCCGCTGCTGTTCAGCCAGTCGTCGATCTCCTTGGCACCGAAGAAATACGGAAGGACGAACGCAGTACGAGGCAGCGCCCGAAAGCCGAGCGCCACAATCAGGATGACCGCTCCGGAAATACCGGTGTACCGAGCGAGTCCGTAGCCAGCCAATAGCCCAATGGACAACGAGATCAGCATGGTGAGAACGGTGACCACGATGCTGTTGATCAAGAAGTCGTACTCGTCGTTGACCTCCCAGACCTTCGGGAACCGCCACAGGGCAACGAATATCACTCCAACCGCTGCGGTGAACCACGGCCAACTGTGCCGAACCCGGCGGCCGATCTGGCCCAAGATGAGGCAAACCACGGCCACCACCAGGATGTAGACCAAGACGCTCCACATGTTGATGTCGTCTTCGTCCAGCCAAAAGGCCCGATAGGCGTTGGCGGTGGTCTCATAGCCCCACAGCACGGGCTCTTTGGCAGCCACGTCGCGGGTGAACTTGATAGAGGTCTGGAACGTCCAAATGAACGGCAGGATGCTCCAAACCACCAGCACCAACATGGTGGCGTGGAGCCCGATTCGGGAAAGGGTGCTGGAGCGGCGCACGGCGATCAGGTCCTCTCCGCAATCTGATCCTTGTAGCTGCGCCACAAGAACGGGATCAGCACCACAAAGATGCCGATCACGTTGAGAACCGCGATGGCGTTGCCCTTGCCCAGCCTCCCGATGTCGAAGGCGGTGGCCACCCGCACGTTGTAGACCGACAGGGTGTGGGCGTCGGTGAACCTGGTCCCGGTCCACACGAACACCTGGTCATACACCCGATAGGCGTCCATTATCGAGATCAATCCCACGAACAAGATGAGCACCTTGAGGTGGGGCAAGATCACATGCCACAAGTTCCGCAGGAAATTGGCCCCGTCGATGGCCGCTGCTTCCACCCGCTCCTGGGGAAGCGTCTGGAGACCGGCGAAGAATGTGATCATTGCGAACGGCATGATGTACCAGATCGATTGGATGATGATGAGCCACTTCACGTTCCCGGCGTTGACCGCAAAGGGATCGTCGGTGACCACCTCCCAGAGCCACGAGAGCAGCCCGCCCCGCTCGAACAGGTCCTTGTAGACCAGGGAGCCCACCACTGGGGTCACAATGAACGGGAGAAGCAGCGCCGCCATGTAGATGCTGCGCCCTCGGCCAACTCGGTCGAGCAGCAGAGCGACGCCTAAACCCATCACCATCGTGACTGGCACGACGATGGCCACGAACACCATCGTGAACCGGAACGCGGCCCAGAACTCGGGATCGGTCAGGACGTCGGAATAGTTGTCGAATCCGACCCACTCAGGGTTGTTCAGGTCGCGCAGCAGCAGCTTCTGGAAGCCCAGCCACACCGTGGTGACCAGTGGAAAAACCATCAAGGCCAGCATCACGACCACGCTGGGTATCGTGAATCCCCAGAAGGTGCGTCTGTTCATCTTCCCCCTGCTGTTGGCCGGCTCGGCGGAAAGTCCCCAATCCCCAGGCGGGGCGGGGCCCTAAGGCCACCGCCCCGCCGGAGGGGGATTCTACGCTGTCGTTACCGACAGCCTCGTTTGGATCAGAGCACGCCCTGTTCTTCGGCTTCGGCCAGGTACGCCTCTTCAGCGGCGGCCAGCGCCTCCTCAACCGGAGTGCCATCGAGAATGCTGACCAGCGCCTCGCCCAGCTTGGCCCGGGCGATTCCAGCCGCGGGGTGGGTGAGGTCGACTCCCCGACCATTCACCAAGCTGGCTTCAGCGGCTGCCGCATTGCGGGGCCCGTTTGGATTGCTTACGCCGGTCCGGGTCACAAGCCCGAACTCAGCAGCAGCCTCCTGGCTCTCCATGTCGGTGGCGGCAAGGATGGCCAAGAAGATCTTCTCGACGTTCTCCTCGGGAGTACCGGCTGGGATCATCCATCCGTCGATGTAAGCAGGTGCGGCCACTGTCCCAGTACCCGGGGTGAGCGCAGGAGCGAACTGGATCTCGCCCACCACAGTCGAAGCCTCGGGATCGTCCATGGCTCCGGCCCGAGAAGCCCAGGTGTGGCCCAAGATGGCCTCGCCGGTCTGGAAGGCAGCCTGCACGTCATCGGTGCTGTAGGAGTTGGAGGCGTTGGGGGCGCAGTCTTCCCACATCCTCTTCAAGATCGAAGCGGCCTCCACACCCTCGGGGGTGTTGAAGTTGGGCGCACCGGTAACTGGGTCGATCGGCTGCTGACCGAGCGATCCGAGAACGCTGTCGAACTCAATCTGCCAGGCCCAGCCAGCCGACAGCATGTACAAGAAGCCGATGTCATAGCCGGCGCCTTGGATGTCGGCGCAAGCCTGGAATGCCTCGTCGAATGTGGCCGGAACGTCAATGCCGAGTTCGGCAAGGGCCGGTTCGTTATAGAAGACATGCATGGTGTTGGACACCATGGGCACCGAATAGATGTTGCCATCCAGCGTGGCCATCTCCCAGAAGGCGCTGTCGATCTGATCGAGGTTGAACTCGTCGCGGTACTTGTCGATCAAGTCGTTCAAAGGCCTCACGAAGCCTTGGTTGGCCAGCTCGCTGATGAAGGCGTTCGAACCCTGGTAAAGCTCGAAGCTGGGCGAGCCGGAGGCCGCGTCCTGCGTCATGGCGCTGCGGGCCTCTTGCGAGTCGAGGAATTGGTAGTTGAACGAGTAATTGCCCTCCTCGCAGTCGTCCAGCTCCTCGGCGTACTGAGTTGTGATCGGGAACTCCCAGCCCATGATGTCGATCTCGAAATTGCTCTCGGGATTCGGGATGGCGCATTCGTCGGAGATCAGCATGACCTCCGGCTCTTCGTCCATAGGCTCTTCGTCCATGGGCTCCTCAGCGTCGTCCATAGGCTCGTCGTCCATGGGCTCCTCAGCGTCGTCCATAGGCTCGTCGTCCATGGGCTCCTCAGCCGGTGCCTCAGTTGCGGCCGGAGCCGCTGGCTCGTCCGCATCGTCATCGTCGTTGCCACAGGCCGCGACAAATAGGGCGAAGGCAAGGAAGATGGCGAAGACTCGCCACCACCTGCGTTGTTGTGTGCTCATGGGTCTTACCCCTCCTTGGTTGTTGGTTTTCTACGTAGGTAGATCGTTAGCTGGCTCATTGCGGTGGCCTTCCGAGAAGCGCAAGCGGAGCCAAGTAGCCGGCGGCGTCGTGGCCCCAGCCGAGTGTTTCGGCGGCGGCCACGATCTCTGAATCCCATTGGATGGCAGCTCGCTGGTCGCTGCCGCAGATCAACAAAGCAAATGCATCAGTCGGGCCGGTGTTTTTGAGGTTCCTCCAGGCAGAAGCGGGAATCGATACCACTGAGCCTTCGGGCGGATTGGCACTGATTGCGTCATTGCCTCGGTTGACGGCAATCTCCCATTGGCCTTCGCCAACCAGCACCACCTGGCTGTGATGGAGGCAGTGGACTCCGGTGCTGGAGCCAGACGCCACCCGAAGCCACTCCACCGAGAAACCGTGGGGCGTGCCGATAGGCGTTCGATGGCGGCGATCCTCGGTCAGGCCGTAGCCAATCACCGGCGCCACTGCGGTGTTGTGTCCGGTAAGCACGCTGGACAGCAGCGCATTGTCCGACCACTGAAGATCTTCCATTCTCACCGTTCGGGCGGCGAGCTCGGCATCGCTGTAGGTGTCCACCCCAGCAAGCAGCTCGGCATTCAACGGAAGCACAACGTCTTCAGGAGGCTCACCATTGGCAGCATCCAGCAACGAATAGTCGGAGCGCAGATACAGGCCGGTTTGGGCCGCATCGCGAAGAACGTCGGGGGCCCAGATGATGCCCCCGGTGTCGTCGCCACCCAACACCGTGAAGAGCCATCCATCGTCGTTCCCGATGTTCTCAAAGCCCCGAAACACCCAGTTGGGAGCGGAGAAAACGGTGTTGGGCCCGATCTCCAGGTGCTGCTCGGCGTGTTCGCCGATGTTCACCCTCCAATGGCCCCTAGTGCAGATCAGCACCTCGGCGGTGAAATGAAGATGCTGGTTGTTGACCACACCGTGGCCCATGCTTGCCCCGCCGATTTGGAATCCATGCCGTTCGGTGAGATTGACAGTTTGGGCATCGTTCTGCGAAACACCCGGCCCGATAAACGAGTAGCTGGCCTTGCCCGCTGATTGGGGCAGTCGCACATCGACGAAGGCCTCCGTATCGGCCACAAATTCAGATGGCTGAATAACCCGACGGGCGAAGTCATCGGCTTGGACAACAACGGGAGCCCTCATGTGACCCCCAAGGGACGGCCACCGTCAACGCTGATGATTGCGCCGGTGGTGAAAGGCAGATCACGTACGACGGCGCTCACCGCTGAAGCCACGTCATCGGCGGTGGCCAGACGGCCCAGCGGTGTGCCACTGCGTTGGGCGTCGAGGTACTCAGAAGGCACTCGATCGGCATATTCACCCAGTACCCACCCTGGAGACACCGAAACCACCCGAATCGAAGGGGCAAGCGCCCGGGCCAGCGACCTGGTCATGCTGTCGAGGGCGGCTTTGGAAGCACAGTATGCGACGTTGGATCCCTGGCCAGTGATGCCAGACACTGAGGAGATGTTGACCACCACCGCACTGTCGGCCTTGTCCAAGAGGGGCCGCAGCGCGCGGATGGCGGCGAACGGTCCCCGCCAGTTGGTGGCGAAAATCTCGTCGATAGTGGTGTCGTCAAGGGAGTCGAGATCATCATGGGGAACAGACCTGGTCACCCCGGCGCAGTTGACCAGAACGTCCAGCGATCCCGGCGACTTCTCCAGCAATTGGGACAATTCGGCGAGGGATTGCGGCTCGTCTACTGCGATCCGCACAGCTCGGTGGCTTTGGCCGGGAAGACCAGCCACCAGCGAATCGGCTTTTTCGGCGGCACGATGGTAGCCAGCTATCACGGCAAACCCATCGTGTGCGAGCCGCCGCGTGATTGCTGAGCCGATCCCCCCGCTGGCTCCAGTCACCACCGCCGTCTTCATGACGCAGCCCGTGGCTTCGCTTGTGGCTTCGCTCATGACCCGGACCCGCCGTAGCGTTTGACTCTGATGTCAGCCTGAGCCTGATGCCCGGCGAAGTTCTCAATCGCACACAGCCGACTGCAATATTCCCCGATGAGGACGCTCGATTGCGGGTCGGTAACCCGCTGGTAGGTGACGGTCTTGATGAATTTTCCGACCCACAGGCCGCCTGTGTAGCGAGCCGCGCCCTGGGTGGGCAGCGTGTGGTTGGTGCCGATCACCTTGTCGCCATATGACACATTGGTCATCGGGCCCAGAAACAGGGCGCCATAGTTCGTCATGTTTTCCAGGAAGTAGTCGTCGTCGGAGGTCATGACCTGGACGTGCTCGAACGCCAGATCATTGGCCATAGCCAGCATCTCGGCCTTGTCCTCGCAGACGATGACCCGCCCGTAGTCGGCCCACGCCTGCGAAGCGATGTCAGCCGTCGGCAGGGTTTCGAGCTGGCGATCAACTTCAGCAAGAGTCTCAAGCCCCAGTTCGCGGGAGCTAGTGAGCAGCACCGCGGGTGAGGTTGGGCCGTGCTCGGCCTGACCCAAGAGATCGGTGGCACAGATCTCGCCGTCCACTGTTTCATCGGCCAAGAGCAGCGTTTCGGTAGGGCCGGCCGGAAGATCTATGCCGACTCTGCCGTAGAGTTGTCGCTTGGCTTCGGCTACGAAGGCGTTTCCGGGACCGACCAAAACGTCAACGGAATCCACGAACTCCGTGCCTAACGCTAGGGACGCGACTGCCTGGACTCCCCCCAGAAGGTAAATCTCATCGGCGCCGGCTAAGTGCATCGCCGTTACCGTCTCCGCGGGCACTCCCCCGTTGATTGGCGGTGTGCAAGCTGCAACCCTCGGCACTCCGGCAACCTTGGCTGTCAGGATGCTCATGTGAGCGGATGCCACCATCGGATAGCGGCCGCCCGGCACGTAAGCACCGACGGAGCCAACCGGGATGCTCTTGTGGCCTAAAACCACTCCAGGCATGGTCTCGACCTCGGTGTCGCCGATTGATTCGAGTTGGGCCTGGGCAAAGTTCCGGATCTGGGCCTGGGCAAAGCGGATGTCGTCGAAGGTGCCCGGGTCGATGCTGGCAACGACCTCCTCGATTCGCTCCGGGGCCAGCTGAAATTGCTCTGGCCTCCAGTTGTCGAATTGAAGGGACATCTCTCTTACGGCGGCTTCGCCGCGAGCTTCGATATCAGCGATCAAGAGGCGGACCCGCTCAGCCAGTTCTGGATCGGTGCCATGGGCGGTCTTTGCCGTCGCGTCCTTCAGGATTTCAGGCATCGAACTTACTCGTGGTCTTCCCGTAGCGAATGGTCCCAGGCACCACGACTGAGGCCGGCCGGTCGACGGCACTGCTGGAACCGAGCAGCACGTCAATTGCCTGGGCCACAAGCACATCAGTGGCCTGGACCAGGGTGGTGAGGTCGTAGCCGGCCCAACTCGCCTGGGGAAGACCATCGAATCCGGTGAGAAGTAGGTCTCGGGGGGCTGTTACCCCCGCATTCTCCAAACCGTCGAGCACCCCAAACGCAACCTCGTCACTGCCGACCATCACTGCTTCGGGCAAGTTGTCGCGTTGGGCCAGTTGGCCAGCGGCCTTGTAACCGGCATCGTAGGTATAAGCGCCGGCTTCCATGTAGGGACACGCCACGCCGTGCTCGGCCAGGGCTTGCACTGCGCCCCGGTATCTCACCTGATCGGTTGACACCGACGACACCCCGCCGATGTACAACGCCGTGCGCACCCTCATGTCAACCAGGTGCTGAGCTAACTCGGCCATACCCACCTCGTTGTCGACCGAGACTGACGGAACCAATCCCTCAGCGGCCGGCTGGTTGAAGGCCACCGACGGCAGAGGCGAGGACTGCATTCTGCCCAGTTGGGCCTGACCGATGGTCGCCGACGCCAGGATCACGCCGTCAAGGCGGTATTGGGCAACCGACCCCAGCGCACCGTCAACATCTTCAGGCTTGGCAAAGCTGAACAACAGCAGCTGGTACGAGCGCTGGGCCAACTGCCGAGAGAACTCGGCCAGCACGTTCTGCCAGTATTCGCCATAAGCCGGAACCACTGCCCCTACGATGTTGGTTCGCTGAGACTTGAGGCTTCGAGCAATGGCATTGGGCACATAACCCAACCGATCTGCCGCGGATCGGACCTTCTCCCTGGTCGCGGGCGTGACCTTCTCCGGTGAAGAGAAGACGCGGGCAACAGTGGCCTGTGACACTCCACTCTCCGCAGCCACATCTACCGACGTAACCCGTCGGTTGGCTTGCTGCTGGCTCCGCACCTCATCAGAGGATGTCTCCCCTGGCTTGGCCCCCACAGGCCGAGACCTTATGAATACGTAGTCATTATGTCAAACTGGCAGACTCATCCGGCAGACATATCCGCCAGATCATCCCGTGTGCAGCAGTATCTGCTTCCAGATCGATGTCTCGTCGTACAGGACGTATTCGCGCCGTAATCCCCAAGGGCCGAACTCGGCGTGGCTCAGCCCCATGACGTGGACTGCTGCTCCGGTCGGTGCTCCAAACGCCCCCCACCCATCGTGAGTGCCGTCCAGCGACCAGCGCAGCGCGGCCCGGGGTGCCATGCCGGCATCGTTTCGCCCGATCTGGTGGTGGATGCGGAATGAGGCATCGGGAAGGGCACTGCGGAGCCCAAGCCAGAAGGCATCGGCGTCACCCCAACCATGACCAGTGTTTCCGCCGGGCAGTTCAAGATGGACTGCCCTGTCGAATACCTCGGGAACCACGGCCAAGCGGCCTTGCATGATCTGTCTCAACGCCTCGGCGTACCGGTGGCCGGCCTCGTGATCATTGCCGGTTCCCTTGTAGAAGGCTTCCCGGTCGCCTCTAGGAGTGAAGGGATGTTTTGCCAGGTCAACACCACCTTCGTTGGCAATTTGGTCGGCGGCGAATCGCTTTGGGTCAATTCCGAGTTGGCGAACGATCGCCCCTTGATCGCGGATGAGCCATTCGTCGTAGACCTGGTTCTCCCGACAAGCGCAGTCGGCAATGATCCGGTAGCCCAAACGGGCCCCGCTGGCCGGACCATAAGCGCCGTTGCCGAGGTGGGTTGCCGTGGAGAAGATGCGATGTGAGGACAAGAACCCGCCGTCTTCGTCCTCGCTCCAGATGACGTCTTCACCGAGAAGCTGTCGATCCGGGAATTCAGCAAGAGTGGCCAACGTGGCAGCAATGACTTCCTCACTTCCGACGACCACCCCATCGGGTGAGCGAACGATGACTTTGGGCGTGTAATAGCTATGGAGAGCGTCAACGCCGCGGTCCTCCCAGATCTCCTTGGTGATCCCAAGGATGTAGTCGGGTGGATCGATGAATTTGGGGTCGAATCCCTTCACAGTTGCTCCGGCTTTGCTGGTCGGTCTGGTCGGAGGATATGAATACGTCGTCAAGCTGTCAACGCCGGAGGACTCCATGACTTCGATTGAGGCTGTCGGCCACGCTCCTGCGGCCTTGGGAGAGTGCCCGGTGTGGAGTGAACGCGATCAGGCGCTGTACTGGGCCGATATCGATGGCTGTGCCATCCATCGGTTGGACCCCTCCTCCGGAGCCTCCATGTCGAGAGCGCTTCCCGGACGTCCCGGATCCTTCGTTCTCACCACCGATCCCAACCGGTTGCTGGTGGCCAGCGAGCATGAACTGGTGGTGCTTGATTGGGCGACCGGCGAAGTCACTGGCTGGCGTCAACTTGAGGCGGCAGGCACCGGAAACCGGCTCAACGACGGCCGGTGCGACCCTGTCGGCCGGTACATGGTTGGATCGATGTACGCCGACACCAATGCTGGGGAGTGGACAGGGGCTCTCTACCGCGTTGAGCCCAACGGAGAGGTCACAACCTTGCGTTCGGACATCGGCGTCACCAATGGATTGGCCTTCGACCCCGAACGCCAGCGCATGTACTTCGCCGATACCCCCACCGACCGTGTTCTGGTATTCGACTACGACTCTGACACCGGGGAGGCAACCAACGAGCGGGTATTCCTCGACTATTCGAGCCTTCCCGGTAAGCCGGATGGAGCCTGCGTCGATGCCGACGGCTGCTACTGGTCGGCTTCGGTCTATGGCTGGGCATTGATCCGGGTAACCCCAGAAGGCGTGGTGGACCGTCGCATTGAGCTGCCAGTGCAGAAGCCGTCAATGCCCGCCTTTGGAGGCTCAGATCTCTCAACCTTGTTTGTCACCACAATCGGGGCCAGCGGCACCGTGCCCTCCGAGCCGGGTCGCGACGGATTTCAGCCCGGGGAATTGCTTGCTCTTGACGTCGGCGTCCAGGGCCGACCTGAACCGCTTTTCCCTTGGATTAGACCCTAATGGTGGGCCGCCACCCGCACTCTCGCTGACATCGACAGGAAGATCACGGTGGCAGGAAGCGCCACGATTGCCACCGCTCCGCCGATGTCCAGCCCCGTACCGGCGATGCTCCCGATGACGAAGGGGATGACCAGGATGGCGGTGCGCAGTCCACCGGTAAGGGCGCCGAGCCCTGCCCCTGGCCGACCGGGGCGTTTTGCCGCCGCGTCATATACCGAGGGAAGCAAGGCGGCAATTCCGAGCCCGGCCGCGACATAGCCCGCCACAATGACGTATCGATTTGGCACCAGCGACGCAACTGCCAGCCCAGTGCCAGCCAAGGAGGCCGACAGCGTGATCAGTCTGCTATCGCCCAGGCGGACGCTGGCCCAGTCGCCGGCAAATCGCGCCGCGGTCATGCCCCCCATCACCGCCACATAGCCGATAGCCGCGAACCCTGCTGAAGTTCCCAAATCGTCGGTGAGGCGAAAGGCGGCCCAGTCAAAGGAAGTCGACTCCATCGCCGCAGCTGAGAACCCAACCACCACGAAGAGGGCCAGGGTCCTGAGGCTTCGCTGGGCAATAGCTGTTCTTTTGCCCTCTTCGGGTGTTGGCTCAGGCGTTTCATCAACTCGAAGAAGACCCGGCCCGACAAACCCGAGCAAGGCCAGCAGCACCATGGCCGCGACCAAAAGATGGGCGGTGAGCGAAACCTCAGCCGAGGCCACTCGCGACGAGACTGCTCCGCCGACGAGTGCGCCCAGGCTCCACAGCCCGTGGAGTCGGTTCATCACCGGTGCGTGCCTTCGGGCGCTCAGCCACGAACCCTGCATGTTCATGGCAACGTCGACCATGACGTCGAAAACCATCATCGCCGCCAACCCCACCAACAGCACCGCAGGCGTGGCAGCCAGCCCTACCACCGACAAAGACATCGCCAGCAATCCCCCAGCACCAAGCATCACCGCGCGGGTACCGAACCGCGATATGGCGTGACCAACGACCGCGCTTCCCGCTAGGCCGAATACCCCGGCGATGGACAGCAAGGCACCCACGCCAGCTACTGAGATCTCCACCCGATCTCGTATCTCGGGCAACCGGGGAACGAACGATGCAAACAGTGCACCGTTGACAAAGAACTGGACGGCTACTGCCCGCAGGGCCCTGCTGTCAGCCCGATCGAATTCCAGGCGGCTCATTCAAGAATTAGAAGCGCAACCGCTTCGATTGGATCAATCAGGCCACTCGATGTTGTAGTCGTCGAACCAGAACCGGGCCTCGCGAATGGCATTGGGTTCGGTCCGCAGGCCGAGGTCTTGGTTGAGCTGCTCGGGAGTCGGGCCAATTTGGCTGGCAATGTTCGACAGCTTGTCGATGTCTAGGTCGTAACACCGCACCGCGTTTAGCCCAAGCAACAAGCGAGTTTCCTCGACCGGTATCTCCTGGAAGTCGGTTTCGAGACGCTCAATGGTGTTGGGCCAGCTTCCCTCGGGGTGGGGGTAGTCGGTGCCCCACATAAGCGCGTCGACGCCGTTCATGTAGCGCCGCCGCAGCTCCACCTTGCTCATGGTGGAAGCACCGATGAACACATTGCTGCCGATGTACTCCGAAGGCAGCCGCTGGATGAGCCCCTTAGTGCGAGAGCTCATCTTCTTCACCTTCCAGTTGCGGCCGCCGAACATGGCATCGGCCTTGAACAGCAGGTCGCCCAGCCACCACGAACCGCACTCCACCGGCGCGTAGCGCAGGTTGGGATGGCGGTCGAAGGTTCCGGAGAACAGGAGCTGCCAGAGAGGTCGGTGCGTCCAGAACGCCACCTCGAGCATGTATTGGGCCATGTTCTCGTTGTATGACGGCGTGTCGGCTTCTCCGGAGTGGGTGTGCACCACCAGTCCAGCCTCGGCACAAGCGGCCCACACCGGGTCGTAGCTCTCGTGGCCGTACGACGGGTGCTCGTGCCACATGGTGGGGATCATGATGCCCCTGATGCCGGGCTTGCCGGCCAGCGCCTCGATCTCCTTCACCGCCTCATCGATGCCGTGGGTGATCGGCACCAAGGCGACTCCGGCGCGGCGGGGCGGATTGGTGGCGCAGAACTCCTCAAGCCAGCGGTTGTGGGCCCGTGCCCCAGCCCAGGCCCGCCGCGAGTCGGTGATCTGTCCAGCAGACAGACCGGCTCCGAACGGCGGGGCCTCCATTCCGGTGACCGCGTCGCCGTCGGCGAAGATGATCTCCCCGGCGACACCGTCGGCATCAAGGGTCTTGTCGCGGATCTCCGGGTCGTAGGCACCCTTCAATCCGATCTCGTTCTCGCCCTCCCACTGCTCGACATATTCGCCGTTAAGTTCCTCGACCATGGCCCGATGCTGGTGGCGGGTGACCAGCCACTCGTCGAACTCGGGGTGGAGCGCCGACTCGAGGTATTCCCGATAGTCCTCGACGAACAGCCCGGCATGGGTATCGGATGAGACGATGATGTAAGGAGCGTTGCTCTGGTCTACGCCTGCGACAGGGTTGGGCATGGGTCGCCTCCCTCTTGAATTGCGACTTGCTTACGCCAACGTGAGCGTCGTTCAACACTGTACTGTCACACCGGCAATCACGAGTAGCCCGCCACCGTTGCGATCAAGGAGGCCGTTATGACCCAAATACTCGCCCAATATTGCATCAACGTCGAAGACATGGACCGAGCTCTCGAGTTCTGGGTGGACGTGTGCGAGCTCGAACTCCAGCACCGCCTGGAGATTCCCGGTGCCCTCGAGGCGGTCATCCAGTCGCCCCACGGCGGTTCCCGACTCCAGTTGGCTCAACACCTCGACAACGAGGGTCCCATCGACATGGGCACTGCAATGTGGAAGATCTACATCAACACGAGTGACTGTGAGCGGCTCTACCAACGGGCTATGGACGCGGGCTGTGAGTCAGTCATGGAGCCCACCCACCTCGACCGCTGGCCGGTGATCATGGCCTACGTGAAGGACTTCGACGGCTATCTCATCGAATTCGTCGAGCACAAAGAGGGCACCCGCCCCGGCATCCCCGACCCCAAGAAGGTCTGAGCGCCATCAGGAGGAGACGCCATGACCGATACCTACCGCGATCCCAACGCAGCAATCGACGACCGGGTTGCCGATCTGCTGGGGCGTATGACGCTTGAGGAGAAGGTGGCCCAGCTCGGGACTGTCTGGCTAACTGCATTGGTTCGCGACGAAGCCTTCGACGCCGACCATGCCGCGGAGCAACTGGCTGACGGGATCGGCCAAGTCACCCGAATCGGTGCGAGCACCGGATTGCTGGCTAACGAATCAGCCAAGCTCGGCAACGACATTCAGCGAGTTCTGGTAGAACGCACCCGACTGGGCATCCCCGCGGTGATCCATGAGGAGGGGGTCGGCGGGTTCCTCCACCGCGGGGCCACCACCTTCCCCCAAGGGCTGGGCTTGGCCGCCACCTGGGATGTGGACCTGATGGCCGAAGTCGCAGAGGTGATCCGCATCCAGATGACCGCAGTCGGAGCCCGCCACAACCTCTCCCCCGTCTTGGACGTCGCACGGGACCCCCGATGGGGCCGGGTGGAAGAGACCTACGGCGAGTCACCCGAGCTGTGTGCCCGAATGGGCGTTGCCTATGTGAAGGGGCTCCAGACCGATGACTTGGCCAACGGCGTGGTGTGTACCGGCAAGCACTTCTTGGGCTACGGGTATTCCCTGGGCGGCCGAAACCAGGCGCCGGTCCACCTCGGCAATAGGGAGCTTCGAGAGGTGTACGCCGAGCCGTTCGCAGCCGCCATCCGCGAGGCCGGCTTGGCGTCGATCATGAACAGCTACTCGTCCATCGACGGAGTGCCTGTGGCGGCCAGCCGGGCGATGCTCACTGATCTCCTGAGGGGCGAGCTGGGCTTTACCGGCACGGTGGTGGCCGATTATTTCGCGGTCATGCAGCTGCACTTCAACCACATGACCGCCGCAGATCCCACTGAGTCAGCCATCCAAGCGCTTAGTGCGGGACTCGATGTCGAACTGCCGGCACTCGACTGTTACAAGCACCTACCCGCGGCGGTTCGAGAAGGCCGAATCGACGAGTCAATCATCGATGAGTCTTGTGCCCGAGTGCTGGCCCAGAAGATCCAGCTCGGCTTGTTCGAAAACCCTTATGTCGATGCTGATGCCGCGCTGGCGGTCTTCGACAACCCTGACCAGCGGGCATTGGCTCGCCGAGCCGCGGCTGAAGGGGTGATCCTGCTCAAGAACGATGGCGTGCTGCCCCTCAACCCGTCGATCTCAAAGCTGGCAGTCATCGGCCCCCACGCCGACGATCCCCGTCTCCTCCAGGGCGACTACCACTATCCGACCCACCTGGAGATCATCTATCTGAACCGCAGTGCAGAGATGCTCGAGGCCATGGAGGCCCTAGGGATGGAGCAGGGGGTCGACCAGCTGCCCGAAGCCGGCGGCACGTTCTCCCCGGGACCGCACTTCACCCTCCATGTGACGCCGCTGGACGGACTGCGGTCTGCGCTTCCCCACACCGAGATCGTCCATGCTCCGGGATGCGCCGACTCCGGCGATGATGCATCGGGCATCGAGGAAGCGGTCGCGGCCGCAGAATCAGCCGACGTTGCCATCGTCTGCGTGGGCGCCCGCTCCGGGTTGGTTGCTGATGCGACCGTTGGGGAAGCCCGTGATGCCACCGACCTCGACCTGCCCGGAGTGCAGTCGCAGCTGGTGGCTCGAATAGCGGCCACCGGCACACCCATCGTGGTTGTGGTGATCAGCGGCCGGGTCCACACCCTCGAGGCCGAGTCTGCGGCTTCCAACGCCCTCATTTGGTCGATCCTTCCCGGCGAAGAGGGCGGTTCGGCCATCGCCCAAGTGCTGACCGGCGAGGTGAACCCGTCGGGCCGCCTCCCGGTCACGCTGCCCCTTCATGTGGGGCAGATCCCGCTTCACCACGACATGCGGCGTCGCGGCGATCGGTCGGAATTCTACGGCAGCTATGTCGACCGCGACACCGAAGCTCTCTACTGGTTCGGGCACGGTCTGTCGTACACGACATTCGAATATGGCGAGCCTTCGGTGGTGGCCGGTTCGACAACGGAAGCCACCACCGTCTCGGTTCCTGTCGCCAACAACGGCCAACACGACGGCGACGAGGTCGTACAGCTCTATGTGACCGACGAGGTCGCTTCTGTGGCCCGGCCGATCCGCGAGTTAATCGGTTTCGCCCGAGTTGCCATCCCAGCCGAGGAGGCTCGCACCGTCACCTTCACCGTCCACCCCAGCCGACTGGCCTTCCACGGCCTCCACATGAATCTCATCACCGAACCGGGATCATTCACGATCCGAGTTGGTGGTTCGTCCTTCGACCCCAACATGCGGGAAGCAACGGTGGAGCTGACCGGAGACACGGCCTCCTACGACCGCCGGTCAATCATTGCCACCGCGGTTGATATCAGCTAGCCAGATCTGCGGCCTGGTGTCCAACTCCATCTCCCGCTGAGACGACATCGCTCAAGACAGCGGCTGGGCGTCAAGCAAGACAAAGGCCAGCCGAGCCGGCTCGGTGCCCCTGTTCTCCCAGTGGTGCGCCGTTCCCCGCTGGACCACCGTGTCGTACTTGTGCAGGGTCACCTCCCCTTCGTCCAGCAATAGGGTGACCTCGCCGTCGAGGACAACCATGTAGTCGATCGTTCTGGTGGTGTGCATGCCGGGCCGCCGGTCGCTATGGGCAACCGCGCCTTCCTTGGCAAGACGCTCGGCGGTTTCTGCCGCTGCCCCCGGTGCCATTTCCTGAACCGGAGGGAGTTCAACCAACCAGAACATCGATCCCTGCGGTGGGGCCTCCAGGCGAGTCTCCCGCTGTGCGGCATCGACTACCTCACCAGAGTTGTCCGCCGGAGAACCCTCTGTGGTCCAAATTTGCACCCGGCGCTTGTATTCGTGCTCATCGTTGAAGACGATCACCGACCGGTCGTCGGCGTCATGCCCGGTGACCACCCGGCGGATCTTGTCGGGATTGCCCATCATCTGCCTTTCTCCGTTTGCTGCGGGACAGTCTCCTAGCCGCCCTCAGAGCGGCATTACCCGCCCTCCGCTGGCGTGAATGGTTGCCCCCAACATCGCGTGGCTCGGGGCTGATGCGGCATAGGCGATGACGTCGGCCGCCTCGTCAACCCCCAATAGCCGACCCCACGGCAGCAGTCCGCGGTGCACGACGTTCAACATGTGCTCATCCTGCTCCTGAGTCGGCGGATTCTCACTTCCCATACCCCCGGTGGAAATCCCCCCGAGGGCGACAACGTTCACGACGATGCCGTAGGGCGCCAGCTCGGCCGCCGCCGACTTGGTCCAGGCAATCAAGCCCCCCTTGGCGGCGTTGTACAGCGACACCGGACTCATGTCAGCCGGCGGCGGATTGAAGGGTGCTGTCGACGCAACGCTGACAACCCGGCCGTAGCCGGCCTCCTTCATCGCCGGGATGACGGCCTGGGTGCAGAGCATCGGCCCCAGCAGATTGACACCGATGGTTCGGTTGAATTCCTCGACTTCAAAGTTCTCGGTGCTGCTGGCGCCGCCGATTGCGGCGTTATTGACCAGGGCATCAATGCGGCCGAATTCCCCGTGTACGGAATCGGCCATTTCAGCGACGTCGTTGCGATCTGAAACGTCGGCCCCAAGCCAGATCGCTCGTTGACCGGTCTCTTCTCTGATGGCCTCGGCGCTCTGCTCCCCCCAGTCCTGACGGAGATCCACCAGCGCAATGTCGTAGCCCCGTTGGGCAAGGGCTCGGGCCGTCGCCCCGCCAACTCCCCAGGGGCGCGCTCCAGTGACGATTGCTACCCGGTTGTCGCTGCGAGCATTCATCTTCGGCCCGTCCTTACGCGTAGGGGCCGACGGTTCTGAATGCGAAGTAGCCATAGCCCTTGCGTTCAGGCCCGTCCAGGGCGGGGACGTCGTCAAGCGGAGCGGTGATTTCTTCGTTGGTAGGACCAATCTCATCGGCGATCGATCGCAGCGAGACCACGTCGAGTCCGTAGACGCGGGCCGCGTTCTCCCCGACGATGGCCCGCACCTTGTCTTCGGGGATGCCGGCCATTGCGTGCCGCAGCGAAAGGTGGGTCATCGGCGTCTCTTCGGGATCAGCGGAATAGCGCCAAGTACCTTCGGGGTGCGGGTAGTCGCGACCCCAGAAGATGTTCGTCCACCACCAGTCGTCAACCGCGGCTTCGACCTCGAACGGAGCGATGAAGCTGGCCCCCACGAATACATTGGATTTGAAGTACTCGCTTGGCGCCTTGGATAACTCGCTGTTGGCCAGAGGCAACGGGGCCAAGGCCGCGGTGTCGAGCTCAACGAGCGCAGCCGGGATCCACACCCCGGGCTGCTCGGTCATGGCCAGTCTGAGACCGGGGAACCGCTCGAACACTCCCCCCAGGATCATGCGGGCCACCGCCCGGCGGTTGTAGGCCCCGCCGGCTTCGATCAAAAGCAGCGGAGTTCCAGCCACTTCTTGTACTGCCGGATCGGTGGCCGCTCCGGCGTGGGTGGCCAGCACCAGACCAGTCTCTTCCACCGCGGCCCAGAAGGGATCCCAATGGGGGTTGTTGTATTGAATCCATTGCGGCCGGGCACTGGGGAAATTGATCGCCCGCAAGCCGTGGTCCGCAGCCCAGTGCAATTCCTTGATGGCGGCGTCGATGTCCCACAGAGGGATATGGGCCAACCCGATGAGCCGCTCTGGCGCAGCCGCGCAAAAGTCAGCCAGCCAGCGGTTGTAGATCTGGAATCCCACGCCGGCCAGTTCGGGATTGTCGAATTCGGGCCATCCCAGATCCAGAAACGGCATCGGCTCGCCGTTGAAGCTGTTGTGGAATATCACCTCGGCAGCGATGCCGTCGCGGTCCATGTCGGCCAGGCGGGCCCCAGGGTCATCGTGCCCTGAGGTGTTGAGGTATAACGATCCGCTCTCTCGCACTCCAGCGCGTATCTCTTCGACTTGAGCGCTGGCCGAGAATTCATCGAAAGCCCCCAGATAAGCCCCCGGACAGTACGACCGCAGAGCTTCCAGGGTTGGCCCCGCATGGGAGTCGCCGGACACCAAAAGCATCCGCTGTTCGGCTTTGGACTTCATAGGCCCCCCAGTTCCGAGTACTCGCTAGAGACCATGGCTCCCCACATCCTCCATTATCGCCAGAATCAAGCCGTCACGCGTCGCCTTCGCCTTTCGGCAGGGGGTCGAAGGTGACTAGCAGTTGGGTGCGGCCGCGCAGGATGTAGCTGTCCATGAAGGCATCAGTGTGGTCGGCGGCCAACGTCAGGTTGGGCAGGTCCAACATGGCGTTGGTGCCCACCTTGGCCTCAAGGCGGGCCAAGCCCTGGCCGATGCAGTAGTGCTCGCCGTAACCGAAGGCCACATGGTCGTTGGGATCGCGGTCAATGTCGAATTCGTGGGGAACCGGACAGGACTCCGGGTCGCGATTGGCGGCCGCGAACGCCAGCCACGCGAACTCTCCTTTGGCAACAGGCAGGTCTCCGAGCTGGGTCTCTCGGGTGGTGACGCGGAACAACCCGGTCACCGGCGCCTCGTAACGGAGGGCCTCCTCCACAAAGGCAGGCACCAGATCCCGATCGTCGGCCAGCCGGTCTCGCAACTCGTGATCGGTGGCCAAGCGATGGCCGATGTTGGCCAAGAGCGTGGTAGTCGTCTCGTTGCCCGCTAGCAGGAACTGTCTCAGCGCGGTTATCCGCTCTTCGTGACTCAAGGGCTCGCCGTCGACCTCGGCATTGGCCACGTCCGATATCAGATCGTCTCGCGGATCGCTCTGGCGCCTTTCGATCATGGCCGAAAAATAGTCCTCGAATTCGGACTCCGATCTGATGTAGCTGCGCACTTCATCTCGACTGGGGTTGGCTCGCCCGATGGGAATGGCGAAGGAGTCAGACCACCCCTTGAACACTCCGAGCTCCTCCTCGGGAACGCCGAGCATTCGGGAAATCATCACCATGGGCAACAAGACTGCGTACTCGCGAAACAGATCAGCCCGGCCTCGGTGGGCGAACTCAGCGACCAATTGATCAGAAACCGACTCGACCTCGGGCTCCAGCGCCCGCAGGCGAGTAGGGCGGAACGCCCGGTTGAGCGCCCGGCGCTGTCGAACATGCTCGGGCGGATCGGCGGTGTTGAGCACCCGCCCCCGATTGCGGCTTCGGAACCGGCTGACCACTTCAGCCATCTCAGGCTCTAGAGCGATGGCTGCGGTGTGGTCTGCCACTGGATTGCGGAAGTCATAAGTCGCGGTAGGCGATCGATTCGACCACGTCTCAGGGTCGACCAGGATTTCATGTAGCAGTTGATGACTGGTGACGACCCAGGCCCCCATGGCATCGCTGTAGAACGCGGGTTCGGATGCTGAACGCACCTCGTCGAATAGTGGCCAAGGACAAGCCAGCAATTCCTCATCGCGGTCGAGCAGCCGCTGAATCCTGTCGTCCAGTGAATCCGTCATAGTCAAGCAAAAGAGTCCGGCATCGATGCTACGGGCAACTAATTCGCCGCTATCGGGCAATCTCCCTCGACCAGCAAGCGTCGCAGCACGCGATCGCCCTCCCACGGATCGCGTGCTGCGAAGTGAGCGGTACACCGCTCATCCCAGATCACCACGTCGCCGTTGCGCCATCGCCAGCGGCAGGTCACGCTGGGATTGGTGGCGTGTTCGGTGACGGCCGCCATGAGCTTTTGGCTGGCATCGTCATCGAGCCCGTCAACGGAAGCGTCCCCAACGCAGAAGATCGCATCCTCTCCTGTCTCAGGGTGGCGGCGCAGTAGTGGCTGGCGCACCCCTTGGAGGTTTTCACGCCAGATCTGCGGGTCGAAGTCTGGAAATAACGTCTGCTTAAGATTGATCAACGTGTCAGGCACGCTGTGCACTGTGAAGCGGCCCAGTAACTGTTCTCGCAAGTCATCGGGCAGCCACGAAGCGGCCAGAACCAGATTGGCCCACATAGTGTCGCCGCCCACCGGCGGCACATCGATGGCCCGCAATATGGCGAAGGCGGGCGGGTTGGGGGCATACAGCACATCCAAGTGCCACCGGTCAGTCAGAAGTTGGTGGTCGCTCTTGACCCGCAACTCTGACGGCTCGGCCGAATCGACGCCGGCCAGGCGATCCATCGGGTGAATCCACGGCTCGCCGAGCGACTCAGCCAGCCGAACATGGCCAGCGTCATCGAGAAACTGATTCCGGATGCCCACCACCTTGTACTCAAGCAGCGCCGCCCGAAGCTCCTCACCGGTCTCAGTATCGAGTTCTCCAAGGTTGATACCCGAAATCTCTGCTCCAATTGCCGCAGTAAGCGGTTCAATTCGCATGTCGGCGGCCTCCCGGTAATAGGTAGCGTCTGGCATATGGCTCTACTTGATCTGCGCCCAAATTGCGAATGCTGCGACCGGGACCTGCCCCCAGACTCGACTGACGCCACCATATGCACCTTCGAGTGCACCTTTTGCTCTGCCTGCGCCGAAGAGATGGCATGGACATGTAAGAACTGCGGCGGAAACCTCGCCCCCCGGCCCATCCGAACAGCCCGCGTACTCGCCAACTACCCGGCCAGCACCACGCGAGTACTTAATCCCGAGGGGTGCCCCTGAACCTAGAAACGGCCAAGGCTGGCGATCATTCGACCAATTGCCGGCGGTAGTAGACCAGCCTAAAAAAGTCATTGCGAGCTGGCTCAAGGTCGGCATCTAGTTGCCACCCCTCGCGTTCGTAGAAGCGCCGAGCCCGATTGTGTACTTCGACGACCCGAAGTCGAGCTTGCGTATGGCCTTGCCTTGCGATCCAGTCAAGGCCAGCGTCAAGAAGTCGGAGTGCGACTTGTGAACCCCATGCCTCTGGGTCGACGTACAGCATGTCGATCTCGGGCAAGTCGCGTGGTGGCGGCAAGTCCTCGTCGGCCTGTACAACTCCAAGGATGCGTCTACCCGAATCCACCGCCACCTGCACCGTTGCCGTCTCCGACTTGATAACCCGAGACCAGTCGAAGCCCTCTCGCTTCTGCGCCTCCTCATTCAATACATCTGGCGTCAGGCATCCGTTATAGGCCGCTCGCCATGAACGTAAGTAGCACTTACGAATGCCGGGAATGTCCGCCTCGACGGCCTCACGAACCGAAAAATCCATGGCAGCGTGATCTTGATGAGATCGGGCAGAGGAGGCGGTGTGCCATTCATTTCCGGTTATCGACCAGGCAAGGTCAACTCCGATTGTGGCTGGGGCATGGGGCTTGACCTGTGACTCCCCGTCGAGATTGAAGCCGAGGGCCTCAGGAATGGCCCCGCTTCGGGTGTTGGCCCTGTCGTGGTGGATCTCCACCCGCTCAATGTCGGGGACAGTGAACGCCGCCGAGGTGAGACAGGAAGCCATTTCAGTGGCGTACCCCTTTCGCAGATGATCAACATGCACCCAATAGCCGATTTCCAGCGTCTTGGGGCCAGCTCGGCGATGAAATCCGCAACCGCCCACGACTTGGTCTCCAAAGAACGCCCCGAACACGACCTCGTCACCGGCAATCCAATCATTTTCCCAAGTGCGGATGAGTGCTTCTCGGTCGGGATCGCTCAATGGCTCGTACTCGATCCATGACATCCACGGCCGCAGATGATCAATGCTGCCCTGGATGGCATCCCGCAGAATCTCTAGATCGCTGACCCGCCAACGCCGCAAGACAAGGCGGGGACCGACGACTACCTCGGGAAGAACACCCACCTTCCAACACTTCCACAGAGTGTTTGTGCTTCTCGGCGGAATTACCACTATCCGGAAGATCGCTACCAGAGCGAGGGTCGTCTATTTTGCAAGATGTCTATGACGACATGGCGTGAGTTCTGCGAGCGGATTGGAGCCCTGGGTGAGGGCCTGGACGATGAGGGGCAGCGGCACCTGGCCAATCAGGTGGCCTGTTGGCTGACCTATGCGATCGGCCACAACGACCCCCGCCACCCAGCCTTCTTCCGGAGCAGCGACCCGGTCTACCAATGGGGCGGGCCTAACGCCGACCAAGTGGCGCGCCGGACCGCCATCGACGGCAACGGGGTCTATCGGATCTCTGGGCACATGGGCGCCTGTGAGGAGTTCGTGCTCCAGATCAAGCTCGGCGCCACGCAAAGCGGCGGCGCGGGCGTGGGCCTTGAGGTGACGGGATCGAGCCTCGGAATTGGCCCCGGAGACGAAATTGACATCTTGTTGGGTGGCGAAGAACGCAGCGGCGGCCGCGGAAGCTGGTTGCCGCTCGATCCCGAGGCGTCGTTCGTGCACATCCGCGACTACTACTTCGACTGGCAGCCAGCCGAACCAGCCACGTTTGTGATTGAGCGCCTCGACACGGTGGGCGAGCCAAAACCGGACATTGATGCCGCCGCCATTCTCGGCACCGCACTCGGCGAAATCGAGCACTCATTCGACTTCTGGAACGGCTACCAGGAGCGAATGCTGGGCGACCAGCCTCCCAACACGTTCCTCCCCCCTGCGGGGATGGGCCGTGGCGTCAAAACCCTGATCTACAGCCATGCCGCGGTGAATCTCGATCCCGACCAGGCCCTCGTGGTCGAGGTCGACCACCGGGGCGCCACCATGTGGGACGTCCAGCTCTACAACCGGCCATGGTATGAGGCCCTGGACTTCACCAACCGGCTCACCTGCCTCAACCACGCACTCATCGAGCCAGGCCCCATCGTCATCGCCGGCACCGACCCCGGCGGCCCCAACTGGCTTGACACCGAGGGGCGGGACTCAGTGCTTTGCACCTTCCGCTGGTGGCACCCACCCGAAACTCCAGTCGTGAACGCCCAGGTCGTCTCCCTCAAAGAGCTCGACCTGCCCCCGGTCGACCGACAAGCCCAAATCGCCCGCCGATCCTCCCACATCGCCTGGCGATACCGAACCTGAGCGAAAGGCTGCACCAGATGTCGACGAAGCCGTTCAATGGGAAAGTCGCAGTTGTGACCGGCGCAGGGCGGGGTATTGGGCGGGCGACCGCTGAGCGCTTGGCGCAAGATGGCGCCTCAGTCGTGCTTGCCGCTCGCTCCGCCGATGAACTCGACGACGTCGCGGCCGGGATTGAGGCCGCTGGAGGGACAGCCGAGGTGGTTGTGACAGACGTGACCTCTCGCTCCGAAGTCCGCCGTCTCTTCAGCCGAACCGAAGAGATCTTCGGACGGCTCGACATCCTCGTGAACAATGCCGGCGCCATGCAGCCACTCACCCCGGTCGGGGAACTCGATGACGAAGACTGGGATCGCTGCTTCAACGTCAACGTGCATGGTGTGCACTATTGCTGCGACGCCGCACTAGAGCTGCTTGCCGCTGGCGATGGCGGCCACATCATCATGATCGGTTCCGGTCAGGGGCATTCACCCTCCCCAGGAGCCGCCGCGTACTGCTCAGCCAAGGCCGCGGCGTCAATGTACGTCCGAGTGCTGGCGCGAGAGCTCCGGCCCCGGGGAATCACCGTCAACGAGATCGTCCCTGGCGCGGTTGCCACCGAGCTCTTGAGCTGGACGGTCGGGCTGCCGATGGAGCGCCTGCATGAGCTAGAGCCGGCCCTCGGCGGCGATCGTGTAAAGGACCCGATCGAGGTCGCCGATTACGTGGCGTTCCTCGCTACCCGCTCTACCCATGCTGGCCCGACTGGTCAATGCTTCAGCCTGCTCGGGCGTGATCTATGAATCTGCCGGCCCGGTCGTACACACCTGTTGTGACGGCGGTTATACGTCGTCGACCGCGAGCACCTGGGTTTCGAGTTGGCTGGGCTGCTCGGCGGGGAGCAGATAGCGCCAAAACAGGGTGCCAGTGGGAGCACCGGCGGTATCCAGCCAGTTGGGGACGCCGGGATCGCGATGAGCCAGGATCATTCGGAACGAACCATCGGGCTCGAGCACTGTCTGGCGCCGGTTGAGAGACACCCGGCGGCTCCGATACGGCGGAGTCTGGATGAAGCGGTTGTTGAGTACCACGTTGGAGAAACGACACTGCGGAAAGCGCCCCCGAATTTCGAGGGCCTCATCGGGGCCGAGTTCATAGCGGGTTGAGCGGTAGGCGTTGTCGGCCGCGGCGTAGCCAATGGCGCGATTGCCCTCATCCAGCGGAGGATTGGTGAAACGGTTGGGCTCTGGCGAGACCCAATCCAGCGGGATGTCGCGGGGGCCGGCGGGCCAGTCCACGGTCACGCTGCGAAGGAATGTGATCACCCGCTGGAGACCCTGCGCGCAGGCTTCGTCGTCGGGTATCGCCGGTGGGCCGGGATCGGCCGTCGGCTCGATGCACAGCGGAACATGCATATTCGGGTCGGTGGCGGCGGGGCGATCCCACTCGAAATAGTGCCGTGTCGTGATGCTCCCGGATTCAGGCGTAAGCGCTAGCCAGTTGCCGGGTTGGGGGCTCTGGCTGAGCTGCAATTCGTAGCTTCCATCAGAGTTGATCTCGATCTCGTCGTCATTGAGCGTGGCGCCAAGCGCTTTCGACATGCCCCCACCAGCCGTTCCGACCTCGACGGTGAAAGAGGTATACACCGCCCCGGCGAGGTTGCCCCGGATCACATAGTCGCGATCAGGATCGATCACGCTGCCGTAATAGATGGCGTCGGGGTTATCCCCCAGCAGCTTTTTGGTCGGCGAAAACCACCGGTAGAACCAGGGCCGAGCTGGATCAGCCTGCGACCAGAACTCCAAAGCGTGCTGCAAGCCATTGAGGGCGAATATTCGAGCCTCTGCCCGGTCATTGGCGGTCGGCATACCTCTTGCCTCGCGCCACCAGTCGCCTTCGATCTCCCCCATCAGGGCAACCAGTTCTTCCCACGCCTGTCCTGATCGATCAGCCATTTGCTCCTCCATACGTCACCAAGCTGTGTGAAGGCTACCCACCCTGCCATCAACCAGTCACAGTGACAGGAAGTGAGAGGATCGTCACTAGGGTGGTCATTTGTGCGGGTGATGATGACCGGGGCCACAGGGTTTATCGGCGGTCACACCGTGGCCCGGGCCGTTGCCGCGGGCCACGAAGTCTGCGCCTTAGTGAGGTCGCCCCAGAAGCTTGAAACCCTCCGCGTCGCTTTCGACCTGCCCGCCATCGACTATGTCGTCGGCGACATGACCGATCCTGATGCCGTTGCCGCGGCCCTCGAGGGTGCCGATGCGGCGATCCACTGCGCTGCCGTTGTCTCTCTCGATCCCCGGGGCAACGCCCAGGGGATCGAAAACAGCATTGCCGGGGCCCGCCTTGTGCTTCAACAGGCTCATGCCCTGGACCTAGACCCGATCATTCACGTTTCTAGCGTGGCGGCCCTGTTCGACCCTGGCGCCGGATCCCTGACCGTCGACCACCCGCCGTCGTCAGCGGGATTCACGTATGGCCAGGCCAAAGCTGACGCGGAAATGGTGGCCCGGAAGCTTCAGGCTGACGGTGCCCCCATCGCGATCGTGTACCCCAGCGCGGTGATCGGTCCGCCGGCCGGTTCGGCTTTCGGCGAGGCTAGCGAAGACATGGCTCGCTTTACCGCTAGCGGGATCCTTCCCACTCGCAGGGCCGCGGTGGCCATTTCCGATGTCCGCGACATGGCCTCCCTCATAGTGGCCCTGCTCGAACGGGGCCATGGGCCCCGCCGGATCATGTGCGGTGGCCATCTGGTGGACATGGAACTTTTCGCCACCATCTACCGCAACCTCACTGGTCGAAGGTTTCCCATGATGCCGCTTCCGCCATCGGCGCTGAGAGGGATGGGCAGATTGGCCGATTCGATACGGCGGGTGGTGCCGATTAATGCGGCCATGAACAGATTCAGCATGAGTGTGCTCACCCAGTGGGAGGGGTCAGAAGACAGCGATCTCGCCGAATATGGGGTTCAGTTCCGCGATATCGAAGAGACGTTCGCCGATAGCCTGGCTGCATGGCACAAGGCTGGCCTCCTCTCCGACCGCCAAATCGGTAAAGCTCTTTCCGTGCCCGAACCCAGCGCCGCGCCCACTCCCCCAAAGGGATTCCGAATGCCGGCCCGCGTGGTGCTCTCGCGGCCCTTCCGCACTCTGGGCCCCGTGGTGGTCCCGCGAGTTCATCGAGCGATCAACCGCATCACCAGGGGCCGCACCCTGCTCGATTCCGCCGCCCAACCCATGCTCATGCTCTACACGACGGGGGCCAAGACCGGCCAGACCCGGGAAACCCCGCTTGGCGCGGTCCCGCTCGAAGAGGGCCGCTTTCTGGTGGTGGGCAGCAACTTCGCCCGCGACCACCACCCAGCCTGGACCGCCAACCTCCTCGCCAACCCCAATGCCGAGATCGTGTACCGGGGCAAGAGGACGCCCGTGAGGGCTCGACTTCTCACCGGTGCTGAGCGCGAAGCAAGATGGCAAACCGCTGTGACCTGGTACCCGCTGTGGATTCAGTACGACGCAGTAACCGAACGCGAGCTGCGCTTGTTCGAATTGGAGCCCTCCACCGATTCAAGCGGGGGTTAGCGGACCGACAGCATCACTCCTGTGGCCACCGGCTCAGATCAATTGCCGGTTGGCGTGAAGGTGAGCGGCATCGACTTGGGGGCGCGGGTGAAGACGCCCTCGGGGGTGGGCGCCACGCCATCGAAGGCGACGTCGTCCATGGCGTCGAGCAGCTGGTTGGTGGCGATGTCGACCTCGGTCTTGGCCAGCATGGCCCCGATGCAGAAGTGGCGTCCCAAACAGAAGCCGGTGTGGTTGGCCGCCCCCGAGAACGCCTTGGACACGTCGAGGTCATCGCGGAAGATGTCGAATTTGTCCGGGTCGGCGTAGTGGCGGGGGTCGCGGTTGGCGCCGGCGATGAGGCAGGTCACCGTGGAGCCGGCCGGAATGGTCACGCCGTGTATCTCCACGTCCTCTTCGGGCTGGCGCATGATCATCTGCACCGGCGGCGAATGCCGCAGCGTCTCGGCGAACGCATTGTCGATGAGGCTGCGGTCGTCGCGGACGGCCTGAAGCTGATCGGGGTTGGCGATCAGGTTCATCATCATGTTGGACATCGCCTTGTCGGTGGTCTCTCCCCCGGCCACCAACAGCAGCGACACGAATGCCTTGATCTCCAGGTCGGTCATCTGCTCGCCGTCGATGATGGCGGTACACAGCGTGCTGAGCAGATCGTCGCCGGGGTCGGCCCGCCGCTGGGCGATGATCGGCATCATGTAGGACTCAAGCTCGTCTTTGGTCTGGAGGCCCTGGGCCATGACCTCCTCGTCACCAGTGAGGTTGCTGAGGAACATCATGATCGAGTGGTACCACTTCTGGAACCGCTCGTGGTCTGATTTGTCGAGCCCCAGCATGTCGACGATCACGTTGATTGGGAAGCGGATGGTGAACTGGTCGACCAAGTCGACCTTGCCGTCGGTGCGGAAGCCGTCAATGAGGTCGCGGGCGTTGGCCGCAATGACAGGCACGAACTTGGCCGTCAGCTCGCTGCCTCGGAAGGCAGGGGCGATCAGATTGCGATGCGCAGAGTGGTCGCGGCCCTCCATTTGGAGGATGGTCCGGCCGTGGACCGGCTCAAGCTGCCACTCATAGTTCTTGGAGGTGAAGGCCTTGTCTTTGAAGGCCCGCTCCACATCGTCGTAGCGGGAGATGAGCCAGGCCTGGGTGGGCTCGTGGTACACCACGGGGTAGTCCTCCCGCATGACCTCCAAGACGGCGTTGGGATCCTCAAAAAACTTCGGCGACAAGATGTCCGGTTCGATGGCAGTCACAGATCCTCCTCCAATAGTGGTTCACGCGGGACGCGTTCGCAGGGTAGTTGGTGAGGCCAATACCTCGCCTCTTCCCCTTTAGCGGGGAACGAAGGCATCCAGCTCTGCGTCATAGACGAAGAGTGCCGGCTGGGCGTTGGACACCCACGGCTTGTCGGGGGCCAGTGACCCGCTGGGCGACCCGGTCATAGGGAAGGACCCGAGGTCGTATCCGGCCTGGAGGAAGCTCTCCGGGGTGAGGTTGGGTCCGGCGGCTGTCGCCAGCGCCACAAAGACGTCCCACGCCGCGCAAACTTCGATCGCGGTCCCGGCTTGGGCGTCTTCGGCTTTGCCGGACGTTCCCAAGCCCTGATCGGTCGCCGCGTTGATGATGTCGAAGCACTCGGGAATGCCATAAAGGCCTTGGGCGGCCAGTTCCTCAGCCCCGGGCTCACCGGTGGCAATCAGATTGGAAAACAGACTCAGATCGGCGCCCATCGCGTTATTGCTAGGCGCATCGTTGGCCGGAGTGACGATGTTCCAGTCGGTTAGCCCTGCCCGCTCAAGTCCTTGCAGGCTTCCGGCCACGGCGCCGTCGACGTTGATGATCCAGTCGGGATTGTGCGTCCGCCACCGCTCGACGTGGATGTCGATCTCGGCCTCCGCAGCAATCAGGTCCTCCCCGCCGATCTGTTGTCTGGTGACCTCGAGAATCTCGGCCCCAAAGCTGCGCAGCAGTTTTTCGGCGGTCTCGATCCGCCCGTCGACAGAGGCGCCGTAGATGACCACCCTGGCTCCCTCAAGCTCGGGCCTCAACAGCTCCAGTCCGGCGAGCAGCGAGCCGAACTGATACGGGCGGGTGGTGATCAAACGCCCGTCGCTCATATCGAGATCCTGCTGATCCAAGTCGGAGGTGTTGATGACGATGGTCTCATTGAGGTCGATGTAGCAAAAGATGCTGCCCCAGCCAGCGGGCATAAAACCGAGCACCAAGAACACCTCGTTGTCCTCGGTGAGAGCCACGCAGGCCGCTTCGAACGCCACCGAATCGAGGATGTCCCACTGCTCGGTGATGATCTCCACCTGGCGCCCGTTGATACCGCCGGCAGCATTGGTGACGTCGACCAGCGGCTGATACCGGGCCAAGATGTCGCCCACATCGGCAAAGACGGTCACATCCGTGATGGCAACACCCAAAGTGATGGTGTCCGCGGTCACCCCCCGAGCAGTCGCCGTCAGCTCGATGACTTCTTCCTCGGGCTCTTCGCTCTCTACGGCATCGCTTTCCTCAGGAGCGTCTGCGGAGGAGCTGTCTTCCTCAGAAGCCCCGCTCTCGGCCGTGCTGCTCTGCTCAGAGTCTCCGTCGGCAGTGGCCGAGTCGCCCCCGTCTTCTGGCGCGGCACTGTCCTCGTCAGGAGGGGTCGTGGGCTCCGGTGTCGCCGTCGCCTCACTCGCGCCCGCCGAATCGGGTGGGGACCCGCCTGAATCCCCACCGCACCCCGCAAGCAACAGGGCAACCACAACCACCAGGGCCGGCCACCTTCCTCGACGCATCGCTTCCCCCTCGCCGTCTGCCAGATCGATCCGCGGAAATACTAGCTTCGACCGGAGATGTCGAGATCGGCCAGTGATCGAGTACGTTCGAGGGCCGTGGCCAGCATGATCAGGCGGTTCTACATCCTTCCCGTTAATCCGGGCGTGCCCGACGCAAGGGTCCAAGAGATGATCGACGTGTTGAGCGCCGCCGATCACTTCATACCGGGCCTGTTGGATTCCTCCGCCGGTGTCGATCTCGACTCGGGCACGGTGATCTGGGAGAACACCTTTGTCGACGAAGCAAGCTACTCCGGGCCCTACATGGTGCACCCGTACCACATCGGGGCCATCGACAACTACGTCATGCCCGACAGCCCCGAGTGCATCACTGACAACACCTACGCGACGCGCTACACCACGCCTGACGCCGCCCAGGAGGGGCGCGGCGGCATACGCAGGGTGTTGCTGCTGAACGCAAGCACCGAAGCGGACGGGGAGGCGCTCAATGCCCTGGCGGCCCGGCCTCAGGGTGCAGCAGCATCGGCCTTCGGCGCCGACGATGTGGGGTGGGTATCGGCCAAGGGTCGGCCCTGGACCCACATTTGGGAGCAGTCCTTCACCGACATGGCTCAGCTAGAGCGCTACCTCGATACGCCAGACGGCACGGCCTGTTCGAGCCAGGAGGGCTTTGCCAGCCTCGGCATCAACTTGGGCTCGCTGAAGATCTTCACTTGCCCATTCGAACTGTCACCGGTTGAGCACCAGTCGCCACCTGAGACGCCGCCCGACACCGATCCCGTGCTGTACACCATTGCCGCCCGTACCGCCGCAGCTGACGCCGATGCCTACGTCGAACTGCTCCAACGCCACTACGACCGGTTCATGGCCGATGGCGGCTGCCCGCTCCTCAATCGCTGGCGCACCGTGGATCAGGGCTACCTCGAGGCCGAGGTGCACTCAACCTGGCAGATCGATTCCCTCAGCGCATACAGCGACCTCCGGGCCACAACCATTTCCGACCCGCACTGGACGGCTTTTGTCAGAGATGCCATGCCCCTGGTGCAGGGCGGATCCCGACGCTTCCACCGGGCTGTTTGAGGCCGATCTTTCGAACCCCCGATGCCTGCGATGCCGAGCACGGCAAACGTAGACGACTTCCCCAAACGGCGTTCGGCTCGAGAACTAACTGGTGTCGGAGGGGGGACTTGAACCCCCACGCCCGTATTGGGCACTAGCCCCTCAAGCTAGCGCGTCTGCCAATTCCGCCACTCCGACGTGGACGCCGCATTCCGGCGCAGAGGGCACCCTATCGCGCTGAGGCTTGTTGACTCTACGAGATACCGGTCAGGCGGGATGGTTCTCAACCAAGCGGCGAATGCCGTCTTGCCAGCCCACCAGGCGGTCGGGACGCAGGGCCTCCATGCGGCTGGTGTCCATCACCGTGCTGGGAATGGCGGTATCGGCCTCCACGATCTTGGGTGGGCCGCAGCCGTCCAATTCGGCCATGTAGGCGCACCACTCGGCAACCGATACCAGCCCTGGGCTGGCCCAGTTCAAGGTGGTGGCGGGAACCGACGCCTGATCCAGCAATACTGGCAAATCGGCAACGATGTCCTCGTCGTGAATGAGGTTGTAGCGGGCGCCATCGGTATGCACCTCGATGTCCATGCCCGCCCGCATCATCAGCAGGTGGAACAGCGGCCAGCCGGCGGTGTCGCCGTAGGGCACGTTGAGCCGGGCGATCACCGTGGGCAGATCGAATTCCTGGGCCCCGAAGCGGGCTACTGACTCGCCGGCGATCTTGCAGATCGAATAGGTGGGCATCATGTGGGCGTGGTGATTGCCATGGGGGCTGTCCTCGGTGAACGGCTGGCCCCCGTTGGGCTGATACACCGCCCCCGACGAACAGTGGAGGAACGCTTCAGCGTCGCGGAAGTGACTCATCAGATGCCCGGTGGCCTCCGAGCACACCGCCAGGTCCGTCTTCCAGTCGCCGGTCTTGATCACCGCCAGATTCACCACTACGTCCACGTCGCGGGGAACCGCCGAGAAGTCGGCGGCTACGAAATCGACGGCGATGCACTCCACTCCCCCAGCCTCCAGATCAGCCCGGGCATCAGGGTCTGAGAACCGGGCCAGCGCAATCACCCGATTGTCGGCGGCCAATGACTTGCACAGCGGTGGCCCCACCATCCCCGTCGGCCCCGTCACCACAATGGTCTTGTTCCGCAACTCCACAGCGAGCTCCTTTGGCAGCTTGGTGGACTCAAATTACCGCCAGCACCTGACGGGCGACACTCTCAGAAGCAGGGCACGGCACGAATTGGCAGGCATCGGGGGAACGGTAAGGGTGGAGGCACCATGACCACGCAATCGGATTCCGTCTCGACGCGTTCGGGGGGATCGGCGGTTGTCGAGCAGCTGGTGCGAGAGGGCGTCGAGGTGGTGTTCGGCATTCCCGGCGTGCAGCTCATGCACATCTTGGACTCGCTCCACCACGGCGCCGACAAGATTCGCTACATAACCGTGCGCCACGAGCAGGCCACGGCCTTTATGGCCGACGGATACGCCCGGGTGAGCGGGCGGCCCGGCACGACGCTCATCGTGCCCGGCCCCGGTGTGTACAACGCGGGGTCGGGGCTGGCCACGGCGTACGCCGCATCGTCGCCGGTGTTCCAGATATCAGGCCAGATCAACCGGGACGCCATCGGCCAGGGCAACAGCCTCCCCCACGAAGTACACGACCAGCTCGACGTGGTCCGACCCATCACCAAACACGCCGAGCGAATCACTGAGGCCGACCAGCTTCCCGCCGCGGTGAGACGGGCCTTTGCGGCGATAATCAGCGGCCGTCCTCGCCCCGCTCATCTGGAAATTCCCCCTGAGACCATGGGCGAGCTGACAAGTGCGCCGGTTGTCGACCCCGTCGCTCCCGAACCTCAGCGGCCCGATCCGGAGCTCGTGGCCCAGGCTGCCCGGCTGCTGGCAGAGGCCGACCATCCGCTGTTGGTCGTCGGCGGCGGGGCCCACGGTGCTGCTCATGTCCTTCGCGATCTGCAACACCATCTCCAATCAGCGACCATCTCCACTCGGGAGGGCAAGGGCGTGATCGACGGCCGCGACCCCGCCGCGATCGGCACGCTGTTCGTCCACCAGCGCCTCGCACCGGTTATCGCCGACGCCGATGTGGTGCTGGCGGTGGGAACCCGCCTCCAAGGCGTCGGGCTGGGCGACCGCCACCGTCTGATCCATCTCGACGTCGACCCCGCCGAGATCGGCCGGTTCACCCCTCCCGAAGTCGCCTTGGAGGGCGATGCCGAAGCGGGCGTATTCGACCTGCTCTACGCCCTACGGGAAATCAGCGATCCAAGTCCCGATCGCTCCGGGCAGTGGCGCCAGGTTCGCCAGCGCGTCGACGCCGCCCATCGCGCCGCTGGCCCCCAAGCCGCCATCGTCGAGGCTCTGGCCGACAGCCTGCCTGAGGACACAATTCTGGCAGTCGACGCCACCATGGTGGGCTACATGTGCCACATGTACCTGCCGGTCGCCCGTCCCAGGTCGTACCTCACGTCGTCGTACATGGGCACGCTCGGCTTCGCCATGAACATGGCCCTCGGCGCCAAGGTGGCCGCCCCTGAGCGTCCGGTGGTGTCGATCAACGGCGACGGCGGTTTCTTGTTCGCCAGCAACGAGCTGGCCACCGCTATCCAATACGACATCCCAACCGTGCACATCGTGGTCAACGACAGCGGTTACGGCAACACCCGCCTGGACCAAGAGCTCAACTACGGCGGACGGCTCCTCGGAACCGAGCTGCACAATCCCGACCTGGTGAAGTACGCCGAGTCGTTCGGTTGCGCCGCCGTGCGAGTCTCCGATGAGGCGGGCCTCCGCAGCGCAGTCCGGGAAATGATCGCCGAAGACCGGCCCGCGGTGGTCGAGCTGGTTATCGACCCGTTGCCCACCAACGGGTTCTAGGGACATCAAGTCGCGGCGTTCTTGGCCCGCTGCCGCGCCTCCTGCCAACGAGCTAGCTGCCGGTCAGCGGGAGAGGGGGATCCCGCTGACCGGCCGGCCAGCACCGTCCTCAGGCCAGGTCGAACCGGTCCAGGTTCATTACCTTGGCCCAGGCGGCCGCGAAGTCTTGGGCGAACTTCTCCTCACCGTCGTCGCAGCCGTAGACCTCGGCGATCGCCCGAAGCTGAGAGTTGGACCCGAACACCAGATCGGCGGCGGTCGCCGTCCAGCGGAGCTCCCCGGAATCCCGGTCGCGGCCCTCGTACACCCCGGACTGGTCGACTGACGCCTGCCACTCGGTGTCCATGGTGAGGAGGTTGGTGAAGAAGTCGTTGGTCAAGGCGCCGGGCCGATCGGTGAGCACCCCGAGCTGGGATTGGCCGACGTTGGCGTTTAGCGCTCTCATACCGCCGACCAGCACGGTCATCTCCGGGGCGGTCAGATTGAGCAAGAACGCCTTGTCCACCAGCAGCTCCTCAGCGGGCCGCTTGTGGAAGTCGGCCAGGTAGTTGCGGAAGCCATCAGCGGTGGGCTCGAGCACGCCGAAGCTCTCGACGTCGGTCTGCTCGGCAGTGGCGTCGGTGCGTCCCGGTGAGAACGAGACCGCAATGTCGTGGCCGGCGCCGCTGGCCGCTCTCTCCACCGCGGCACATCCGCCCAACACGATCACATCGGCCAGCGATACCTGACTGCCCCCTTGGACATTGAAGTCAGCCTGAATTTGCTCCAGGACATCCAGCACCTCGCCCACTCCTGACTGGGCGTTGACCTCCCAGCCGTCCTGCGGGGCAAGCCGGATGCGGGCTCCGTTGGCGCCGCCTCGCATGTCGGTGCCTCGGAATGTGGAGGCCGAGGCCCAGGCCGTCGCCACCAGTTGGGACACCGACAGCCCCGAGCCCAGGATTCGGGCCTTGAGGTCGGCGATGTCATCGGGCCCGATGGACTCGCCTTGGGGGGCGGGCACCGGATCCTGCCAGATCAGCTCCTCATCGGGAACCTCGGGTCCGAGGTAGCGGGCTACCGGGCCCATGTCGCGGTGGGTGAGCTTGAACCAGGCTCGGGCGAAGGCGTCGGCTAACTCGTCGGGGTTCTCATGGAATCGACGCGAGATCGGTTCGTAAATCGGGTCGTACCGCAGCGCCAAGTCCGTCGTCAGCATCATCGGCGCCACCCGCTTGTTGGGATCGTGGGCGTCGGGCACGGTGTCATCGGCCGCCCGGTCGGTCGGGCGCCACTGGTGCGCACCGGCGGGGCTCTGGGTCAGCTCCCACTCGTACCCGAACAGATTGTCGAAGAAGCCGTTGTCCCATGTGGCGGGATCGTTGGTCCATGCGCCCTCGAGGCCGCTGGTGATGGCGTCTCCGCCCACTCCGGAGCCAAAGGTGTTCCTCCAGCCCAGGCCCTGTTCCTCCAGGCTGGCGCCTTCGGGGTCAACTCCGACGTAGGTGTCGGGGGCGGCGCCGTGGGCCTTGCCGAAAGTGTGTCCGCCAGCAATTAGGGCCACCGTTTCCTCATCGTCCATGGCCATGCGGCCGAACGTCTCCCGGATGTCGATTCCCGCGGCAATGGGGTCGGGATTGGCGTTGGGGCCCTCGGGATTGACATAGATGAGACCCATCTGCACCGCCCCAAGTGGGGTCTCCAGCTCACGTTCACCTGTGTAGCGCTCATCGCCCAGCCACTCGTTCTCCGACCCCCAGTAGACGTCTTCCTCGGGCGCCCAGATGTCGGGGCGGCCCCCGCCGAAGCCGAAGGTCTCAAAGCCCATCGACTCCAGGGCGACGTTGCCGGCGAGGATCAACAGGTCGGCCCACGAGAGCTTGCGGCCGTACTTCTGCTTGACGGGCCACAACAGGCGGCGGGCCTTGTCCAAGCTGGCGTTGTCGGGCCAGCTGTTCAGCGGGGCGAACCGCTGGGCCCCGGTGCCACCTCCGCCGCGGCCGTCGCCGATGCGGTAGGTGCCCGCGGCGTGCCAGGTGAGGCGGATCATCAGGGGTCCGTAGTGGCCGTAGTCGGCGGGCCACCATTCCTTGGAGTCAACCAGCACGTCAGCGATGTCCTGCTTCACGGCAGCCAGGTCGAGCGACTCGAACTCGGCGGCGTAGTCGAAGCCCTCCCCCATCGGGTCGGCCTCGGGTGAGTGCTGGTGCAGGATCTTCAGGTTCAGCTGTTCGGGCCACCACTGCTCGGTGGCCGAGGTGCCCTTGGCGGTATTGGCCCCCGAAAACGGGCACTGGCTTGCGTTCTCAGACATTGGACTCTCCTTTGTGTTGATGTTTGGTGGTTGATCGGTTCATTGGGCGGCCGGTTCTGGGCTGGTGGCGAAGCACTCGGGGCAACGACCCCAATAGATGACTTCCGCCTCGTCGATGTCATATCCCAAGTCGTCGGAGGCGGTCAGGCACGGGGTGTAGCCCACCGCGCAGTCGACGTCGACCATCCGATTGCAGCTGCGGCAGATCAGGTGGTGGTGGTTGTCGCCCACCCGATCCTCGTAGCGAGCCGGCGACCCTGCGGGCTGGATCCGACGTATCAGGCCCTTGTCGGCGAGCATTCCCAGCGCGTCATACACCGCCTGGCGGGAGATGGCGCCGATGTTGTTGTGGACCGCCTCGGCCACATCCTCAACGGTACCGTGAGGACAGGCCGAAACGGCACGGATGACGGCAATCCGCTGAGCAGTAACCTGCAAGCCGTTCTGCCGCAGCAGATCAGCGGTGGAGGGAGTATCGCCGGATCCCATGCAGGCATCCTAGCGACTATTCTAGACTGATTCCAATATTTAGATGTTTCTGATCTAAGAAACATTCAGGACACGGGTCGGCCCGACCCAACGTCGCAGTCAGGCCCGCTCAGCGGCCAACTGTTCCATCATCTCCTCGAAGCTGATCTCGCCCCGGAGCATTTGCCGGGTAACTTCGGCCAAGGGATAAATCGGCCACTGCTCCTCCCCCACCAGGTGAGCCTCGCTGGTAACCGTCCCGTCATCGGAGAACTCGTAAGTTCGGTATCCCGGCGGAAGCGTGGTGTACTCATCGAGGTTGAGGTTCGTCGACAGCGATGGGCACTGGTGGACAGGGCGGCCCGCACACTCATGGGTGGTGTTGGTGTGCGTGTGACCAGCTCCCACCCCGCGGATGCTGGGGGCCATGTCAATCAGCCGAGCGAACTCCGCGTCATGGTCTTCTTTGTAGAAGAAACCGAAGGCTCCCGGCGGGTGGTGGGTCCACACAAAGGCGTGATCCGCGTCACTTCGCTCAACGGTCTCGACAATCCATGCCACCTCGGCATCCCCGAAACGGCCGTGCGCGTGGGTCCGGTCCTCTCGGTCCACCAGCGAGCCATCCGGTCGCCGGTCCCGCCCGTCTGCGTTGGAGTCGGCGAAGAGGAACAGCCAGGACCCGACCCGCAGAGTGCGCCCGCTGCTGATGCCCGGCCGAGGCAATATGGCATCGAAGGGCGCCTGCCGGTCGTGATTACCGGGGCACACCACCGCATCGACGGGGAGGCGGGACAGCTTCTCGGCCACCTTCTCGTACTCGGCCTCGGTGCCGTTGTCGGCAATGTCACCGGTAATCACCACCAGATCAGGAAGCTGCCGGTCTGAAGCGAACGCATCGTCGAACACCGCGTCCCAAGTGTCATCGGTATTTCGAGGCGCGGCCTCAGGGTTGCTACAGAAGTGCATGTCAGAAAACTGGGTGACTCTAAACACGCCCCGAGTCTTCCAAATCCGCCGCCGCGGGACCCGATCTTTTCCTAGATTCGCCCCCGTTCTCCCATCAGCCCACCAGCGCGTCGGTCTGAGCGAAGTCGTCACCCGCAAACAACAGAGGTTGACCCAGGCGGCGGGCGAGGGCGTAAGAGAAGACGTCTCCATAGTTGAGGGCTGCGGGATGCCTCCCCTTGCCGAAACGGCGCCAGCAAGCCAGGGCTTCTTCGGCCAGACCGGCATCCACCGGTTCAATTTGAATCTCGATGCGGGCCAGGAGCTCTTCGAGAAGCAATACCCCGGCCGCCCCGGTCTTGGCCTCCACCACGATTCCGAGTTCAACTCGGGTGGCGGCCGACATCACGCACGGGGCGCCCATCAACTTGCGCTCGATGTCTTCGCTGCCCGGCTCACCGAACAGAACCGCGACAATCGCCGAGGTGTCGACCACGTTCATGCGGGTAGACCGTGTTCGCCAAAGCCGATGATCTCGTCAGACGAACGATCGTCGAGTACGGGCAAATCACGAAACCTCTCCACTATGTCCCCCAGCGCTGGTCGATGCCGGCGCCGGCGCTCCAGCTCCAATTGGGCTTCAAGCGACGCGGTAACCGCATCGGTGATGGACATACCCGTCAATTCCGCCAGATCGCGGGCCAGTTGGTCGGCCCTTTCACTCTTGATGCTCAATACCATAGGTACCAATATATCAACCTAGGTAGAAAGCTACTATCGACTACGGCCCCGGGTAGAAGACATAGGCAACTCGTTTAGCGGGGTTCGCGGGGCAGACCTAGGACGCGTTCGCCGAGGATGTTGCGCATGACGTTGGAGGTGCCGCCGGCGATGGTGTACGAGGGGGCGTAGCAGATTCCCCTGGTCCACTCGTCTTCGAGCAGGGCTGCCGGCCCGAGGCTCGCGGCGGCGAATAGGGCTACCCGCTGCTCGTGTTCAGTGCAGAAGGCCTTGGTGGCCGCGCTGAACCCGGCCGGAGCCTGGCCGAGCACCTCTCGATACACCAAGAGCCGTCCTAGCTGGTATTCGGTCTCCAGCTGGGCGATTTGTTGTCGGATTCGGGGATCAGACCGGTCGGCCACCGACCGGGCGTGCAGGAAAAGAGCCCGGTTGGACACCAGCCGGTCGATGCCGCCGCGCTCGTGGGCCAGCTGCACCATGGTCTGTTTGAAGGCGTCCCCTTCGGTACCGACCAGATTCTCTGCTGGCACCCGCACGCCGGTGAAGTAGATCTCGCAGAAATGCCGGTTGGCGATCATGTCGGCAATGGGACGCACTTCGATGCCCGAGATGTCCATGGGCACGATGATCTCGCTGACCCCCCGGTGGGGCGGGCCCTCGTCGCTAGTGCGGCAGATCAGGTAGCAGTAGTCGGCCACATGCCCGAAGCTGGTCCAGATTTTCTGGCCATCTATGACGAAGTGGTCGCTGTCCCGAACCGCCCGCGTGGAGATCGAGGCCAAATCCGAGCCGGCGTCGGGCTCGCTCATCCCAATGCACCAGGTGGACTCCCCCGACAGCATCCGGGGCAGAAACTCGGCCCTCTGCTGGTCGGTCCCATAAGCGATCAGCGTTGGGCCCATCTGGCGATCGGCGAACCACATGGCCGCCACCGGGGCACCAGCGCTGATCATCTCCTCGGCCACGATCAGCCGTTCAATGGGTGGCCGGGCCTGTCCCCCGTACTCGGTCGGCCACCCCATGCCGATCCAGCCCTCGTCGGCCATGACCCGGGCGAACTCCTTGGAGTAGCCGTTGATCCACGAGTCGTTGTGGCGCCCAAATTTGGCTACCCCCTCCTCGGCCACTGTCCGCGCCCGGTCGCGCAGGGCCAACAACTCGGGAGAGAGTGCGAAGTCCAAACCGGCGGCCAGCGGCCCGCGGCTAGCTGGAGTCCAGCAGCAGGGCCAGCGCCAGAGTGGAGAAGGAGAAGATCAATGCGGCCACGATGGTGAGCCGGTCGAGGTTCTTCTCAATGACCGTCGACCCAGCGGCCTGCGTCCCAAAGCCGCCGCCGAACATGTCTGAGAGGCCACCGCCCCGGCCGCTATGCAGCAGCACCAGAAGCAGAAGCCCCAAGGCCGAAACCACGTCGATAACCACAAGCGCGATGGTCACAGCGGGCAATTCTACCCGCTCGACTGCCCCACAGACCCACCGGACACCCGTGTAGTCTCGTGATTCGCATGGTTGGGGCATGGATCGCCAGATGGACTGCCAAGGGCCTGAGGAGTCTCAAGTCGGGCCGAGTGCTCCTGTCGATTGTCGGCTTGGGGGCGGCCTTTGCCATCGGAATCCTGGTATCGCAAATCTGGTGGTCGGACAGTGCAGACGATGCCCCGGCGACATCTTCTGGAGGACCCGCCGAGACCGATTCCTCAACGACCCCTGACGAACCAGAAGCCGGTGATGAATCGTCATCCAGTGCATCAGGCGAATCGCCGGATGATCCCGAAGCGGCTTCTGGCCCGTCCGAATCGAATCAGGAATCGACCGCCGACAACCCATCAGACGACGCTGACTCCGCTCCGTCATTCCCTGATCCCTCTCCTACGCCGGTCGTGGTCGTTTTGGACCGGACGCCACCGACATATGAAGAGGCCCTGGCGATCGCAGCGGGTCTGGCGCCCCTCACGACTCCTCCCAGCGACTGCGCGTCCCCGCTCTCCAATCCCGATCTGTTGCCCAACGCCCCCCGGGCCTACCGATCCGGCATCCACCAGGGTGTGGACTTCCAGTGCTTCACGCTGGGGCGCTCTGCGGTGGCTGCCCTTGACGGGCGGGTGGTCCTCGCCGTAGGCAACTACCAAGACCCCGATTCCGACGACCGAGATGAGCTGCTCGGCATCGCGGAACGGTTGCAAGCCACTCCCCCCTTCACCCTGTTGACGCTCTACGGCAACTATGTGGTGATCGACCACGGTGACTTCCCATTCCTCGGCCACGTGGTGACGGTCTACGCCCATCTCCACAATGTCGATCCTGATATCCGGGTCGGCCAGATGATCCAAGCGGGACAGCGAGTGGGCGAGATCGGCAATCGCGGCACCCATGCGGCCGCCAACGGGGACTTCTACACCGACCCTCACCTGCACTGGGAGATACACATCGACAACCTGTACCTGGGCGCGGGCCTGTCCACTGCGGAAACCCGCGAGGTGTACTCAACCCTGTTCTCTGTGACTTCGGGATAAACCTCCTGCCTGTGGACTAAAGAAATCCCACTCCGCTCTGCAACAATTTCCGGCATGGATTCGGACTTCATGCGCAGGGCAGTGGAATTGGCCGACTTGGATGCGGTGCGAGTGGCGCTGTTCCAGCACACCGACGATCCCGAGATAGCGGCGCTGCCGAGAATGCTGGAGCTCAACGATGACCAGCGCGAGCTTCTGGTTGCCAAGACGGTGGCCTGGCTGGAGGAGAACGCCGGACCGGGAATGCCCGAGGAACCGCCGCAACCCCGCCTCCGCCAACTGATGGACCTGGCCACCAAAGAGAACATGGGTGACCTGGAATTCGAGTCGCGGCGCGAGCTGATGGCCTTCAAGCCCTTCCCCTGGACAGTCGACTGGACCAACGGCAAGCCCGAGCTTCCGGAAGGATTCCAGGTGGCGATCATCGGCAGCGGATTCAGCGGCCTAGCCGCGGGCATTCAGATGGAGCTGCTGGGAATCCCCTACGTCATCCTCGAGCGCCGTTCCGAGCCGGGCGGCACTTGGAGCCGGCACCGCTACCCCGACATCCGGGTGGACACCATCTCGATCACCTACGAGTTTGCCTTCGAAAAGAACTACCCGTGGCCCGAATACTTCGGGAAGGGCCAGTTCGTGCGGGAATACCTGCTCCACATCTCGCGCAAGTACGGCATGTACGACAACACCTGTTTCGATCACGACCTGAAGCGGGCCACCTACGACGAGGAACGCGACGTATGGGTGCTCGAGGCCGACACCCCCGACGGCATCGAGACCATCGAGGCCAACGTGGTGATCAATGCGGTCGGCGCCTTCGCCAACCAGAGGACCCCCAATTTTGAAGGCCTGGAGGACTTCCCCGGCCGGGTGATCCACCCGTCCCAATGGCCAGAGGACTACGACTACCGCGGCGACCGGATCGCCGTCATCGGCAACGGCTCAACCGGAGTGCAGCTCCTCTCCCCCGTCGCCGAAGAGGCCGAGCAGGTGTACGTGTTCCAGCGGTCCAAGCAGTGGATCAGCCCTCGGCCCAAGTACGGAGAGCCCATTGAGCCCGAAGTGCGCTGGCTGCTCGACAACTTCCCTGGCTATTGGAACTGGTGGCGGTACATGGCCATCGCGGCGCTGTTCAAGACCCACGACCAGCTGATTCCCGATGAGGAGTGGCAGGCCGCCGGCGGCTATTGGAACGAGGTGAACGACCAGCTGCGCTCGTTCCTCACCAACTACATCCACGAGCAGACCGACAACGACCCAGACCTCGTGGATCGTCTCATACCCGACTATGCCCCCTTCTCCCGGCGCCCCGTGGTGGACAACGGCTGGTACCGGGCCCTAACCCGCGACAATGTCGAGCTGATCACCGAACCGATCGCCCGGTTCACCCCTGAAGGCATCGAGACCGCCGATGGAACTCTCCGCGAGGTGGATGCCGTCATCACCGCCATCGGCTTCGAGATCGTCCAGTTCTTGTATCCAGCCGACTACATCGGCCGAGACGGCCTCAATGTGCACGACTTCTGGTCCAAAGACGGCCCCCGGGCCTACATCAGCATGATGGTGCCGAATTTCCCCAATATGTTCATGCTGTACGGTCCCAACTCCCAGCCCTTGTCGGGCGGCACCGGTCTTCCCATCTGGTATCAGGTGTGGTCGGGCTACGCGGCCCAGTTGATCGTTCGGATGCTCGAAGAGGGCAAGACCAGCGTTGAAGTCACGATGGACGCCTACGAGCGCTACAACGAGGCGCTGGACAAGGAGGCCTCCAAGCTCCTGCTCATGCACGAGATCGGGTCTCCGGGCAACAACTACTACGTCAACTCCACCCACAACCGACTTCAGATGAGCGCCCCCTGGTACGGCCCGGAGTACCACCGCCTATGCACCGAAGTCGAGTGGGACGACATCGAGATCACCTGACCGCTAGGAACTCGACCCGCTTTTCCTGGATTAGGCCGGGGCAAATTCAGCTGTCTCCTATTGGAGTCTGAAGCGGACGATTCGAGAGAAGCTGTCGACCTCGAGGGAGGCACCGCCGACCAAAGCGCCGTCGATGTCGGATTGGGCCATGAGCTCGGCAACGTTGACCGGCTTGACCGATCCGCCGTATTGAACCCGCACGCTGGCGGCAGCGTCGGCCCCGAAGTTGGCCCGCACCCGGTCCCGGATCAGAGCACAGCCCGCTTGGGCATCGGCGGGGGTGGCGGTGTGGCCGGTGCCGATGGCCCACACCGGCTCGTACGCGATCACCATGGCCCCCACCTGATCTCGCTTCAGCCCGGCCAAACCGGCGTCCACCTGGGTAGTGATCCGGGTCTCGGTCTGTTCGGCCTCCCGCTCCTCTAGCGTTTCGCCGCAGCACATGACCGGGGTCATCCCCGCGGCCAAGATGGCCTTCAAGCGCTGGTTAACGTTCTCGTCGGTCTCGCCGAAGAGCTGGCGGCGCTCGGAGTGGCCGGCGATCACGTAGCTCACCGCCAGCTTGGCCAGCATGGCGGGCGACACCTCTCCGGTGAACGCCCCGCTCTCCTCCCAGTGGCAGTGCTGAGCGCCCAGGGCGATGGGGATGTTGTCAGCGTCGAGCACCGTCTGAGCCGAGCGCAGGTTGGTGAATGGCGGGTGGATGGACACGTCGGCAGAGGCGTAGTCGGCATGGTCGAGGGCATACGACAGCTTCTGGATGAGCTGAATGGCCTCCAGATGGTTCATGTGCATCTTCCAATTGCCACTTATCAGCGGCTTGCGCTCAGCCATTGCTGCCCTCCTCACGGGTGCCTACGGATTCTCTCAGGGCCCTCAAGCCGGGCAAATCGCCCTGTTCGATCAACTCCAACGATGCGCCGCCGCCGGTGGACACATGATCCATCTCCCGGTCGAGGCCGAACTGGCGAACCGCCGCCGCGCTGTCGCCCCCGCCCACAACGGTGAAAGCTCGGCTATCGGCCAGTGCTTGGGCCACAACTTTGGTTCCGGCTGCGAACCTCGGATCTTCGAACAACCCCATGGGGCCATTCCACAACACGGTGCCGGCCTCGGTGATGAGATCGCTGAACTCGGCGGCGGTGCCCGGCCCGATATCCAGACCCCGCCAATCGGGTCGCAGCTCCACCCCCGCCTGCACCACATGTTCCCCCGGCGCCAGCGCAGTGATGTCGGAAGGCAGCCGGATGGGCGCCCCTGATTGCAGCAGCCGACCGCAGGCCTCGATCTCGTCGGCCTGGAGAAGTGAGTCGCCCACGCTGTGGCCCAAAGCGGCCAAGAAGGTAAAGCACATCCCCCCGCCGATCACCACCTCATCGGCGGTTTCCAACAGCGCGTCGATCACTCCCAGCTTGTCGCTGACTTTGGCCCCACCCAGCACGGCGACGAAGGGCCGCTTGGGCTTGGACCGCAAACCGAGTAGCACTTCGGCCTCTTTGGCCAGCAGGCGCCCAGCGGCGCTGGGCAGATAACCAGGCGGTCCCACGATGGAGGCATGAGCCCGGTGCGACGCCCCGAAGGCGTCGTTCACGTAGCCGTGGCAGCTGTCGACCAACTGCTGGACCAATCGGTCGTCGTTGCCGGTCTCCCCGGAGTCAAAACGCAGGTTCTCCAGCAACTCCACGCCGGGGGCAAGCTCGCCCAACCGGGCCTGAACCGGCGCCATCGAGTACCGGGGATCGGGCGTTCCGTCGGGGCGGCCCAAGTGGCTGCACGCCACAATCGCAGCCCCCTGACCGGTTAGCCACCGGATGGTGGGCAGCGCGGACTTGATGCGAAAGTCGTCGGCAATGGCACCATCGGCGTCAAGCGGGACATTGAAATCAGTCCGCAGCAGGATCCGACGTCCGTCCAGTCCACCGAGGGCCTCGCTCAGAGTTTCAAGGGTGGGCAGCACCTCGGTGATCAGCCGCCCGCTGCGCCCACGATAGAGACCAAGTCGACCAGCCGGTTGGAGTAGCCCCACTCGTTGTCGTACCAGCCGGAGACCTTGACCAGGTTGCCCAGAGCCATCGTCAACCCGGAGTCAAGCGTGCAGGAGGCCGGTGAGCCAACGATGTCGGACGACACCAATGGGGCTTCGCTGTAGTCCAGCACCCCGGACAGCGGTCCGTCGGCCGCCGCGGCGGCAAAGGCCGCGTTGACGTCCTCAGCCGAAGGCTCACCCCGCACCACTGCGGTGAAATCGGTGAGCGAGCCGTTGGGAATCGGCACCCGCAGCGCAATGCCGTCCAGCAGGCCGTTCATGGCCTGAAGGACCAAACCGGTGGCGCGAGCGGCCCCGGTGGAGGTGGGCACAATGTTCGCCGCGGCGGCTCGGGCCCGGCGCAGGTCGGAGTGCGGCCCGTCCACTAGCGCTTGATCGCCGGTGTAGGCGTGGACGGTGGTCATCAGGCCCCGCTCCACCCCGAAGGCGTCGTCGAGCACCTTCACCATGGGCACAAAGCAGTTGGTGGTACACGAGGCGTTGGACACCACCAGGTGGTCGTCGGGGTCGAAGTCGCTGTCGTTCACCCCCACCACAAAGGTGGCATCGGCCCCCGACGCCGGGGCCGACACGATCACCCTCGGGGCGCCGGCATCCAGATGGGCGGCTGCCTTATCGCGAGCGGTGAAAAACCCGGTGGACTCCACCACAACGTCCACACCTAAGTCCTTCCAGGGCAAGTCAGCCGGGTTGCGCTCCGACAGCACTTGCAAAACGCTGCCGCCGATGTCAAGGCCGCCTTCGACCACCGCAACCGGGTCGGTGAAACGGCCCATCACCGTGTCGTACTGCAACAGATGGGCCATAGTCTCCAGGCTGCCCAAGTCGTTGACGGCCACGAATTCCAGGTCAGCGCCAGCCTGTCGGGCCGCTCTGAAGAAGTTCCGCCCTATGCGTCCGAAGCCGTTGATGCCCACGCGAATGCTCATGCGGCTGAGACTAACCGAGGCCTGCTAAGACTATGCGCACCTATAGGGACATTCGCGGGCGTTTCACAGGAGTTGCGATGCCTAATGCCATCCCCAACCCGTCCACCGCGAAAATCTACGAAACCGGAGCCGAATGATGGACTTCAATCGCCTCGACTGGCTGGCTCAGCGGGATGAGCCCGCTATCGATCCCCAACGGGCGATTGTGGATCCCCATCACCACTTCTACGACGAAGGGTTCCTCACCTATCTCGCCGCCCACCACTTGGACAACGTCACGGGCTCCCACAACATCACGAAAACGGTATTTGTGGAGACGGCGGCCTCCTACGACATGACCTTGCCCAAACATATGCAGCCGGTGGGTGAGACGGTCTTCGCCGTGTCGCAGGCCGATGCCATGGATGCGGCCGACGGGCCACCTGTCGCCGGCTTCGTCGCTTTCGCCGATTTGATGCTCGGCGACTCCCTCAACGAAGTACTCGATGCCCACGATGCCGCCAGCAGCGGCCGCCTGTGCAGCATCCGCCACACAGTAGGCATGGATCCCAGCCCTGACATTCCCCAAGGCCACGGCAACCCTTTTCCCCAGATGATGGGCACGGACCAATTCCGGGCCGGGCTGCGCACGCTCGCCGAGCGGGACTTGGCCTTCGATGCCTGGCTCTTTCACCCTCAACTGCCCGAGGTGGCTGAGTTGGCCGCGGTCATTCCGGAGCTGAGGGTGGTGGTCGGCCACCTCGGGGCTCCCCTGGGCGTGGGCCCCTATCGCGACGTCCGCGAGCAGGTCTGGGCCGACTGGCGGGCGTCAATGCAGGCCGTGGCTGCCCAGCCCAATGCCGTGGTCAAGGTGGGCGGGATCGGAATGGACTTCATGTTTGGGACGGGTTGGGCCGACCTGGCTGTGCCACCGAGCTCAGAAGAAGTTGCCGCCTACTGGTCCGACGCAGTGCGATTCTGCATCGACGCCTTCGGACCCGACCGATGCATGTTCGAGTCGAACTACCCAATCGACCGCGAAACCCTCACTTACCCGGTGTTATGGAACGCGTTCCAGATCATGGCCGACAGCTACTCCGATGCCGAACAGGACGAGCTGTTCTCCGGCACCGCCACCCGCACATACCGTCTGGATGACGAGCCGATGACTACTGAAGAACAACTGGCCATGGAGGGGGTTGGCTGGGATGGAGACCTCGACTCCATGCGCTCCAGCTAACTCGTCGAAGTGTGATGTTTCGATTGGTGGCCTGATGCGGATTGTTGACTTGTTGGAGCGTGATGCGGCGCTCTTTCCCCGGCGGACTGCGGTAGCGGTCAGCGGGGGGCCATCGGTCACGTTTGAGAAACTGCGGGACCGGGTTCGCCGGCTGGCGACCGGGTTTGAATCTGCCGGGGTGGGACGAGGTGACCGGGTGGCGCTCATGGCCGACAACGGGCTGGAGTTTTTTGACGTTTATCTGGCCGCGGCCTACCTGGGCGCGGCGGCAGTGCCGCTGAACACCCAGCTCACCGACCCCGAACTGGACTTCGTTCTGTCGAACGCCGAGCCCACTCTCACCGTTGCCACCAGCGATTACGCGCAGAGAGTGGGGGCGATCGGCGCCGCGGGGCCGGTGATCGACAGCGAAAGCAATGCCTATGCAGAGATGCTGGCGTCGGTGCCGTTCACCGATCTGGATCGCGCCACCGAAGATGACACTGCGCTGATCATCTACACCAGCGGCACCACCGGTCGACCCAAAGGGGCATGCATCACCCAGCGGGGGTTGGCGTTCAACGGGATGACCATGGCAGTGGTGCAGCGGTTTCGACCCGACGATGTGTACTTGTCGACCACGCCGCTGTACCACGTGGCCAGCGGAACCCGGGTGTGCTCTATGCTGGCCGACGGCCAGACCCACGTGGTGCTGCGCTCCTTCTCACCCGAATCGTTCTTCGCCGCGGTCGCTGAGCACCAGGTGACCATCTCAATCCTGGTCCCTGCCCAGATTCGCCGCCTCCTCAACCATCCCAGCTTTGAGGAAGCCGACCTCTCCAGCCTTCGCCTCATCGTCTACGGCGCGGCGCCCACCGCCGGGCCGCTCATCCGACAAGCGCATGAGCGCTTCGGGTGCGGCCTGTACCAGGCCTACGGCATCACCGAGGGCGTATCAAATATCGCCGGACTGCTGCCCGAGGACCACGACCTGGCCATGGCCGGACGGCCCGAGCTGTTGGACTCGTGTGGCCGGGCGGTACCTGGTGTCCGGATCGAACTCCATGACGACAGCGGCGACCTTGTTACGCCCGGAGAAGTGGGCGAGATCTGGGTGAAGAGCGAAAAGGTGATGGCCGGCTACTGGCGCGACCCCGATCAAACCGCCGAGGCCCTGGTCGACGGATGGCTGCGCACCGGTGACCTGGGCCGATTCGACGACGACGGCTACCTCTACATCGTGGGCCGCTCCAAGGACATGCTCATCAGCGGCGGGGTAAACATCTACCCCAGCGAGATCGAGGCGGTGCTCTACGACCATCCGGCCGTAGCCGAAGTGGCGGTGGTGGGGCGCCCCGACCCCGAATGGGGCGAGCGCCCGGTGGCGTTTGTGGAACTCAGACCAGAAGAGACGCTCGACGGGCTCCTCGATTGGTGCCGCCAACGCCTGGCCAAGATCAAAGTCCCCGATGAGTTCATCGCCGTCGACAGCTTCCCCCGCACCGTCACCGGCAAAATCCGCAAAGTCGAGCTCCGAGAGCACCTCGCCGCAAGCTGACCTGATCAGGAAGTCAGCCCGCAGTGGTGGCCCAAGGCTTCGGCCGCCTCTCGGGTCTCGGCGGGGTCATAGGAGACAACCACCACATTGACCACATCGGCCCCGGCTTCTCCCAGGGCCGACAGCGTGCTCCGCGTGGCGTCTCCATCGGTGAGATCGAGCACCCCCGGCCCACCGGCACCGACTGCCGCTGGACAATTGGTGGCCACAGTGAACGGCTGGTCAGCCCGAGGCGACCGTTTGCGCTCATCGCGCAAGAAGTCCACATGTTCCCGCAGGTCGTCCGGGGTCATTCGGGCGGCCAACCAGCCGTCTCCCACTGCGGCGGCCCGGCGGAGCGCTGGTCGGGAGTGGCCGCCCAGGTAGATCGGCAGCGGCGACTGGACCGGCTTGGGCTGCATGTTGAGGGGCAAGAACGAGTGGGTCTCGCCCTCGAACGAGGGCTGGTCTTGCTCCCACAGCGCTCTCAGAATCCCGATACCCTCCTCTAATCGTTGCCGGCGCCGGGAGTAGTCGGCACCGAGGGCATCGAATTCCTCGCGAAGCCATCCGAGGGTTGCTCCGAAGATCACCCTTCCCCCCGACAGGAAGTCGAGCGTGGCCACCGCTTTGCCGACGATCACCGGGTTGCGCTGGGGAAGCACGCAGGCGTTGACCATCAGTTTGATGGTGGACGTCGCCCCGGCAACGAAGGCCAAGGTGGTGAGTGACTCCATTCGGGGATTGTCGGTGGGGTACGGATACTTGCCGTCGGCCATGGTCGGATTCTGCGACGTGAACTCCACCGGGAAGGCGATGTGGTCGCCCACCCACACCGAGTCCAAACCGGCCGATTCGGCGGTTTGAGCCACATCCACAATGTCCGGGGCTGTGGCCGAGCCTTCGTAGGGCAGACAGAGACCGATCTTTGGACCGTGATAAGGCAAGTTGTCCGACCCCATAGAGCCTGTTTCCTTTGATCAAGCTGTCAGCCGGACAATAGCGGGGTCACCTCAGCGCCGAACCGCTCAACCCGTGTTGTCGCCAGACCAGCACCGTCACTAGACAGTCGCCATGCGACGGCTTGCTATACGACTGCTTGGTGCGTTTCGACGAATCTCCCTTCTCATTCGGAAGATACGGGGCAAAACCCTCGACGACGTGGCCGAACAACGGGTGGTCAGCGGCAAAGCTTGGGAGGAGTTCTGCGACTCATTGAAGGCGGCGGGAGCGGCAATGAACTTCCCCGGCGCGCCCCGCGACCCCTTCAGCCAAGCGGAGGGCTATCGGCACCTGAGCCGGTTGACCCGGGCCGGACTGATGGCATTTGTCGAGCACGCCGACCCCAAGGCGCCGGTGATGCATCGGGTGGCCAACGAGACCACCAAGCTGGGGGCCGACAATCCCGACAACTACTACTACACCGCCGCGCTGGACGGGAGCTACGACTACAAGATCACCGGGCGACGCAACAACATCGCCTATCTGAGCATCGGAACCCAGTCGGGCAACTACGGCCAGGGTGGCGGCCTTCCCCCCACGGGCCATATCGAAGCCGACCAGATCGAGATGGATGCCGACGGGTGTTTCGAGCTGATACTGAGCAGCACCCCCCAACAAGGAAACTGGCTGCCGATGACGCCCGAGACCGGCACATTGGTGGTGCGCCAGACCTTCGCCGATCGCAGCACGGAAGTCCCCGCTGATCTGGCTATCGAACGCATCAACTGTGCCCCCGAGGAGCGCCAACCCTCGCACCTCACCGCCAAGGCCTTGGACGAGGGTTTAAAAAACGTCGGCGCGCTGGTGATGGGTGCTCCCTTGCTGTTCACCAAATGGGCCCGCGACTTCTCCAAGCACAGCAACCAACTGCCGCTGTTCGACCCGGATGTGTCGCTGGCCGCCGGCGGCGATCCCAACATCACCTACTACCACAGCCACTGGGCCCTCGAGTCCGACGAGGCGCTGGTAATCGAAGCCACTCCCCCCGAATGCGAATACTGGAACTTCCAGCTCAGCAACTACTGGTTGGAATCACTGGACTACCGCCATTACACGATCCACACCAACAGCCATTTGGCCCATTACGAAGCCGACGGGTCCGTGCGCCTGATCGTGGCCCATGAGAATCCTGGCCTGCCCAACTGGATCGAAACCGCAGGCCACTCGCTCGGGACCATGTCGTTTCGATGGGTAAGAGCCGCCGAACACCCCCAGCCCCAGTGCCGGGTGGTCCCGTTGAGCAGCCTGCGGGACTAGTGGTTTGACCTCCACCGACTACCAGAACCCGTATCGGCCGGTTCCGGTTCGGGTCTTCAACCGGCTGGGCCGCGCAGCACAGCGGGTTGGATCCTCGGACCGCTTGGATGTCGACAAGCTCACCAAGCATGCCAAGCGCAAGACCGGGCTCTCCGACTTCGGCGACGACGGCCACCTAGAGGCACTCCAAGTACTTGTGGAGTCGATCAACAACGAAGCCCGACTTACTCCGACTGGCCGGATAGTCCAGAAATCCCGGCTCGCCGGGGCGCTCATCCAGCGGCTGCGCATTCAGGACCTCCTCAGACGGCATCCTGAAATCGACGACATCGACCTCGGGCCTGTCATCGCCATCACCGGGCTTCAGCGCACTGGCACAACGCTCCTTCACCGGCTCCTCTATTCCCACCCGGAGATCCGGGGCATTTCCGGGTTAGAGGCGCTGATGCCGGTGGCGGCAACCGATTCGGCCGAACGCGCCGAGCGAGCTCGCAAGCGACGGGCGATGCTGGCCGAACGGACGATTTCCTACCTGTCCCCTGACTTCATGGCGGTACACCCCGTCGACCGCGAGCAGCCTGAGGAAGATGTCTTGCTGCTCGACCTCAACTTCATGAGCCAGTCGGCCGAGGCCATCCTGCACGTTCCCAGCTATTCCCGCTGGCTCCAAAACCAAGACCACACCGCGACCTACGAGTACTTCCGCCGAGTCTTGAAGGTGCTGACCTGGCAGCAACCGGCGACCGCATGGGTTATCAAGACTCCGCATCACCTGGAGTATCTAGACGTGCTGCTGAAGGTGTTCGAAGGTGTCACCGTCGTACAGACCCACCGCGATCCCCGGGTTGCCGTCTCCTCCTTTTGCAGCATGGTGGCCCATGGCCGGGGCATGTTCAGCGACCATGTCGATCCCGCAGAAATTGGCCAGCACTGGTGCGACAAGACACACCAGATGGTCGAATGGGCCATGAAGATTCGGGCGGAGACACCGGAAGGCCGATTCGTGGATGTCTCCTACTACGACCTGACCCGTGATCCGATTGCCCAGCTCCGGCGGATCTTTGAGGTGGCCGAAGTCGAATTCGACGACAAGGCCAAGAAACTGGCCGAGCAGTACGCAGCCGCTAATCCGCAGAACCGCTTCGGAAAGCACAACTATCGGCTCGAACACTTCGGGTTGAGCGAGCAGGCTATGGACGAGACCTTCGCGGCCTATCGGGAGGCCTATGACATCCCCTTCGAGTAGGCCAAGCGGCAAGCGACGAAATCCCATATTCCGGTGGCTAGCGGGGTACCTTCTGCCATGAGTCAAAAGGCCCGGATGGGCAACATTGCCAGCGCAGTGGTTGCCGCGGTGCGCGATCTGCGCAATTCGAAGACGCCTGACGTGGAATCGGTTTCTGATGACGTACGGATCGACGGCAAGACATGCTTGGTGACCGGGGCCAACAGTGGATTGGGCCGAGCCGCCGCCATCGACCTGGCCCGGCGCGGCGGCAACATGATCCTGGCCTGCCGCCCCGGTCGGGCTGAGGTCTGCGATGAGATCAAGCAGGCGTCAGGTTCCGACACCGTCGAGATGGTCGAGGTGGACCTGGCCGATCTCCGCTCGGTCCATCGCTGCTGCGACCAGCTGAAAGAAAGCGGCGTCAGCATCGACATCGCCCTCCTGAACGCCGGTCTGATGGCGCCCACCTCCAGGCAGTCGGCGCAGGGGTTCGACATCATGTTTGCCGTTCACTTCCTGGCCAACCGCGTGATGATCGACCGGTGGTTGACGGACGGCGTCATTCGGCCTGCGAAGCAGGGAGAGGAACCACCGAGGATCGTGTTCGTCTCATCGGAATCGCACCGCTCCGCCGAAGCCATCGATTTCGATCGCCTCGGTGAGTACGCCGAATACGGGATCAAAGAGAGCATGCAGCACTACGGGCTCAGCAAGCTGGTGCTGTGTACCTATGCCACCGAGCTGTCGTGCCGCCTGAACCACAACGAAAGCACAGAGGTGGCCGTGCACGCATTGTGCCCGGGCGGGGTGGCCACCAACATCGCCCGAGACGCGCCAGCGCTGCTAAAGCCCATCGTCAGCCCGGTTCTGCGGTTGTTCTTCCGGTCTCCAGAGAAGGCCATCGCGCCGATCATCTACCTGTGCTGCGCACCCGACGCGGGTACGACCACCGGGGTGTACCTCCACCTGATGAATCACAAGCCGGTGTCGGACCTTGCCGCCGACCCCATTAACGGAGCCAAGCTGTGGGAGGCCAGTGAAGCCATAGTGGCCAAATTTCGGGACGCTGTCTGAGCGCTGCTCTGCCGCCCTTCGGGCTAGCTGTCGAGGTCCCGGTGGGTGATGAGGGGACGGACGCCGAGTTCGGGGTCTTCGGTGAGACGTTGGTTGATGTCCTCGGCCACGAACACCGAGCGGTGGCGGCCCCCGGTGCAGCCGAAGGCGATGGTGAGATATGACTTGCCCTCTCTCACATAGGCGGGCACCAAGAGCTTCAGCAGATCCTCGGTCTTCTGGAGAAACGTCTCAGCCATGGGCTGGCCGTTGAGAAGGAAATCCTTCACCGCCTCGTGCTGGCCGGTGAGCGGGCGGAGCTCTTCCACCCAGTAGGGATTGGGCAAGAAGCGGCAGTCCAACACCAGATCGGCATCAAGTGGGATGCCGTTCTTGAAGCCGAACGACATGATGCGGGTGGTCACCGACTCCGGCCCCGCGTCCAACTCGAACACTTCGTTGATGAAGCGGTTGAGCTGGTAGATGCTGTATTCGGAGGTATCCACCACCACGTCGGCCTCGCTACGGAGATAGCCGAGCGCCTCCCGCTCGGCTTCTATGGCCTCGGATACACCCATGGGCGAGTCCCCCGCGAACGGATGGCGGCGCTTGGTGCTCTCAAACCTCTTCACCAACTCCGGAGTGGAGGCATCAAGGAAGAGAATTCGAACCGACCCCTCTGCTGAATCCTGGAGTGCAGCCAGCGCGGGGACCACCTCCTCGTGGTACAAGTTCAGCCCCAGTACCAGGCCCACTCGGGAGATGCCGCTATCGGGGGCATCGGCGAACTCCCGCACCTTGGGCAGCAAAGCCGGGGGCAGATTGTCGACCACGTACCACCCCAGGTCTTCGAAGTGGTTGGCAGCCTGCGATCGGCCTGCTCCGGACATCCCGGTGATCACCACGAACTCGGCCACCACTTCAGGCTAACGGTCGAGATGGGATCGCTTCGGATATTCCCAAAACACCGTTGGAGACCGGTGGGTCACCCTGCTGGCGGTACCTTTCGACAGACCAGCACCAACAGGCGGGGAATGGACTCGGCCTGGGGATACTCAGGAGCGGCAGCCAGAAAACCCGGCGGCGGCGCTGGTTCCAGCATGCGGTCGATGGCCAGTCCGGCGTCGAGCAAAGCGTTCACATAGCGACTCAGCGGGCGGTGAACGAACGGCAGGAACACGTCCTTTTGCACCTCTTCAATCATCACGCTCTCCCGCAAGTAGGCCCCGATCCGCCAATACTGCTCGGGAGGGTCTAGGACATGGTCGTCGATCCATCCGCTGTCGGGGGTTTGCAGCAGCGGATGGTTCAGGAACAGCAGGAATCGCCCGCCATCGCGCAGTGTTCGGGAGGCCTCGGCCACGGCGGTGTCCATGGCCTCGATGTGCTCGAACACCAGGCAGGCCACCGCAGCGTCGAATGCCCCAGAGGCCAGCGGCAGTGACTCGGCACTTGCCCGCACATAGACCGGTCCCCCAGCGCGTTGAGCGGCTTTGCTCAATTGGGCCTTGGTGGGATCAACTCCCACTACCAAGGACGCCCCCTGTTCGTCCGCCAATCGAGACAGCTGCCCTTCACCAGCTCCCACGTCCAGGACCCGGTCGTACCCGGCCAGGAGCTCTGCGGCCAACGGGACGATCAACTCGGCGTACTCGGGATCGGCACCGTCGGTGCACTGATCCTGCCACCAGCCGGCGTGACGCTCCCAAAGATCTTCATTTGGGTGCTCTTGGGTCATTGGGGCCCGTGGAGTTTCTCGTTGATGGCGTGAGCCACCGCATCGGGGAGCCAGCTGAGGGCCAGCAGGTCGTCCAGGGTTGCCCGCTCCACTGCCCGCACTCCGCCCAACTCCTTCACCAGCCGAGCTCGCCGAGTGGGACCGAGGCCGGCGATGCCGTCCAGCGAAGATCGGGTCATCCGCTTGCCCCGGAGCTGGCGGTGGTAGTCGTTGGCAAACCGGTGGCTCTCGTCCCGTATGCGCTGAAGCAGATACAGGCTCTCCGACGGCCTCGGGATCTCCACCGGAGCGGCCCGGCCCGGCACGTAGACCTGCTCGAACTCTTTGGCCAGCCCGGCGGGGAAGATCTCTCCATCGAGACCCAACTCGGCCAGCACCCGCTCGGCCACCCCCAGCTGGCCCTTGCCGCCGTCCACCACCAGCAGTTGGGGCGGGTAGGCGAACTTCCCCTTCTCCTCCACCGGGCGGTCCCGCTCGTCCAGGTAGTTGGTAAACCGCCGGGTAAGCACCTCCTCCATGGCGGCGTAGTCGTCGTTGCCGCCCACCGTGCGCACCTTGAACCGGCGGTATTCCGACTTGCTGGGTAGGCCGTCCTCCATCACCACCATCGAGCCCACATAGTCGGACCCCTGGAGGTGGCTCATGTCGTAGCACTCAATCCGCAGGGGGGCCTCGGGCAGACCCAGGCAGTTCTGGAGGTCGTTGAGGGCCCGGGCCCGGCTGTTGTGGTCGGTGCTGCGCTTGAGCCGGTGTCGGGCAAAGGCATCGGCCGCGTTGCGGGCCACCGTCTCTTGGAGCTTGCGCTTGGCTCCCCGCTGGGGCACCGAGATGGCCACCTTGGAACCTCGCTGTTCCCGCAGCCAGTCCTCGTACAGGCCCTGGTTGTCGGGCATGTCGGGAACCAGCACTTGCTTGGGACTGCCCAGCGGGTTCTCCTCGAAATACAGTCGCTCCAGCACTCGGCTCACCAACTCGTCGCGAGTGAGGTCGCCCGCCTTGTCCACGATGAAGCCCCGACGGCCCATCACCCGGCCCTTGCGGACGTAGAACACCTGGCAGGCCGCCTCCAGCTCGTCGTCCACCAGGCCGACCACGTCGTAGTCCTCCGAGCGGGCGCCAACCATTTGCTGGCCCTCGATGGCCTTGCGCACGCTGGCCAGGCGGTCCCGGCTGCGAGCGGCCTGCTCGAACTCCAAGGCCGCGGAGGCCTGGGCCATATCGTCCTCCAGCCGCTTCACCACCTCGTCGGTGTCGCCGCCGAGGAAGGCCAGCAGGTCATCCACCATCTCGTCGTAGAGCTCCCTCTCCACCTCGCCCACGCACGGCCCGGCGCACTTCTCGATGTGGTACAGCAGACACGGCCGACCCAAGCGGGTGTGGTGGTTGAACTTGTTGTCGCTGCATGTGCGAATGGGGAAGGTGCGCAGCAGTTGGTCGAGTGTCTCCCGGATGGCGTAGGCGTGGCCGTAGGGCCCGAAATAGCGGTTGCCCTTCTTCTTGCGGCCCCGGATGACCATGGCCCGGGGCCACTCGTCCACCATGGTCACGCACAGAAACGGATAGCTCTTGTCGTCCCGGTAGCGGACGTTGAAACGGGGCTGGTGCTGCTGGATGAGGCTGTACTCCAGCATCAGCGCCTCCACCTCGGTGTCCACCTGGATCCACTCCACCGATTCGGCCTCGGCCACCATCTGGGCGGTGCGGGGCGGCAGGTAGGCCGGATTCTGGAAATAGCTGCCCAGCCGGGACCGCAGGCTCTTGGCCTTGCCCACGTAAATGAGCCGTCCGTGGCGGTCTTTGAACTGGTACGAACCTGCGGCATCAGGGATGGTGCCGGAGGGCGGGCGGTTCAGCATGCTCTGCCCATCCTACGAGTCGAGCAGCCCCCGGATTGCCCGGCAACGGCGCGACGCTTCCCTTTTCATTGGGAGTGTTAGGCGGATATGATTTCTATCCACGCCGGCCGGGTATCCGGCGACATATCGAACTTTGAGGCCGACATCCCCGTGGCGAGGCGACCCGGCTGTCCCCACCGGCTGCTAATCGGAGTTCCCGTACCTCCTGGAGGTTCCCAAAACATGTTGCGCGTTCAGCGTCCGCTCCCTGAGCGGTACACAACGGCATCGCCCCAGCAATTGGCGGGCTGGATCGGCGACGCGAAAAACGCCCTGGGCGATCGGCTGTTCATTCTTGGCCACCACTACCAACGCGACGAGGTCATGGCGTGGGCCGATGCCCGCGGCGACTCGTTCCGGCTGTCGGTGCTGGCCCAGCAGCGCCCTGAGGCCGAGTACATCGTGTTCTGCGGTGTGCATTTCATGGCCGAGTCGGCTGACATCTTGACCGGCGACCACCAGCAGGTGGTGCTCCCCGACCTGAACGCCGGCTGCTCGATGGCCGACATGGCCGACATCGACCAAGTGGAGGAAGCCTGGGACGAGCTGGCCCGAGTGGTGGACATCGACCGGGTGGTGCCCATCACCTACATGAACTCCGCCGCCAACCTGAAGGCGTTCGTGGCCCGCCAAGGCGGTGCAGTATGCACTTCGTCCAACGCCCGAGCGGTTTTGACGTGGGCGCTGGAGCGGGGCGACCAGGTGCTCTTTTTCCCCGACCAGCACTTGGGGCGCAACACCGGATTCGACATGGGCTACAACGAGAGCCACATGGCGGTGTGGAACCCCCGATTCGATTTGGGCGGGCTGACCGAGGCCGACTGCAAGGAGTCGGTGCTGCTGCTGTGGAAGGGCCACTGTTCGGTGCACCAGCGGTTCCAGCCCGACCATGTGGCCGCGTTCCGGGCCGAACACCCCGAGGGGATCGTGGTGGTCCACCCCGAATGCAGCCGAGAGGTATGCGCTCTGGCCGACCAGGTGGGCTCCACCGACTACATCATCAAGGCCGTGGCCGCTGCCCCGGCCGGCTCGGTCATTGGCGTGGGTACCGAGATCCACCTGGTGAACCGGCTGAACGACGAGACCCCGGACAAGACGGTGGTGTCGCTGGATCCACTGATCTGCCCGTGCTCGACCATGTTCCGCATCGACGCCGCCCACTTGGCCTGGACGCTGGAGGGATTGGTGGAGGGCAAAGTGCGCAACCAAATCACCGTAGAGCCGGGCATTGCCGCCGACGCCCGCGTCGCCCTCGACCGGATGCTGAGTATTACCTAAGCCTCTCGGTCCACACTCAGCTCGGCGTAGCGCTCCACCGCGTGGTGATAGTGCTGCAAGCTGGGCTCATTGCGCCCGAAGAGCACCTCTGAGGTGGCTCCGCTCTTGAGGGCGTTCTGGATCTGGAATCCCACCCAGTAGTCCTCATCGCGCACCGCCTGGAGGACCAACGCGCTGAACTGCTCAGCCACCTGCTGCTCTTCTTCGGTGGTCGGCTCGTGGCGGCACAGCACGGTCTGGATAGTGAGGCTGGTGTCAACGGCTGGGCCGGGGAAGAGCTGGCTCACCAGGCAGTAGTCGCCCAGGATCCCCGAGATCGAAACGTTGGGGAAGATGGAGTGGATCAGGCGGATGTGCTCGTCGAGGTCCCACTCCTCTTCGGGCTGGTCTACCAGCTGGGGCAGCGACTTGCGGCCGAACACGATGCGCTGGTGCGGCCCCCAGGTGTCGTGGGCCATGAGGTTGCCGATGGTGTTCAATCCAACAGTCTTGGGGTGCAGCCGCTCCTGGTGATAGCCCTCTAGATATCCGTCCCACGCCACCTTCCAGCCCGGGCCGTCGAGGATGCGCTGCTCGAAGATGTGCCACTGGTCAAGCTCGAGGGCGGCCACGTAGGGGGCGAAGTCACCCAGGAAGGTGTCGATGTCGAAGGTGACGCCGGGGGTGAGGCAGGCGAACACGAAGCCGGCTTTCTCGGCACAGGCCAGCGGCGTGAGCGCGAGGTGGTCGCGGTCGACATCACCGAAGGTGTGGGCGCCGAACATGCCGACCAAGTCGCCGGCGGTGTCGTAAGACCAGGCGTGGTAGGGACAGGTCAGCCGTTGAGCTGACCCCGAACCGGGCTCGCACAGCGGCGAACCCCGGTGGCGGCAGACGTTCAGAAAGGCCCGGGCCGCGCCGTCGGCCCCTCGGGTGAGCAGCACCGGAACGCCCATGACGTCCATGGCCTTGTAGGTGTCCGAGGCAGGAAGCTCGGAGCTGATTGCTAGAGCCAGGGGTAGATGCTTGAAGATCCGCTCGACCTCGTACTCGAATCGGGGCTGGTCGAGGTAGGCGTCGACCGACTGGCGCATCACCTCGGGGGCCAGATCAGTGGTGTTGTCTTGCCACAGATCGAAGACCCGGCGGGTCAGGTCCCGGATCGCGTCGTCGGTGTAGGCCATTGCCCAACTCTAACTTTCGGAGCAATTCGGTCTGGAACTGGCGAAGCAGTGGCTACGAGAGGGCACCTACGACAGTTGGGCCAGATACTCCTCCCGCAAGGGCTTCTTGTAGAGCTTGCCGGTGGGCAGGCGGGGAAAGTCGGCCCGGAAGTCGATAACCCTCGGCACCTTGAATCCCGCCAGTTGCTGGCGGGCGTAAGTACGCAGTTCCTCGGCCAGGTCGTCGGTCCCCTCAACGCCGTCTTCGAGATTCACCACGGCGTGGACGTACTCCCCCATCTCCTCGTCGGGAAGCCCGAAGACCGCAACGTCGGCCACCTTGGGGTGCAAGGCGAAGCAGGCCTCGATCTCCTGGGGGTAGATGTTAACCCCGCCGCTGATGATCATGAACGTGGCCCGGTCGGTGAGATAGAGGTAGCCCTCCTCGTCCACGTAACCGATGTCGCCCACCGTGGTCCAGCTGCTGTTCTCGGGGTGGCGGGAATCCTTGGTCTTCTCCGGGTCGCCGTGATACTCGAAGGGCGGGGTCTCTTGGTCGAAGTAGACGAGGCCTGGCTCTCCTGTAGGGAGCTCTCGGCCGTCGTCATCGCAGATGTGGAGGGTCCCCACCATGGCCTTGCCCACCGACCCCTTGTGTGCCAGCCAGTCCTCGGGGCCGATGAAGCACAGCCCGCTGCCCTCAGTGGCGGCGTAGTACTCCTGAATGATGGGCCCCCACCACTCGATCATCTGCTCCTTGACCGCCACCGGACAAGGGGCGGCAGCGTGGACCGCCATCTTCAGCGATGACAGGTCATAGCGGTTGCGGACTTCCTCGGGCAGCTTGAGCATGCGGATAAACATGGTGGGCACTAGCTGGCTGTCGGTCACCGAATACTGCTCCACGTAAGCCAAGTAGCGCTCGGGGTCGAAACGGTCCATGATCACCAACGTGCCCCCCAACTCGTGCAGACCGGCATTCCACATCAAGGGGGCAGAGTGGTAGAGGGGCGCCGGGGACAGATAGACAGAGTCCTCGCTCATTCCGAGGAGGTGGCGCTCAAGCATGCTGATGCCCGAGAGGCTGTCATCGTGCACTTCGACACCGGGTAGAGGCCGCAGGATTCCCTTGGGCTTGCCGGTGGTACCCGAGGAGTACAGCATCACCGCCCCTTTGGGCAGGCGGGGCAGAGGCTCAGCGGACATAGCTGCAACGGCATCCTCATACGGCTCAAAGCCGTCGACCGCGCCGTCGATCATCAGTCGGTGCCGGCAGGCGGGGATCAGGTCGAGCATCTGTGCGGCCGTGTTGGCCATCACGTTGGTGGTAATCAGCACGTTGGAACCGCTGTCGTTGACCAGATAGGCCGCCTCCTCCGGCGACAGGTACCGGTTGATGGTGGTGAAGTAGAGCCCCGAGATCATCGCCGCCCAAAATGCCTCGTAGTAGCGGGGATGGTTCTCGGCCAGTATCGAAATGTGGTCCCCCTCCCGCAACCCCCGGTCGTACAGCAATTGGGCTAAGCGGTTGGCCGCCTCATCCAGCTCCCGGTAGGTGGTTACCTCACCGGTGCTGGCCATGATCTGCGCCGCCTTGTCCGGCGTTGTGCGGGCATGATGTCCCGGATACATGCGTGGCCTACTCCTCCGCGGTCTTTGCCGGAGGGAGATTAGTGGCCTGCCATAGAACCAGGCCGCTCACATCTCGTTGCAGCCCCGAAACCCCGGGTCGGGGCCGGAGCGGCGGGGCGGGGCGAAGAAGTCGTTCTCATCGTCGTCAAGCCGGTTGCACTTGCGCAGCATCGCCCGCCGCTCAGCTTCCAGGAACAGGTACCGGGCCACGTCATCGGGCGTGTCGTCGTCGGCAAACAGGTCGGCCGCCACCGGATCCCGCATGAGCTCACGGCGAATGTCGTCTTTGGTGACCACCGTCCCATCCGGACCAACGGCCCGCACCTTCGCCAACCGCCGCCGGTACCACTTGTTCCTCAGAATCGGAAAACACAAGCCCAGGTTGAGCATCATCAACCCGAAGCAACCGATCGTCACCCCCGTCAGGAATGGACCCATCATGAGTCTTCCTCGTTATGTGAATTGCCAGGGCGCCCTAATCACCGGGTGCGATAGTGTCTTTCCATGTGTTATCAAATATTTCTATGCTAATCAATATCAGAAGGCGCACCGATCCACCTGTGGCCCCACGTCCGTCCCGTGTCTCTCGCCTGAATGGAAAAAGGAGTGCGACGCGTCCCACCAGTATGTACGATTCGTACATGATGGAATTGCCAGTGAGCGAGGCCCGAAACCGATTGGCCGAGGTGATCGAGGAAGCTCGGCGATCAGGCGAGCCCATTTTTGTTACCCGCCGGGGCCGACGAGTAGCTGTGATCATGGACCCAGACGCATTCGACCGGCTTGTCGACATCGCAGAAGAAGTCGATGATCGCCGTGAACTCGCTGAGGTGCTTGCAGAAGACGACTTCGTGCCCTGGGATGAGGTCAAGGCTGCACTAGGACTCGAGTGAACCGATATACCGTCGAGATCTCCCGCCGGGCTATCAAGTCAATAGCTGCTCTGCCCCGCAAAGAAGAGCAGCGGGTTCGAGCAGCAATAGAGCTGCTGGCAAATGAACCCCGTCCCCCTAACTGCGTCGCGCTCACCGGCGGGCAGTCCGTGTACCGAGTGCGCGTCGGCGACTACCGAATCGTGTACAAGGTCATTGATGCCCGTTTGATGTTTCTGGTCATCCGAGTGGGCCATCGCCGCGATGTCTATCGACCCCGCTGACTCTTGTCACCGCTAAATCCTCAACAGACCATAGAGTTTGAACATGCTGACTGCGGGGATTGATCATGTGGCCACGATCACGAAGGACTCGGATCGGCTTCAGCGGTTCTATGTGGAGAACTTCGGGGCGTCGATTGAGTTTGACGGGCCGGAGTTTCCGGGCGGGCCGCGGATGACGATCATCAACATTGGGCCGGACTGCGAATTCAATGTGTTTGAGATCGAGGGGAACACCGAGGCCGACAATCAGACTCCGATGTACGGCCGGGGGCGGATCGATCACATAGGGCTGCTGGCGGCCAGCCTCGAGGAATTCGCCGAAATCAGGGAACGGCTGATGGCGGCGGGAGCGACCGACGGCATCGTCACCGTGTTCGGGCGCAAGCTCAGCTTGTTCTTCCGAGATCCCGACCGGATGGAGTGCGAGGTGCTGGTGGCCAACCCCGACTTCGATCCCGAGAACGTGACATTCGGCGAGCAGTCGGCCCGATTCCAATAGGTGGGGGCGATGCCCGGCCTATTGAGAACTGTCCGTTAGGCAGGTCGCCTTCGTCGAATCGCCACTAGGGCGCCGGCCACTACCGCAGCCGCAGCCACCCCTACACCGACGAAGATTCCGGTGTTGCTTCCTCCCCCGCCATTGCCGCCAGAAGCGGCTGCGGCGGCGATGGTTTCGGTTGGAGCGGGAGTGGGCGCTGGGGTTGCGGCCCTGGTTGGGGCAGGCGTGGGCGCCGGAGTTGGCGCAGGCGTCGCGGCGGCCGTGGGCGCCGGAGTTGGGGCCGGCGTCGGGGCGGCCGTGGGGGTGGTGACCACCGTTGGTGTCGCCGTCGGGGTTGGCTCGGGCTCGGGCACGATACCGCGGAAGGGCCCAGTCACCTCGTAGGTGATGCCGGTGTGGTTGCCCCTGATCTCAGACTCAGGGAGGACGTCTTCGGCATTGTTGGGAGCCGGTCCGCGCTGGCTGGAGAAATACAGGCGGTCGCGTCGGGGATTGAACACCGGTCCGGTGATCTCTGATGCATCCTGATCTACAACGCGGAGGAACGGAGCCACTTCGCCCTCGGGGGTGATGATGACGATCTCCATGTTGCCGCCGTCCTCGGCCACGTACACGTCGCCGCTGCCGCCGTCCACGGTGAGATTGTCGACTCCGGAGAGGATTGCGGTGCCCTCAGACACCTCGGCCGGATCAGCCTCGTAGATCCGGCTGTAGGTCTGGTCGGCAGTGTTGATGGCGTGGATGATGTTGTCGAACTTGGTCGACCAGAACACAACGTCGTCGTGATACCAAATGCCCTCGCCGCCCAAAAACGCCGTCGCCTCTCCCGGAAGCTGCTTGCGGGTAAGTGTTTCGGTCGCCGACGGGTCGGGTACCTCGATCCAGGTGACAGACCCGTCCTCCTCGACGCGGGCAGCCTCGAGCAAGCCCTCGGTCAAATCGGGATAGTTGGTCGGCGTGAACCGGTAGAACAGCCCGTCAAACTGGTCCTCGGTCATATACACCTGCTCGCGGTCGTGGTCGACCGCGGCCGCCTCGTGGGTGAATATCCCCATCGCGGGGCGCGACATCGATGGCGTGGCACCCGTCGGGTCGCACTCCCAAATCACCCCGTAGCCGGAGAAGTCCTCCTCGCCCGACAAGAAAGTGCCCCATGGGGTAGGCCCGCCGCCGCAATTGGCGTTGCTTTCCCCCAGCAGCCGGTAGGCGTCGAGGATCTCGCCGTCGGGGCCGTAGTGGATGGCAGAAACCCCGGCGAACCCCGCTCGGAACACCTCACTGTTGACCGTGTGGTACCAGCCGCCCTCGCCGTCGTCGAACACGGCCGCCCCATCGGGATATACAAGCCACCGGTAGTCGGATTTGCCCACCGGCTCGCCGGCCATAGCCACAATCCGGGAAGTAAAGCCCGGGGGCAGAATGATGCCGTTCTCATCAGGCTCAATGCCGTCGAGGCTGCCGTAAGGGCCGGGGCCGGGCTGTGCTCCCACCGCACTGCCAACCAAGGGCACTGTGACAGCGCCGCCGGTGGCAACAACGGCGGCCCGTAGAAATTCTCGCCTATCCATGGGCGGAGCCTAATGAGTCGGCCAAGTATCTGCTTATGTGCTTGTCGGTACCCGAAGCCGCAGCGCCTTCAGATGCCCAGAACGGGGCGGAGGAACTTGCCGGTGTAGCTGTGGTCGGATCGGGCCACTAGCTCGGGAGGGCCCTCGGCGACCACGGTGCCGCCGTTGTCGCCGCCTTCAGGGCCGAGGTCCACGATCCAGTCGGCGGTCTTGACCACGTCCAGGTTGTGCTCGATCACCAGCACGGTGTTGCCCTGGTCCACCAGGCGGCTGAGCACGGCCAGCAGCTTGCGGACGTCGTCGAAGTGCAGACCAGTGGTGGGCTCATCGAGGATGTAGATGGTGTGGCCGGTGGGTCGCTTGGCCAGCTCCGAGGCCAGCTTCACCCGCTGGGCCTCGCCGCCCGACAGCGTGGGCGCGGGCTGGCCCAGTCGGATGTAGCCCAGCCCGACGTCCACCAGGGTCTGCATGTGCCGGGTGATGGCCGGCTGGTTGCCGAAGAACTCCAGGGCGTCGGCGCACGACATGTCCAGGACTTCGGAGATGGTCTTACCCTTGAACTCGATGTCGAGGGTGTCGCGGTTGTAGCGGGCCCCTTTGCACACCTCGCACGGCACGTACACGTCGGGCAGGAAGTGCATCTCGATCTTGATGGTGCCGTCGCCCGAACAGGCCTCGCAGCGCCCGCCCTTCACGTTGAACGAGAACCGGCCCGGCATGTAGCCCCTCACCCGGGACTCGGGGGTCTGGGCGAACAGCTTGCGGATGTGGTCGAACACGCTGGTGTAGGTGGCCGGGTTGGACCGGGGGGTGCGGCCGATGGGCTGCTGGTCGATGTTGATCACCTTGTCGAGGGCCTCGGTGCCGTCGATGCCTTTGTGCAGGCCGGGCGGGATCTTGGACTTGTAGATCCGCTGCATCAGAGACCGATACAAGATGTCGTTGACCAGGGTGGACTTGCCCGACCCCGACACCCCGGTCACGGTTACGAAGCAGCCCAGCGGAATGTCGATGTCGATGTCGGCCAGGTTGTGCTCCCGGGCGCCGCGAATGGTGAGCCAGTCGTCGCCCGGATTCCGCCGGTGCTCGGGCACCGGGATGGACTTGCGGCCCGACAGGTAGTCGCCGGTGAGCGACTTTTTGTTCTTCATCAGGCCGGCAACGGTGCCGGAGTGGACCACGGTGCCGCCGTACTCGCCGGCGCCGGGGCCGATATCCACCACGTAGTCGGCCACCCGCACCGTCTCCTCGTCGTGCTCCACCACCAACACGGTGTTGCCCAGATCCCGCATTCGCTCCAGGGTGTCGATGAGGCGGCGGTTGTCCCGCTGGTGAAGTCCGATGGAGGGCTCGTCCAGCACGTAGAGCACGCCGACCAGGCCGCTGCCGATCTGCGAGGCCAGCCGGATGCGCTGGGCCTCTCCCCCGCTGAGGGTGCCCGCCGAGCGGCCCAGGGTCAGATACTCCAGCCCCACATCGAGCAGGAACTTGAGGCGGGCGTTTATCTCCTTGAGCACTTGCCCGGCGATGGCCTGATCGCGCTCCGACAGCTCCAGCGAGGCCAAGGCGGCGGCCGAGTCCCGAATGGACAACCCGCACACCTCGTCGATGGTGCGGTTGTCCACGGTCACAGACAGTGACAGCGGGTTGAGCCGGGCGCCTTGGCACGTCGAGCAGGGCACCTCCCGCATGTATCCCTCGATCTGGGTCCGCACCGCGTCGGAGTCCGACTCGCTGTGGCGGCGCTGGAGATAGGGGATGACCCCCTCGTAGCGGGCGTTATAGCGGCGAACCCGGCCGTAGCGGTTCTTGAATCGGACCTCGGTCCGCTGGTTGGCTATGCCCTTGCCGTACAGCAGCAGGTCGTGGTGTTTGCGGTCGAGGCTTCCCCACGGCTCGTCCATGGGGATGTCCCGGTCCTCGGCCACCGACTCCACCAGGCGCTTGAAGTACTGGTTGTGGCCCTTGGCCCACGGGGCGATGGCCCCATCCTCCAGTGTCAGGTCGGGGTCGGGTATCACCAGCTGGGGGTCGACCTCGAACACCGACCCCAGCCCGTCACACGACTGGCACGCCCCGTAGGGCGAGTTGAAGGAGAAGTTGCGGGGGGCTAGTTCTTCAAACGACTTGCCGTCGGAGGGCCGGGACAGGTGCTGGGAGAAGGTAATCGTCTGCGGCTCCTCGTCGGAGTCGGAGTCCTGGGGCATTATCATCAGCTCGGCCACGCCCTCGGCCAGCCCCAACGCGGTCTCCATCGACTCGGTGAGCCGCCGCTCAATGCCCTCCCGCATCACCAGGCGATCCACCACCACGGAGATGCTGTGCATCTCATAGCGGGCCAAGTCGAGATCGTCGATGCCGTTGTCGAGCTCGATCAGGTCGCCGTCCACAATGGCCCGGGCGAATCCGTCGGAGGCCAGCTCGGCCAACAGGGTGTCGTAGGTGCCCTTGCGCCCCCGCACCACCGGGGCCAGCACCTGGAACCTGGTGTCCTCGTCCATCTCCATCACCCGGTCGACAATCTGCTGGGGGGTCTGGCGCACCAGCCGTTCGCCGGTCTCGGGGTCGTGGGGGATCCCAATGCGAGCGAACAGCAGCCGCAGGTAGTCGTACACCTCGGTGATGGTCCCCACCGTGGAGCGGGGGTTGCGGGAGGCGCTCTTCTGGTCGATGGATATTGCCGGGGACAGCCCGTCGATGAAGTCCACGTCGGGCTTGTCCATCTGGCCTAGGAATTGGCGGGCGTAAGCCGAGAGCGACTCGACGTAGCGGCGCTGGCCCTCGGCGTAGATGGTGTCGAAGGCCAGCGACGACTTGCCCGACCCGGAGATGCCGGTGAATACGATGAGCCGGTCGCGGGGTATCGTCAGATGGACGTCGCGCAGGTTGTGCTCACGCGCTCCATGGATGACGATCTCGTCGGCCACGCAGTGAACTTATCGGCCCGCGCTGACAATTGAGACAGGAGAGATGGAAAGAGCCGCAGAAAATGGGACCTGAATAGCCCCATGACCTACCCAAACGTGTTTCAGCCTCTCGACATCGGCGGCTGCACGCTGCCCAACCGGATTGTCCGAGCTGCCCACAGCACTGGCGCAGTGGGCGAGGACCTGATCGCCTACCACGAGGCCCGGGCCAGGGGCGGCGCGGCCCTCACCATCCTCCAGATCGCCGGCGTTCACCCCTCATCGCCCACCGACATCCCGGTGTTCACCAACCGGGTACTGCCCTTCTACGAGGAGATGGCCGCTCGCATTCATGCTGCGGGGGGCAAGGTGTTTCAGCAGCTGTGGCACGGAGGCGCGGCCATCGAACAGCGGTCGCTCCAGAACTTCCAGCAACCCCTGGCCCCCAGCGCCATCCCCAGCCCAATGGTGGGTGTGGTCCCCCAGGAGCTGACCCGAGCCATGATCGACGAGTTGGTGGAGGCATTCGCCGCCGCAGCCCGACGGTGTGAGGAAGGCGGGCTCGACGGGGTGGAGCTCCACGGGGCCCATGGCTACCTGATCGGCCAGTTCCTCTCTCCCGCCACCAACCTGCGAGACGACGATTACGGCGGCAATCTGGAGAACCGCACCCGATTCCTGCGGGAGATTCTGGCCGCCATCCGAGCTGAGACCAGCCCCGGCTTCCCTGTGGGCCTACGAATCTCAGCCGACGACCAGATCGAGGGCGGAATCGAACCGGAGGAGTCTGCCGACATCGCCAAGCTGGTGGAGCCCGATATCGACTTCCTGGATGTCTCGCTGTCTTCGTACTGGCGATTCCACCGGCTGTTGTCCACGCTGGACGAGGGGCTGGGTTACGAGGTGCCCACCAGCGAAGTGGTAACTGCGGCGGTGGACGTGCCCACCATCGTTACCGGCCGCATCACCACCCTGGACCATGCCGAGCACCTCATCAAGAACGGTGTGGCCGATCTGGTGTCCATTGTCCGGGGAATGATCGCCGATCCCGAGTTGGTGGCCAAGGCCCGTGACGGCCGGGAGAGCGAAATCCGTCCCTGTATCGGCACGTCGGTTGGCTGCGTGGCCCGGTTCATGGTGGCAGGGAAGATGCGCTGCGTAGTGAACACTGCCGCGGGCCAGGAGACTTCGGTGCCGTTTGAGCCGGTCGACCGGGCTGCCCAGCCCAAGCGGGTGCTGGTAGCAGGGGGCGGACCGGCCGGCCTGGAGGCGGCGCGCACCGCGGCGCTGCGGGGCCACCAGGTGGTGCTCTACGAAATGACCGGCGAACTGGGCGGCCAGGTCCGAATGGCCGCCTCGGTGCCGCCCCGTTCTGACCTGGGGGCGATCACCGCATTCTTGGCCGACGAACTCGATCGCCTGGGGGTGGCCGTGAAGCTCCGCTCCCCCGTCGATCCCGACGTGGTGGCCGATGAACGCCCGGACGAGTTGATCATCGCCACTGGCACCACTCCTCGGCGGGGCTTTCAGATCTCTGCGCCCTCGAAGCCGGTCCCCGGTGCTGACCTGCCCCACATATACACGAGTTGGGAGGTGCTCGGCTTTGGAGGCCGGGCTGCTATCGGCAAAAGGGCGGTGGTGTACGACGACACCGGCACGTTCGAGGCCATTTCGGTTTCCGATGCGTTGATGGCCGCGGGTGCCGAAGTGACGTTCCTCAGCCGCCACGAACAGCTGGGGGCGACGATCCTGTATCCGGCCGCCACCGTCGAGGCCAGCCGAGAGAGGCTGTTCGCCGGTCCGTTCTCCTTCACCCCCGCGGTGGCGCTGCGAGAGGTTACTTCCGAAGCGGTTGTGACCCGCGACCTGGGCAACTACACCGAACGACGCTTCGAAGCCGACACCGTGGTGATCGTCAGCTACCACGACTGCAACAGCGAGCTGGCTGACTATTTGCAGGTCGAAATGTCGGGGCAGCCCGACACCCCACCGTTCAACATGCACTTGGTGGGCGACGTGAACGGCACCAACAGCATCATGGCGGCCATCCACGCCGGTGCCCAGATCGGCCGAGAGATCTAGAGGACTTCAGGCCATTGCCCTCAGGTCGCGCTGCAAGTCCTTGATCTCGTCGCGCAGACGAGCGGCGTATTCGAACTTCAGGTCGGTGGCAGCCTCGTTCATCTCTTCAGTGAGGGTGTGGATGAGGCGCTCAATGCCACCGGAGTCCAAGTCGATCACATCGGGGCGCCGCCGCGACTGATCCATCGAGCGGGAGCGTTGACCGCCGCCGGGGATGGGCACCCCATCCTCAGCCGGCCGCAGCTCGGCCAGGATGTCGCTGACCGCCTTGCGGATGGTCTGGGGGTTGATGCCGTGCTGCTCGTTGAAGGCCTGTTGCAATCCCCGCCTCCGGTGGGTCTCGGAAATGGCCCGCCTCATGGAATCGGTAACCATGTCGGCGTACATGACCACCTGGCCGTCTACGTTGCGAGCTGCTCGGCCGATGGTCTGGATCAGCGAAGTCTCACTGCGCAGGAAGCCCTCCTTGTCGGCATCCAGGATGGCCACCAGTGACACCTCGGGCAGGTCGAGGCCCTCCCGCAGCAGGTTGATTCCCACCAGCACATCGAACTCGCCCAATCTCAGATCGCGCAGAATCTCGATCCGCTCGATGGTGTCCACCTCGCTGTGCAGGTAGCGGACTTGTACCCCCAACTCCAGCAGGTATTCGGTGAGATCCTCGGCCATCTTCTTGGTCAGCGTGGTGACCAGCACCCGTTGGCCCCGCTCGGTGCGGTCTTCGATGAGCTTCATCAGGTCGTCGATCTGGCCCTTGGTGGGGCGCACCTGCACTTCGGGGTCAACCAAGCCGGTGGGCCGCACGATCTGCTCCACTACTTGGGCGGACACGCTTATCTCATAGTCGCTGGGAGTGGCCGACAAGAACACCACCTGGCCCACCCGCTCCATGACCTCGTCGAATCGCAGCGGACGATTGTCCACCGCTGACGGCAGCCGGAACCCATGGTCTACCAGGGTGTTCTTGCGGCTCCGGTCGCCTTCGAATTGGCCATGGAGCTGGGGCACGGCCACGTGAGACTCGTCGATCACGGTGATGAAGTCGTCGGGGAAGTAGTCCAACAACGTGTAGGGGCGCTCTCCAGGGGCCCTCCCGTCGATGTGGCGGGAGTAGTTCTCGATTCCGTTGCAGAAGCCAATCTCCTGCATCATCTCCAAGTCGTAGGTGGTGCGCATCCGCAGCCGCTGGGCCTCAAGCAGCTTGCCTTCCTTCTCGAACTGGGCCAGCCGCTCCTGGAGCTCGACTTCGATCCCCTCAATGGCCTGGCGCATCCGCTCCTCGCCGGCCACATAGTGGGTTGCGGGGAACACCACGACCTCGCTCAAAGAGTGGAGCCGCTCTCCAGTCACCGGGTCGATAGTGGTGATCTGCTCCACTTCGTCGCCGAATAGTTGGATGCGTACTACGTACTCCTCGTAGGCCGGATGGACCTCGATTACGTCGCCCCGCACCCGGAACCGGCCCCGCACCAGGTTGGTGTCGTTGCGCTCGTACTGCATGTCCACTAGCCGCCGCAACAGGTCCCGCTGGTCGTAGCTCTCGCCCACCTTAGAAATGCACAGCAGGTTCTTGTACTCGTCCGGCCCGCCCAACCCGTATATGCACGACACCGAGGCAACCACGATCACATCCCGGCGAGTCAGCAGGGCCTCGGTGGTGGAGTGGCGCAGCCGGTCGATCTCGTCGTTGACCGACGAGTCCTTCTCGATGTAGGTGTCGGAGGCCGGCATGTAGGCCTCGGGTTGGTAGTAGTCGTAGTACGACACGAAGTACTCCACCCGGTTGTCGGGGAAGAACTCCCGCATCTCATTGGCCAACTGGGCGGCCAGCGATTTATTGGGGGCCAGCACCAAGGTGGGCCGCTGCACCTGCTCGATGGTCCAGGCCACCGTGGCACTCTTGCCCGATCCTGTGATGCCCAAGAGCGTTTGGAACCGGTCCCCGCGATTCAACCCCTCTGAGAGCTGACCGATGGCTTTGGGCTGGTCGCCCGCCGGGTCGAACGACGACACCATCCGAAACGCCGCGTCCCCCAAGCTGCTCACCTATGCGATGCTACCGGCCACCCTCCGAATAACTGCCCCTAGGCCTGCCATGAGTTCAGCTTTCTTCCAGAACGGCTTCCTATTGGGGCAGCCACAACTCAGCGAATGGAGGGCCGGGCGTTCACTCGTCGCAGAATTCCAATTCGAGCGATTCCAAGTCGCTGCCGGTGAGGTCAGCTTCCTCCCAGGCGGCGGGCAGGCAACCGGTGAGCTGGTTGCCGCTGATGTACAGCTGGACGAGTTTGCCTAGGTTGCCCAGCTCGCCAGGCACTTCGCCAGTGAGCTGATTGTCGCCAATGTAGACATGGGTCAAGTTGCTCAGGTTCCCCAGTGCAGCGGGAATCTCCCCGCTCAGGAGGTTGTTTCCGATGAAGAGGTGCGTGAGGCTGCTGAGAGCCCCCAACTCGGCGGGGATCTCTCCCTCCAGCTGGTTGCTGTAGAGATAGAGATGGGTCAACTCGCTTAGAGCGCCCAATTCCGCAGGGATCTCGCCGGTGAGCTGATTGTTGTGCAGGTGCAGTCGTCTGAGGTCACTGAGGTTGCCGAGCCAAGCGGGGATCTCGCCGGTGAGCTGATTGCCGTCCAGCCACAGCTCTCGCAGCTTTGTAAGGTTGCCGAGTTCGGCGGGAATGTCCCCCGTGAACTCGTTGCCGTCGAGGTCCAGCCTCGTGAGGTTGATCAGCATGCCCAGTTCGGCGGGAAGCTCCCCCGAAAGCTGGTTGGCCCACAGGTTGAGCCGCTCCAAGCTGGCCAACTGGCCGAACTCGGGGGGAAGCTCCCCCGAAAGCTGGTTGCGGCGAATGATCAGGTGCTTCAGGTTGCTCAGCTCGCCCAACTCAGGGGGCAGCTTGCCGGTCAGGCGGTTGTAGCTCAGATATAGCGCCTGGAGGTTCTCGAGCTGGCTCAGCGCCTCGGGGATCTCACCGGACAAGAAGTTGATGCTCAGATCGAGCCATATCAGGTTGGCCAAACCGCCAAGCTCGGCGGGAATCTCACCGGACAGTTGGTTGTCCCGAAGCAGCAGATGGGTGAGCGACTGAAGCTCGGCGAGACTGGAGGGGATCTCCCCCGTAAGCCGGTTGCTGCGGAGGTCCAGGTACACGAGGCTCGACAGCTCGCCGATCTCCTCCGGTATCTCACCCGACAGTCGGTTGTTGGAGAGATCCAACACCCCCAACCGGCCCAAACCGCCAATGCCCGCCGGTATCTCTCCCGACAGTCGGTTGTTGGAGAGATCCAACACCCCCAACCGGCCCAACTCGCCGATACCCGCCGGCACATCCCCCGACAACAGATTGTCGTGAAGTAGCAAGCTTCTGAGACCAACCATCGACCCGATCCCCTCGGGAATGGTGCCCGACAGCCAGTTGTTGCTGAGGTCGATTTCTTCCAGTTCGGCCAGATTGCCCAGTTCAGCGGGGATCTCCCCCGACAAGCCGTTGTCCTGGAGGGACAGCTGCGTCAACTCTGTCAGTCGGCCCAAGTCGGCGGGAATCTCCCCCGACAAGCCGTTCTGACTGAGGTCCAGCTCCCTGAGCTGCGTCAACTTGCCAAGCTGTGGGGGTATCGCCCCCGAGAGGTTGTTGTCCTCCAGCCACAACAGGGTGAGGCGCCCCAGCTTGCCCAGCTCGGGAGGAACTCGTCCCGAGAGCCTGTTGTGCCCAAGCCGAAGCACTTGGAGATTCTCGAGTCGGCCCAGCCGATAGGGAATTCCCCCCCACAGATCGTTGGCCGACAACGACAGAAACCTGAGCTCGGTCAAACCGCTGAGGCCCGACGGGATCAACCCCGTCAGACTGTTGGCGGTCAGGCTGAGCCGCTGAAGCTGTTTGAGATTGGCCAACTCGGCAGGGATATCACCCGACAAACCGTTGTTGCTGAAATCCAACCACTCAAGGCTGCGCAGATCACCCAGCTCGACGGGAATCTCCCCAGACAAACCGTTGTTGCTGAAATCCAACCACTCAAGGCTGCGCAGATCACCCAGCTCGACGGGAATCTGCCCAGACAAACCGTTGAACCTCAGCATCAGGTGGGTCAGCTTTGACAGGCTGCCCAACTCGGCGGGTATCGCGCCCGACAACACGTTGCCCCGCAAGTCCAAGATGCGAAGCTCGCCGAGTTGGCCAAGCTCCGGGGGTATCGCCCCCCACAGGCCGTTGTATTTGAGATCGAGCACCGTGAGCTGGGAAAGCTCGCCCAACTCGGCGGGAATGCTGCGCTCCAGGCGGTTGTTCTGTAGATCCAGCTCGACAAGGTTGGAGAGGTCGCCCAGCTCCGGGGGCAGATCGCCCACCAGGTCGTTGTTCCCCAAGTCGAGGAATTCCAGGAACTCGAGGCTTCCGAGTTCGGCGGGAAGCTCGCCCAACAATCCGTTGGACGCCAAAGACAATCCTGTGACCCGATCGTCGTCATTGGCAGTAACGCCGTACCAGCTGCCTATCGGCCCGTCGTCGAGCCAGCCCCCCGAGTCGCTCCAGCCTTCTCCGCCGGTGGCCTCGTAGAGGGCCACCAACGCGTCGCGGTCGCTATCTGACCCCTGATCCTCACCTTGCTCTTGGCCACTGGCCGGCAAGGCGACAAGCGAGGCAGCCATTGAGGCGACCGCGATCAGGGCAAAGGCGAAGCGACCAGTGTGTTGCATTGGCTCAGGCTAGGCAACGGCCTACCTGTTTTTGGGGATGCTGCCGCGCGTATGTCGGCGCTCAAGAAACCCAGCGTTCGCCCCGCCGGGCTGGAAACTAGCCCGGGTCTTCTACCGGCTCTTCGAGAACCGGGGCTTGGCCGTCTTCGGCACCCTCAAAGCCGCCATCCTCAGGAGGAGCGACGCCGTCTTCGGCGCCCTCAAAGCCGCCGTCCTCAGCGGGGGCCTCGCCATCTTCGGCACCCTCGAGGCCGCCATCCTCAGGAGGAGCTTCGCCATCGCCCACCTCTGAGTAGTACTGGGCCCAGGCCTCGTCCTGGTCGGCAGCCACGTCCTCGTTCACCGCGCCGATGTAGTTGCCCTCAGCGTCATAGGCGTGCTCGCCGAAGTGCTCCTGGAACTCGGCGGCCACCACGCCGCCCTCGGCCGCCTGCTTGATGGACAGGCTTATGCGGCGCCGGTTGATGTCCAGGTCGATGATCTTCACCCACAGCTCCTCGCCGGGAGTGACTACCTGCTCTGGCAGGTCGATGTGATGGGAGGAGATCTCCGAAATGTGGACCAGGCCCTCGATGCTCTCGCCCACCTGGACGAAGGCCCCGAACGGCACCAGCTTGGTAACCCGCCCGTACACCAGCTCGCCCACCTGGTGGCTGGAGGCGAACTCCTGCCAGGGGTCTTGCTGGGTGGCCTTCAGCGACAGGCTGATGCGCTCCCGGTCGAGGTCCACTTCGAGAACCTGGATTTCGATTTCGTCGCCCACCTGCACCACGGCGCTGGGATGGTCGACGTGCTTCCAGGACAGCTCAGAAACGTGTACCAGCCCGTCCATGCCGCCCAGATCGACGAACGCTCCGAAGTTGACCACCGAGGACACCACGCCGCTGCGGCGCTCGCCCGGCTTAAGGTTGTCGAGGAACGCTTCTCGCTGCTCCTTCTCGGTCTCTTCCAGCCAGGCCCGGCGGGACAACACCACGTTGTTGCGGTTCTTGTCCAGCTCGATGATCTTGGCCTCCAAGGTCTGGCCGATATAGGGCTGGAGGTCGCGCACCCGGCGCAGCTCCACCAGCGAAGCGGGCAAAAAGCCCCGCAGGCCGATGTTCAAAATGAGCCCGCCCTTGACCACCTCGATCACCTTGCCGGAGACCGTGCCGTCCTTCTCCTTAGTCTCCTCGATGTCGCCCCAGGCCCGCTCGTACTGGGCCCGCTTCTTGGACAGGATCAGATGGCCGTCCTTGTCCTCCTTCTGGAGCACCAGAGCCTCGATCTCCTCCCCGAGGGCGACTATCTCGCTGGGATCGATCACATTGCTTATGTCCAGCTCTCGGGACGGGATGATCCCCTCGGCCTTGAACCCGATGTCCAACAGCACCTCGTCGCGGTCAATCTTGACCACTTTGCCGGAGACAATCTGTCCGTCTTCCACCTGCACCATGGTCGATGTGTAGGCGTCCTCGAGGTGCTGGTCGTCTATGTCCTGATCGGTGATCTGGCGGGGGATGTAGTTGCCCTCTTTGTCAAATGTCCCCACTCCTTCGGGGGCTTCGAGCACAGCGGTGGCGGCTGGCGGGGCGGATGGTGTGGTATCGGGGTCGGACACGTTGGGTTGAGCCTCACAGGAGGAAGTAGATGGGACAATGGGCGCGGTTCAGCAGCCTGAACCGGCCCGTCGATGCTAACAGCCACCCCCGGCCCTGGCTACTTGGGCCTGGCTAGTTAGAGTTTCCTACTTGGCGTCGGCCCAGGTGCGCCCAGACGACAGGTGCACTTCGAGGGGGACCCGCAGCGGGAAGGCCCGGGCCATGGTGTCAACCGTGAGGTCGGCCACGTCGCCGTGCTCGTCCTCGGGTACTTCCAAGATCACCTCGTCGTGGACCTGGAGGATGATCCGACTGTCGAGTCCCCGTTCCTCTAAAGCGTGGTCGAGCCTGACCAGGGCCACCTTGAAGATGTCGGCGGCCAAGCCCTGGATCCCAGAGTTCATGGCCTGGCGCTCAGCGGCCTGGCGGAGCCGGGCATTGCGAGAGTTGATCTCGGGGATCCGGCGCCGCCGGCCAAACAGGGTCTCGGTGTAGCCCCGAGTCCGGGCTTCGGCCACTGTTCGGTCCATGTACTCCCTCAGAGCGGGGAACGCCTTGAAGTAGGCATCGAGGATCACACCGGCCTCCCCGGTTGGAATATTGAGCCGCTGGCCCAGGCCGTAGGCCTCCATCCCATAGGCCAAGCCGTAGGACACCATCTTGGCGGTGGATCTCTCCTCCAGACCTACCGCGGCAGGGTCGATGCCGAATACCTGGGCGGCGACGGAGGTGTGCACGTCCTGGCCGGACTCGAAGGCTTCGATCAGGCCGGGATCTTCGGCCAGATGGGCGATGCAGCGCAGCTCGATCTGGTTGTAGTCGGCCACCAGCAGGGTGCAGCCGCCGGCAGCCACGAACACCTCTCGGAACACCCGACCGGTCTCGGTGCGCACCGGGATGTTGTGCAGGTTGGGGGCGTCGGAGCTGAGCCGGCCGGTGCGGGCCACCGTCTGATTGAAGGTGGCCCGGATGCGGTTGTCGGGCTCGACCCCCACTGCTGCCACTAACCCCTCGCCATAGGTGGAGCGCAGCTTCTCCACCTCCCGGTAGTCCAGCAGCTCGTCCACCACCGGGTGCTCGCCCCGCAGCTTCTCCAGAGTGGCGGCGTCGGTGCTGTACGCCCCGGTCTTGGTCTTCTTCTGGGGCGGCAGCCCAAGCCTCTCGAACAGCAGCTCGCCGACCTGTTTGGAGGAGTTCACATTGAAGCTCCCCCCGCCGGCCGCATCGATCACCGACGCCCGAAGCCGCTCGGCATCAGAGGCCAGCTGGTCTCGCAGACGAGTCAGGCCCTCCACATCCACCCCGATGCCCACATGCTCCATACGAGCCAGCACCCGCACCAGGGGTACTTCCATGTCGTCGTTCAAGTCCCGCAGTCCCTGGGCCTCCAACGCCGCCAGCAGAGGGGCGGCCAAATGGGCCACGGCCAATGCCTCAAGTCCGGCCTTCCTCGAAGGATCTGCCGGATCAGCGGCATCGTCGGCGAACAGCCGTCCTTCGTCAGACTGATCGGTCACCGGGAGCTCCATCGACGTGTGCGTGCGCATCAAGTCACTCAGTTCGTAGCGCCCGCTGGCCGGGTCCAGCAGATAAGCCGCAATCCGAGTATCCAAAACCAGCCCAGTCGCATCTATGCCCCTCGAAAGCAGCCACAAGACCAGTGGCTTGGCATCGTGGGCAATGAAGGGATTTCCCTCGCCGAACAACGCGGCCAGAACTCCGTGTCCCGACGTCTCCAACAGATCGGCCGGCAGCCATACCGCCTTCCCCGCTTCGAGATCAGAGGACAGGGCAATCCCCAGCAGCTGGCAGCGGTGGGGCTGGCGGGGATCGAGCGGTTCGCCCCAGGCCGGCGCCAGCGCCACCGGTTCCGAAGCGGCCGCTAGGCCGTTCAGCGCATTGGCCGCGGCATCTGCGGTGGACAGGGCGTCCACGGTCGCCTCCAGTGCACCCGTCCCGTCATCGGCACCGCCCAGTTCCACGCCCAGCACATCGGCCACAAACTCGCCAAATCTGCGGAATTCCAAGAAGTCGAACAACTCCTTGACCTCAGAGGGATCGGGCTGACCGATATCCAGATCTTCCACGCCCACCTCCAGGGGGACGTCCCGCAGCAGCTCCATCAGCTCTAGATTCATGGCCACCCGGTCTTGGGCCTCGCCCAGGTTCTCTTGAAGCTTGGGAGTCTGGTCCCCCAGGTGCTGATACAGCTCGTCTATGCCGCCGTAGGCGTTGATCAACTTGGCCGCGGTCTTCTCCCCCACCCCATTCACGCCGGGCAGGTTGTCGGAAGTGTCCCCCCGCAGTGCGGCGTAGGCCACGTAGTCGGCCGGTTTCACCCCGGTGCGCTCCTCGATGCCAGCTTCGTCGTACAGGGCGTAGTCGGATACCCCCCGCTTGTTGTAGAGCACCCGGACGTGAGGATCCTCCACCAGCTGGTAGGCGTCTCGGTCGCCGGTTACCACGATCACGTCCTGGCCCCGGTCACGGGCCTGGGTAGCCAAAGTGGCAATCACGTCGTCGGCCTCCACCCCGGCGTGTTCCACCGCGGTGATCTTGAGGGTGTCCACCAGCTGGCGAACCACTCCCATCTGCTGTCGGAGGGTGTCGGGGGTCTCGCGGCGATTGGCCTTGTAACTTGAGATCCGCTCGTGGCGGAAGGTGGGCTCGGGGCGGTCGAAGGCCACCGCCACCCGGTCGGGGCGGTGGTCGCGCAACAGCGTCAACAGCATCATGGTGAAGCCGTACACCGCGTTGGTCACTTGGCCGCTGGCAGTGGTCATGTCCTCGGGCAGGGCGAAGAATGCCCGATAGGCCAGCGAATTGCCGTCAACCAGCATGACTGTGCCCGACTCAGCCATCTTTCGGGCCTCTATTCAGCGCCTTCAGCTGATCGGCGCTCATCTCAACGATCTCGGCGGCCACCTCGGCCATCGACCGGCGCTCGCCCATGGCCTGATGCTGGATATGACTGTAGGCATCGGCCTCCGACATGGAGGCGACGTCCATCAATCGGCCTTTGGCCCGGTCGATGGCCTTGCGGGCCTCAAGCCGGGCCTCGGCTCGCTCAACTTGGTGGTTGAGATCCTTCAGCTCTTTGAATCGCACCAGGGCAACCTCCACCGCGGGCACCAGCTCGGCCCGCTCGAAGGGCTTCACCAGATAGGCCAGCGCCCCGGCGTCGGCCGCCCGGGCGATCAGGTCCCGCTGGCTGAACGCGGTGAGCAGCAACACTGCGCACAGCCGCTCGTCGCGGATCTGACTGGCGGCGGTGATTCCGTCGGTGCCCGGCATCTTCACGTCCAAGATGGCTACGTGGGGGCGCTTCTCCCGCACGAGATCCAGCACCTGGTCGCCCCGGCTGGTCTCACCCACCACCTCGTAGCCCTCCTCTTCCAGGGTCTCGCGCAAATCCAGGCGGATGATGGCCTCGTCCTCGGCTAACACGATCCGCACCGGTTCGTCGTCCGAAGTGGAGCCAGGTTGGGCCAACGGATCAGACATCGGAGTAGAACTTGGTTGGGCCGACGGATCAGACATCGGAATAGAACTTGGTTGGGCCGACGGATCAGACATCGGAATAGAACTTGTCGAGCAGTTCGTCTTGTTGCTGCTCCAGGCTGTGGATCTCGTCAGACAGGCGGGCGCGGTGCCGGGCCATGGTCTCCGCCTGGCGGGCGGCGTCGCGGTGCTGGCGCTCGGCAGCCGGGGTCTCTGAAACCAGCGCCCGCAGGCGGGCATCGTCGGCCAGATCCTCAAAATGCAGGCACTGCTCCTCGGCCACCTCTAGGTCGGCTCTCAGCCGCTTCAGCCGGTCGGCCAACTCGGCCAACCGCCGCTCTGCCCTGTTCTGGACCACGATCCGATGCTATTACCCCCGCCCCGCTAGACCCTGCTTCGGCTGTTCGACACAGCGAACCTCCCCACTAGCCTCTTGTCGGGCCAACCCGAAACGAGGAGGACACCGATGAGCGACGAGATCCGGGAGAACGCAGTCAACGGCAAGGTTTGGGCCGACTTCTGCGACAACCTGAAGGAGGCCGGCCAGATCATCCTCGACAACAGCACCGAGGACCTCGACCGGCTGGAGGGATTTCGCTATCTGAGCCGTCTCACCAGAGGAGAGCTCGGGCGCCTCGAAAACCATGGACCTGGGCACACCCAAGTCCTGCCCATCCCCTACAACGTGAAGATCGGCTGCGACAACCCCGATGCCCTCTACCAGGGCGTCGCCATTAGCGGTTCTCTCGACTACCGCATCCGCGGGCCGCGGGGCACGGTCAACTATCTGAGCCTGAACGCACTGTCCGGCAGCTTCGGGATGGGAGGTGCGCCCCCCGATCGGCAGGGCAACCTGGCCTTCAACGACCCCCAGCCCGGCGAGCAGGTCGATGTGATCGCCAGTGTCAACGAACCCGAGCATCTCGAGCCTGGACAGCGGTGGCTCCCCACCGGACCGGAGACCAATCAGATTGTCATTCGCAACTTCTACCTCGACCGCCATACCGAACGGCCTTCCGAGCTCCAAATCGAGTGCCTCAACGGGCCCGATGGGACTCCTCCCCCGCTGAGCCCCCAGCGCTTGACCCACGGCTTGGCCCGGGCCGCCTTGGGGGTACACGGCATCGCCCGGCGGTTTGTCGAATGGCTGGACATGTTCCAAGAGCGGCCCAACACGCTGGAATTCCTACCTCCCCGCGATGGTCCCGGCGGGTGGGGAGACCCCACCCAGATGTTCCGCCACGGCTATTGGACGCTCGAGCCCGGCCAGGCCCTGGTCATCGACGTGCCGCCCATCGACGTGTATTACTGGAACTTCCAGCTCAACAACATCTGGGAGGAGTCGTTGGACTACGACTGGCTCCAGGTGACGGTCAACAAGCACAGCGCGGTGTATGAGCCCGACGGCACTGCCCGCATCATCGTGGCCGATGAGGATCCCGGCTTCGCCAACTGGATCGACACCAACCACCGCCGCCACGGCACCATGGGCATGCGCTACAACCAGGTGGTGGAGGACATCCCGCCGACGCTGCGGGTGATGGACGTGGCCGACCTGCCCAGCCTGCGCTAGGACCCTTCGGTTGGGTAGCCGTCGCGCTTCCACCAGTCGAGGCCGCCAATCAGCTCGCGAACTTCGAAGCCCATCATGAGCAGCCTTATGGCGGTCTTGGTAGAGGCGTTGCACCCGATCCCGTCGCAGTAGCAGACGTAGGTGCGCGACCGATCTAGTGAAGCCGTCGACTCAGCATCGATATTCCGGTGGGGCAGGCTGATCGCCCCAGGGATGTGCTCTCGGGCAAATGCGTCAGCCGACCGGCCGTCCACCACCACGATCGGCTCGCCGTTGCCCAGGGCCTCGTTGACATCCCACGAGTCCATCTCAAAGTCCAGCTTGTGTTTGTAGTGGTTGAGCTGATCGGCCGTCATGGGTCCCATTGTGACCAACTATCTGAGGGCAGGCGAAGTAGGAACCCGGCCTGGTTAGGGCAGCTAGTCCCCGGCGACCAGATCGATGATCCCTATGGAGGGGCGAACGCCGAAACGGAGCTGAGGGGCGTTGCCGCGCTCTCGTCCCACGCCGGTAGACACGTAGACGGGTGTTCCGTGGAGCTCATGGAGGCCGCCGGCGCCGACATGCCGGGGTACGCGAGACGCAGTGATGGGAGGCCCGAAGAACGGAATCGACACTTGCCCTCCGTGGGTATGGCCCGAGACGAGCAGGTCCACCGTTCTTCCCTCCAGGAGCCTGACCGCATCTGGCTCGTGGGCCAGCAGGATCCGCACGCCGGGGAGGTCGCCTTCGGCTAGCCCTTCGGCAGCCTCCCATGCCGCAGGCTCATAGTCGCGACCATTCAGCGATACCCCAGCAAGATGGATCAGGTTGCCGTTGAGCTCGAATGTCTCGATCTCGTTGTCGAGAACTCTGGCCCCCGTCCCACGGGTAATCCGCCAAAGGTCGGCGACGGTGTCGGAATGGCCGTTCACCAGATAGACGATGGGCACGGCATCGACCAGCCGCTCAACGAGACGTGTGAATTCCGGGGCCCGCACATCGAATTGGCCAGATTTGATCTGATGCACATCCCCCGGGAACATCACGACGTCGGGCTCCAAGGAGATCAAGCGGTCTATCGCCTCATTCTCATAGTCGCCGATGGAGGTGGTCTGAAGATCGGCCACGACGCCGATCCGGATTTCTTCGCTGGTTCCGTCAACCGCCAACTCCACGGCATCCACCCGTAGCCAAAACGGCTCTATGTGGGTGGCATAGATGCCAATAGGGATGGCCAGGAAAGAAGCGATGCAGAGAGCGAGGATGGTCGGCGGGATTGGGCTGGCAAAGGCCAGCACCACTGCCCCAGCCAATGGCAGTCCGACGACGAGCACCAGATAGACGACATGGAGGACCATGAAGGCATCTGGTCCGGTGAAGAGCAGAGCGACCGCCGTCAGGACCATGGTGCAGCCGACGCCAATGCCCAAAGCACCGAGAACAATCCAGCCAGCGTGGACTCCCCGATTGATCCAATGGACGGAAGCCGCGCCGGACGCCAACCCCACGATTACAGCGGCGGCAATCACGTAGTAATTCACTTTGTGGTCCTCAGGAGTTTTGTCTGCGCCCCCCTGTGGACCCACCCGCGATCGGGATCATATGACCCTGGATCTTCGATTACTGGTCGCCCCGGCTTCGCATGAACCTGGCAAGAACAACCCCATTGTCGGGAATTGACGCCGGAATTACGCTTCGCGTATGGGTTCGGACCCGGGTCACGATGTTCTGGGAATCTCCGGAGCCGACGCGCCCAGGCCCGAGCCGCGCCAAAAGCTCAACAAGAAGGTCTACGAGCAGGAACTGGCTCGGCTTCAAGAGGAGCTGGTGCGGTTACAGCGCTGGATTCGCCACAAGGGCCTCAAGGTGGTGGTGATCTTCGAAGGACGCGACGCGGCTGGCAAGGGCGGGGTGATCAAGCGCATCGCCGAGCGGACCAACCCCCGGGTGGTGCGGGTGGTGGCGCTGGGCACACCTAGCGACCGGGATAAAACGCAGTGGTGGTTCCAGCGCTATGTGGCCGAGTTGCCCGCCGCCGGGGAAATGATCCTGTTCGACCGCAGTTGGTACAACCGGGGGCTGGTGGAGCCAGTGATGGGATTCTGCACCGAAGAGGAGTACCGCGAGTTCCTGCGCTCGTGCCCGGAGTTCGAGCGCATGCTGGTGCGATCGGGAATCATCCTGATCAAGTACTGGTTCTCGGTGAGCGACGAGGAGCAAGAACGCCGGTTCCAGAACCGGATCTCCGACCCGCTGCGGCGCTGGAAGCTGTCGCCGATGGACATTCAGGCCCGAACCCGGTGGGTTGAGTTCTCCAAGGCCAAAGACACGCTCTTCGCCCACACCGACATCAAGCAGGCTCCGTGGTACGTGGTGAACGCCGACTCCAAAAAGGCGGCCCGGCTGAACTGCATCTCACATTTGCTGTCGATGATCCCCTACGAGGAAGTGCCCTGGGAGGAAGTCGAACTCCCCGAGCGCCAAGACCGCGCCGGCTACGTGCGCCCGCCCCTTTCCGACCAGACCTTCGTCCCCGAGGTCTACTGAGGATCCCCTCCGCCCACTGGCCCCCACATCACCCGCTCATGCTGTAGAGGATCGGCAGCAGGAGTTGAGTCGCCGTCGAGGATCATTGTCATGCGCTCATCGAGTTGGTAGCGGGGCCAAGGACCGAGCTCGCTGGTTGACGGGTCGCCGCTGCGGGCAAAGGCGGCCCAGGCTGATCGCATGCCTCGGCCCAGCGCCTCAGCGGCTTCATCGGCGCCGATGAACTCGCTCCAGCCGTCCACGTGGAAGCTGTCGAGCACGAAGGGCAGGTCGATGGCGTGGAACGCCCCCTTGTCCGGATCGGCCTGGGAGCACCACCGGAAGTCGAACATGTAGGTACGGGACCCGGCGCCGGCTCGAAAATCGGCCAGCCGCTGAATGGGCTCCCGCATGGAAACGTCGGTGTTGACGGCGGTGAGAATGTCGCTGTCAGTAGTCCAAGCAGTGCCCTCTGCCGCCTGGCGATACTCCCCCACCACCGCCGCTACTTCGCTGGCCGACGCCTCGGCACCGGTCCTCGCAGCGATGTGGCCGCTCACCATGTGATGCAGGATCTGCTCGGAGTGGTCGGCGGGCAGGTCCTGCTGGAACAGGCGCAACTCGTGGGCTGTTCCCCCTATCAGAACATCGATGTCGGTCGCGGCGCTGGTTTGAAGCAACTCCACCGGTGGTGCCGGAATGAGCGATCCATCGACAACCGGGTGAAATGGCATCGCCCCTGCTTCGGCGAACATCTCCATGGCGGTCTGAACCTGGGCCGTAACTATCTCCCCTGGCTCCAACTGACGAAGCCCCGCCACATCGCTCACGCCGGCATTGCCCATGAAGCAGTGAGCGACCTTGGCGGCAATGTCAGGCGGCTGGGTCATGTCGGCGCCGGGGCTCTGCATGATGGCCCGTCGCAGCACCGACGAGATGGCCGGAGCACCGAGCAAGTGCAAGATCGACCCGGCCCCCGCCGACTCGCCGAATGCGGTCAGCGTCGACGGATCGCCACCGAAGGCAGCCGCGTTGGCAGCAATCCATTCCAGCCCGAGACGCACATCGTGCAGGCCGCAGTTCGCCGTGGCGCTCTCCCCGCCCGGCACCTGGCGCAGATCCATGAACCCGAGCGCCCCCACCCGATAGTTCACCGAGGCCACCACCACCTGCTGCTCAGCCGCCAACCTCGCCCCGTTGTAGAGCGCAAACGAGCTTCCTCCGGTCAAGAACGCCCCGCCGTACACCCACACCATCACCGGCAGTCCAGCCTCGTCCCCCGCCGGCACCCACACGTTGAGCGTGAGGCAGTCCTCCGACACCGAGTCGGTGGTAGTCCCCGGAATCACCCCGGTGTACGGGCCATCCACGCTCTGAACGGGATCGGGCCCGAACGCACTCGCATCCAGCACCCCCTCCCACGGATCAGCGGCCTCAGGAGCACAGAAGCGCCGCTCCCCCACCGGCGGCTTCCCAAACGGAATCCCCAAGAACTGCCGCACCGTCCCATAAGGCGTTTCGACGACCGTGCCTCGAACCGCTCCATGGGTCGTCTTCGCCACGGCCCCTGAGTCCCTCATGTGTCGCTGGCGGGGTTGACGTGGACGGTGACGATCTCAAGTTCGTGATACTGCTGGTGGAGCACCGAAGTGGCGTAGTGCTGAAGTAGCCGCAATGAGACGTCGCGCTCGGCGGACCGGTCGGCGGCCGGCTCGTCGAGCACCGCTAGCCGGTCCTCGATGTTCTCTCCCCGGGCCGCGGCCACGAACTCGAGTACCGCCCGCCCGTCCTGCTTGCTGGCCGTAAGGCGTAGCTCGCGGTCGGTTGCGGCCTCTCCGGTCTGCTCGGCTTCGAGCATCGTCACCAGTGTCTCCTCGGCCACCGCATCGAGCCGGTGCGACATCGAAGCCACCCAACCGTGGCGCTTTGCGAAGGCGTTGAGGAACCCTTGGATGCGGGGGAGTTCCGCCAGCGTCAGGCTGGTGCGCAAACGATGCCGGCGAGACTGAGTGGCCTCGGTGAACAGCGTCAGCACGATGGCCACGAGGCCTCCCGAAGTCATCCCGTTCTCCAACAGGCCGCCGGCGAATCCCTCCAGGTATTCCGGGAAGATCAGGTTGTTCTGGAATCCGACACCGAGCCAGAAAGCAACCCCCGCTATCAGGCCCTTTCGGTAGTCAGCAGCCTCTTCGGACACGATTCTCATGCCGACCACAAACAACAGCGCCATCAGCACGGTGACATACGCCGCAACCACCGCATCCGGGATAGCCAGCACCAACGCCAAGAACTTGGGCAAGAACGCCAACATGATGAATATGACGCCAATGGCGACACCTACGCGTCGGGCGGCGACGCCGGTCAGCTCGGTGATCGATACGCTCGTCGAATAGGTGGTGTTCGGCACCGTGCCAGCCACCCCCGACAGCAGGTTGCCGGTGCCGTCGGCGGCCACTGCTCCCTGCACCACCCGGTAGTCCACCGCTCGCGGATTGCGCCACGACACCCGCTGAATGGCCACGGAGTCGCCGATGGTCTCGACTGCGCCGATGATCGTGACGATTACAAAGGCCGGCAGGAGACTCCAAAACGCCGAGTCGAACGACGTGTCGAAGCCCGGCCATCCACCATCGGGCACACCGACCCAGGAGGCGTCGGACACCTGATCGAAGTCATAGAGCCCGAAGCCGACGGCCACGATCGAACCGGCCACCACGCCGATGACCGGCGCCCACAACCGCAGGCTTCCGGACGACTTCAGCGCGATGGCAATCATCAAGACGATGGTGACGAGGGCTGTTGTCGGGGCGCTCCACTCGGACTTGCCTTCGGGCGACGCACTCACCATGTTGAAGATGAGCGGCATCACGGTCACCGCAATGAGCATCAACACGGTACCGGCCACCACTGGCGTGACCAGACGCCTGAACAGCGAGAGCCGGGCCGCGAGCAAGAACTGGAACAGCGACGACGCCACCACGAGCACCGCCAGCAAGCCGGGCCCACCCTCGACCAGCGCCGCCACGCAAACCGCAATGAACGCTCCTGACGTCCCCATGAGCAGCACGTACCCGGCGCCGATGCGGCCCAGTCGGACCGCCTGAAGGATTGTGCTGATGCCGCTCACAATCGCCGCCGCGAACACCGCCCAGGTCAAGTACGAGTCGGATTCGCCCGCCGCTCGGATGACGATCGCCGGCGTGAGCACAATGCCCGCGATGGTCAGCACCGCGAACTGGACGCCCATGCCCGCGGTCAGTGCAGGCGGCGGCCTGTCGTCGGGTTCGAACCGGATGTGTCGCCCTCCGGTTGGGGCACCGTGTTCCACGGCGCCCATGCTTACGAAGCTCGACAGCAGTTTCAAACCTCAAGGCGAGCCGACCATCATGTGACGAGTGAGCCGTCCCAGGTCGACTTGCTCCTGAATCATGATATAGTAACGTTGCTACATCAAGGAGGACCCCGGGTCGTGGCCGCCAACAAGCTCACCAGCCGAGAATTCAACCAAGATACCGGCGGCGCCAAGAGGGCTGCTCAACACGGTCCCGTCTACATCACCGACCGGGGACGGCTCTCACATGTCTTGTTGACATTCGAGGACTACCAACGGCTCGACGCCAACCGACCGGGTATAGCAGAGATTCTCGCCTACCCCCCAGGGATTGAAGACATCGAGTTCAACGCCCCCGTCTCCACTGACATTGCCACTCCTGCCGACTTCGATTGATGTTCGTCCTCGACACCAACGTCGTCTCCGAGCTGCGAAAAGCAGCCGCCGGCAAGGCCAATCCCGGCGTGGCCGATTGGGCAAGCAGCGTCCCCACCCCTCTCATGTTCATGTCGGTTATCTCCCTGCACGAACTCGAACATGGAGTCCTCCTCGCCGAACGCCGCGATCCCAACCAGGGCAAGATCCTGCGAAGCTGGCTCGACTCCAGCGTTGCTGCCGCATTCGAAGACCGGCTGCTGCCCGTCACTGCCGAAGTCGCCCGCAAAGCCGCCGCGCTGCATGTGCCGAACCCTGCACCCTTCAGAGACGCTCTTATCGCCGCCACGGCTCTGCACAACGACATGACGGTTATAACCCGCAACACCAGCGACTTCGAGCGGTTCTCCAATCTCAACGTCACAAACCCCTGGAGCTGACCTCCAACACCGCATCCGGCTCCCAAGGCTAGGTGCCCGGGGAGAAGAAGTTGATGGTCGGTCAGCCGTTTGTGGGGTTTCCCAGAACTGCCCAAATATGGGGTTTGACCTGGGCTTTTGTTGATTTCCGGGTTGTCAGACCTTATGGTCGATTCCGCGGCCTTCCAGGTCGAAAAGTCATAACGGAGGCCGTTCATGAGTGATAGGAAGCCGATGAGTGCGGCATTCGTCCGCAATGTAAGCCGACCGGGACGCTACGGCGACGGACGGGGCGGTTATGGGCTCAGTCTACTGGTGCGCAAGCAGGTGAACGGGCGTGTGTCGAAGACCTGGTCGCAGCGAGTGCGGATCAACGGGAAGGTCACCAGCATCGGGCTGGGTAAGTACCCGCTCGTGACGCTGGCAGAAGCTCGGCAGGAGGCATTTGAGAACCGTCGGGCCATCGCCAAGGGCAAAGACCCCCGTGGCGGCGGCACTCCGACCTTCGCTGAGGCGGCCGAAAAGGTCATTGAGGTCTATGCCAAGGGCTGGAAGGACAGCGGCCGCACCGCCTCGAAATGGCGCTCGCAGTTTCAGCGCTATGTCTACCCCCATCTCGGCAAGAAGCGGGTAGATCAGATCACCTCTGCTGACGTGCTAGCCGCACTTGTGCCGATCTGGCACACCAAAGCCGAGATCGCCCGGAAATCCCGCCAGCGAATCTCCGCTGTCATGCGATGGGCTATCGCCGAGGGGCACCGCTCCGACAACCCCGCCGGCGACGCCATCGCCGGAGCGCTCCCCAAACAGAACGGGCGGACAAGCCATTACCGCGCCCTGCCCCACGACCAAGTGGCCGGAGCCATCGCGGTGATCCAGCACACCGACGCCTGGCCGGCGACCAAGCTCGCCTTCGAGTTCCTCGTGCTGACCGCAACCCGCTCGGGCGAGGTCCGCAACGCCACTTGGGCCGAGATCGATTGGGAGACAGCCACATGGGAGATCCCCGCCGATCGAACCAAGACCTCGAGACCCCACCGCGTGCCACTTAGTCCTCGGGCGCTCGAAATCCTCGACGAGGCCCTTGATTTCTCCGATGCGACCGGCCTGGTTTTTCCGAGCTTCAATGGCAAGACGCTGAGCAGCGGCACCATCGGCAAACTGCTCAAGGAGTCGGGCATTACCGCGGTGGCTCACGGATTCAGGACATCATTCCGCACATGGGCTGCAGAATGCACCAACATTCCCCGCGAGGTTGCCGAACTAGCCCTTGGCCACGTCAACAAAGACCGCGTAGAAGCCGCCTACCAGCGGTCTGACTTGTTCGACAAGCGCCGGGAGCTCATGAACCAATGGGGCGAATACCTAACCAGGGCATGATCCACTGATCACTAGTGCAGCTGTTCGGCAGGCCCGCTGCAGCCGATTCGCCTCCTGTCCAAGACGATGCAAGAAGGCCGCTGAGTTGTCTCAGGAAGCGGGTTTGGCAGCCGAAAGACGTCCGAACTAGCCGTCATACGCAAGTTGCAGGAATGCCCGAGAACTCCCAATTTCATACCAAAGCTAAGTTTCGAAGTGCACATGTAGCAATTGAGCACATTCGGCGGCACGCTGGGAATTATGACAACTGGTCCCCCAGGCACATACGACAGATTGCTCACCCGCCGACAGATCGAGGAACGCTGCGGATTGTCCACTAGCTCGATCTACCGCCTAATGGACAAGGGCTTGTTCCCTAGGCCACTCCGCATCGGGTCCCGCGCCGTCCGCTGGCCGGAATCAGAGATAGAAGCGTGGCTCTCAACCCGGCCACGCTCCTACGGCGATAGGCCCCACCCCTAATGGCTTCGCAGGGCTACTTCTGAACCTCCCCGACTAGGCGCGCTGCCTGCTCGGAGCGTGCTGAGTGCCCCCACCCCAGCCGCTGGCCGTCGTTTCGGTTGTCGAGTGCCGGAACTGCGGCCATTCGGGCCGATCGATCACCACGCTCTCGGCGGCACGCTCGGCGCCGACGTCTGACTCCAAGTGCGTCCCGTAGTACCACTCGTCGTCGTTGAGATAGCGGTTCGGAAAGGTCCAGGCGACCCTCAGGAAGCTCCTTTCGAGCTCTTGATAGCCGCTCTCGTAGCCATTGACGAACACCGGCAGATCCTGGTCCAAAGATGAGAGATGCTCGATGAGTTCTGAGACCTTCACAGCTGCTGGGAGCCTCCTCGCGGGTCGCACAGCCTTCGGTCCGGTGCCGTGCCGCTTTCCCAGAGTCTCTCACAAGGGCTCCAGGTGACCGCGGGGGTTTCCGGCGTGGATCTGGGCCTATCGCCGGCCATAGCCACCTTGGCGGCGATCTCCATGGTCTAGGGCGCTGGCCGGGTCGGACGGGGGTAGAGAGGGGCTGTGGTCTGGGGCGAAGGGCCCGCAGTTGCTGACGGTTCAGTCGAAGAGGCTGATTCCTCGATCCGGCGGTGGGGGTGGGGTGAATCGCTGGAGGTCTGGGGGCGCCAGTATGACTTCTTGTTGGGCCATTTCGAACGCTTCTCTGGCGAAGTACTCGACAGCTATGGACAGCTGCGTGTGGCCCCATGCCTCTTCGATGAGGTCCAGCACCTCCTCGGCATCGGCGAACCCGATCTCGTCAATGAGCATCGCGGCGTCGGGCAAGTCGCGGTCGCGGCCCGCTGCCAGTTTCATCGCCAACAAGAAGTGCGGGCCGGGGCTTAGAACCTCCAGACGGCGGCCCTGGTAGATGGTTTCGAGGCGGGGCGCGAGTCGGGGCACGGAGATCTTCGCAGCATCGTTCATCCACCCTTCGGCAAGACCGCGGCGCCGAGCCACCGTCTCGGTCGCCTGGCGCAACTCGAGTGGGAAGGGCTCGGAGATGACGTCCACATCGTTGGTTCGTCTGATGTCGTACTTGAAGACCATGACCGCGCCGCCACACGCGACCACCCTGACGGGTTCCCCGTCGCCCAGTTCGAGGTCGACCTCGTCGAACAGCGCCTCAAGCCTCTCGGCGTCGAAGAACTCCGAGGCTGGCCCGCTCATCGGGCTGCGAGCAGATCGGCCTCAAAGAAAACGCCGTGGTCCGCGCAAACCGGCGGCGCCTGAGACACCACCCACTTTCCCCAATCCGAGTCGGCAGGACGCCCCGACATCGTCACCGGAGACTCCAAGCGCTGCGCCCAAACCCACTCAGGGACACCGATACCGTCTCGCTCGCACAATCCGTGCACGACCGCGGCCACCAACGCCAGATCCCCATCAGTGCCGCCACGGGGAGCCACCCCGCCACACAGCATCTCCGCCCTGCGCTGCGGCTGATCGTTCCAGTCCATGATGAACTGCACCACTGGCCGGAATCGCCCATGGCGAAACTGCCAATCATCCATGGCCTCGGGGAGATCCCGCACCGTCAACACCGAACGCGAACCCATGCTCCTATTCTACCTCCGCCACAAAACGCCCCCGGAAAACAAAACCCCGGGCTAAGACCCAACACGCCTGGCCGCGATAGACGCCATTGAACACGACACCAGGATGCCTGACGCGACCGGTCGCGACCGGTCGGAACTCCGCAAACGACCGGTCGCAAGCCGGCAAATGAACCTAAACGGGCAGTGCGCCGGCTGGATTGCATTCACGACCGTCAGGCAGCGGCCCCGACCAACCGTTACTCCGGAAATCGGGAATCCGTTGTCTGGGCTTCGCCCTGGCGGTGCTACAGCAGCAGTGGGGCTCTGGGATCTAGCCGGGAGCCCTCAGGCTGGGCCGTCGCGGGCCGCTTTGCGTTCTTGCCACCACTTCTCCCACAGCCGAGAGCCTTGGTAGATCACGAGTGCTGTGACTATCCACGAGGGCCAGTAGCCGATGAGCCCCGGCAGGACATAGAGACGGAGCGGGATAAAGACTGCGGCGAAGACCCAGAACCACGGCACGCTGGCTTTCCGGCGGGGTTGTCGGCGCTCAGGGGAGGCCCAGGCGCTAGCGCGTCGCTGCTCCCTGGCCAGCCACTCCCGCGCCGGTCCAGAAGCGACATCCTCCGGGGGGTGTGCTGGGCGGTTGTCTGGCCCCATGCCCCCACAGCTTATCTTGACTCGGGGACCGGGCTACCAGAGCCTTCCGGGCCAGCTGGAGCCGCTGTGGGGCCACCTGAGCCGCCTGGGGCGCTGGCTCAATGGCTTCGACATTGGTACCACTCCCAGACCGAGAACCTGGCTAAGGGGGCGGCGGCTCGTTTGCCAACTCCTCGGAGCCGATCCGCAGCGCGGTCGAAGGCGCAACGCGAGCGACCTCGGCCGTGATGCGCACGCTGTAGCCGGCGGCGAGGGCTGATTTCACTGCCTTGGACCGCACCCATTTGGCGCGGTCGAGCCAGGCTTGGGCCTTGCCCACCATTTCGGCGCTCTCGTCCAACGCCGCCATGACCGGGACTGTCGCCACCAGCTCAGCCATTTCCTCGGCCTTGTGCCGAACAGCGGCCCTAAGGCGACGCTCGTCAAGAACCTTGATCTGCTGGGAAAGCGGGAGACTGTCATCGTTGAGAAGCGCTCTCAACTCATCGTCGGACAGGTCGGCCAAATGCGTTGCGTTCTTCACGAAGCCAGCCTAGACCGTTCGATGCGCAACGCCATCTGTGTTCGATTAGAGAACAGTAATGACGTTTGAGGGCGGCACTTCTAGTGCAAGCGTGTAGAGTCAATCCTTCTCTCTTTCGGCTGCTGGCTGTGTACTTGGATGGCTGATATTGGGTTGGCTTGTTTGGGGTCGGTGCTGGCCTTGTTCTGGTGCTGACTGACTCTCGATTTGTTGTTGGGGTTGGTCTGGTTTGGCCTGGTCGTCTTTCCTCAGGTTGGGTTTCGGTTTTGTGTAGGGGCGGGCTTCTGTGATCGGCGCTCCTGGTGCAACTCGGGAAAATGCTCGGGAAGCCGGGAATTTCTTTGGCATCGACCTGTGATCCCACAAGAGACCGCTGCGAGCCCATCCTCAATGGAGCTGGGACAGGTGGGCACTGTTGTCGGACCGGGTTCTCTTGTCCGGGAGCATGCCGGGGCTGGAGTTCTCTGTAATGCCCGCGGCCAGGCCCAGCGCTTGCAACTCCGCTCGCCCACCTCGGCGGGAGAGGGCCTTGACTCTGATTGTTGGCGTCTAGCATCCCCACCGTGCCAACAGCTGAGCCTTCCGGCCGTGACGCGGCGGACCGTGGCACCGTTGCTGGTGGCGAACCGACTAGGGCTGGGAAGGACACCGCAGCCCGTCAGCTAGAGGGCGAAGCTGGTCATGCAGGCGGCCGAATCGAGGCCCAACACCTGCAGCTGGGATTGACCCGGTGCATTTCTGTGGATCTTGAGGTGTCGACGAAGACTGGGCGCATCCATGCACTTGCCGGAGTGAGACGCGACACTGGCAAGTCGATTGCCTACTCCTCGGCGGGCCGTCGCCTCAACCAGGCACTGGCTGAGTTGGACGATCTTGCCGATGGGGCGGACTTCGTCGTTGGCCACAATTTCATCAATTTCGACAAGCAGCATCTCGAGGCTGCGAGATCCGGTTTGCGGCTGCTGCGGTTGCCGGTGGTGGACACGCTTTGGCTCAACCCGCTCGCGTTCCCTCGGAACCCGTATCACCGTCTCGTCAAGCATTATCAGCACGGTCAACTCAACAGCGAGCGCAAGAACGACCCCAAGTTGGACGCGGAGCTTGCCCTGGATGTCTTCGCCAGCCAGCAGGAGAGTCTGTTGGATGCGCCTACGGAACTGCTGGTTGGGTGGCATTGGCTCACCGCGGGGCAGGCCGGCTCCGGCTTCGATCTTGTCTTCGGGCGTCTGCGCCGCTCGGCAGTGCCTTCTGACGCCGAGGCCCGCGACGCGATCAGTACCCGCCTCGATGGCATTTCCTGTCGTACACGCGCCCGGGAGGCTGTCGAGTCCGCTGGCCGGCTCGGCTGGCCGCTCGCCTATGCATTGGCATGGCTGTGGGTATCGGGGGGAAATTCGGTTATGCCGCCTTGGGTGCGCCACGAGTTTCCCGACGCAGGGAGGCTGGTGCGGCGCCTGCGCGACCGCCGGTGCGACGACCGGGAGTGCCCATGGTGCCAAGAGCGCCACAATGCCGTCCGGGAATTGAAGCGCCTGTTCGGGTACGACGAGTTCAGGGCGGAACCGGCCGATAAGGAGGGGCGGCCCTACCAGCAGTCCATCGTCGAGTCCGCGATGGAGGGCCGCCATGTTCTGGGCATCTTGCCGACGGGCACGGGAAAGTCGTTGTGCTATCAGATTCCAGCCCTATCGCGATACGACAAGACCGGGGCGGTGACCGTGGTCATCTCTCCGTTGGTGGCCCTGATGGTGGACCAGGTCAACGGGCTCGAGGCTCACGGCATTATCTCTTGTGTGACGATAAACGGCTTGTTGTCGATGCCGGAGCGGGCCGATGCGCTGGAGAAGCTGCGGCTGGGGGATGCCTCTATGGTGCTTATCTCTCCTGAGCAGCTTCGCAGCGTTGCGTTCCGGCGCTCCTTGGCTCAACGAGAGATCGGGGCCTGGGTGCTGGACGAGGCCCACTGCCTGTCGAAGTGGGGCCACGACTTCCGCCCCGACTATCGCTATGTGGGCCGCTTCATGCTGGAACAGGCTGAAGGCGGAGACATTCCTCCCGTGCTGTGTCTGACCGCGACGGCAAAGCCCGGCGTCAAAGAGGAGATCATCGAGTACTTCCAAGACAAGCTCGGTGTCGACATGGTGGTATTCGACGGGGGCAGCCGCCGCACGAACCTTGAGTTCGTCGTCGTCGAGACCAGCAGCTCCCACAAGTTCAACGACATCCATTCGATCCTGTGCGACCACTTGCCGCCAGAAATAAAGGGCGGCGCGATCGTGTACTGCGCGACGCGGCGGCAGGCCGAAGAGGCGGCAAACTTCTTGAGAGTGCAAGGAGTGTCAGCTGACCGCTACCACGCCGGATTGCAGCCCGAGGAGAAAAAGGAAATCCAGGCCAGGTTCATCGGTGGCGATCTGCGGGTGATTGCCGCCACGAACGCCTTCGGTATGGGAATCGACAAATCCGACGTGCGTCTGGTGATCCACGCTGACATCCCGTCTTCGCTGGAGAACTACTTGCAGGAGGCGGGCCGCGCCGGCCGAGACCAGCAGCAAGCCCGCTGCGTGCTGCTGTTCACAAAAGACGACGTGGAGCGTCAGTTCGGCATGTCTGCCCGCTCCCGGCTGAACCGGCGCGACATCCAAGGGGTATTGCGGGCCCTGCGCCGGCTTAGGCGGCGAAACCGGAACGACGAGGTAGTGGCCAGCGTCGGCGAGATACTAGCCGAGGACGAGGATAGGGACTTCAGGCGGGACTCTGCCACCGACGACACCAGGGGGCGCACGGCGCTCGCCTGGCTGGAGGAGTCGGCTCTGCTCACCCGGGAGGAGAACCGGGTCCAGATCTTCCCGTCCTCGCTGCGCGTCAGCTCGGTCGAGGAGGCGAGGACAAAGCTCGAGGGCAGGCCGATCGGCGATTCGCTCCGCGACCAGCTGCTCGCCATCGCAGAGGCGCTGCTCGATGCCGATCCCGACGAGGGGATTTCCACCGACATGTTGATGGCCACAACCGGCCTCAGCTCCGAACAGCTGCGGGGCGTGCTCTACGACTTGGAGAGATGCGGCATCGCCAGCAATGACACCGTGCTAACCGCTTACGTGCACTCAGGCGTCGCGCGCAGTTCGCAGCAGAGGTTCACAGAGGCGGCTGCCGCAGAGGAAGAGCTGCTCAAGCTGATGCAGGAGCTGGCCCCCGACATGGGCGTCGGCGACAGCGCTCCGCTGAATCTGCGCATTGCCGCCCAGCGGCTCAAAGACGCCGGGCACCGAGGCGTCCTCCCCGATCATGTGTCGCGCATCTTGCGCGGGATCGCCGGCGACGGACGCGGCGAGGGCTCCGGGGGCGGCAGCATCTCGGTTATAAAGCTCGACGCGGAAAGCGTCCGGGTGGTACTGAGGCGCGAGTGGCAATCCCTGGCAGGCGTGGCCCGGCGGCGGCGTGTCGGCGCGAAGCGCATTTTGGAACACCTGCTTGGCTGCCTTCCCACAGCTAGGCGCGGCACCGATCTGCTGGCCGAGACCACTTTGGGAAAGCTGACGCAGGCCGTCGAGAGCGACATCACCCTGCTAGGAGAGGTCAAGGACTTCCGCAAGCTCATCGACCGGTCGCTGATGTGGCTGCACGAGATGGAGGTCATAAGGCTCAACAAGGGCCTCACCGTGTTCCGGCCGGCGATGACCATCCGCCTGTCACCAGAGCGGCGAGGATTCACCAACGCCGACTTCCAGTCTTTGCAGATCCACTACGACGAGTCAGTGTGCCAGATCCACGTCATGGCCGAGTACGCGCAGCGGGGCCTCAAAGACACCGCCGACGCCCTGCGCCTCGCCATCGACTACTTCGCCCTCGGCGACGTCGAATTCCTGCGCCGATGGCTGCCCGACCGGGACAAGGAGCTCTCCCGCCAAACCACCCCCGAGTCATGGCGCGACATCGTCGAGAGCCTAAACAACCCCTCCCAGCGCCGTCTCGTGGCCGACGACCGCGAGAGCACCAACTTGCTAGTGCTGGCCGGACCCGGGTCGGGAAAGACCAGAGTGCTGGTGCACCGCATCGCCTACCTCGTACGGGTCAGACGCGAGGATCCCCGGGGCATTCTCGCCCTTGCCTACAACCGTCATGCCGCAGTCGAGATCCGCCAAAGGCTCGCCGAGCTGATTGGAGACGACTCCAAAGGAGTGCTGGTGCTCACATGTCACGCCCTGGCTATGAGGCTTGTTGGCGCCAGCTTCGCAGAACGCGCCGACCAACCCGACAGCGAGCACTTCCAGGAAATCCTCAACCAAGCCGCCGCATTGCTGCGCGGCGAGGGTCTCCCTCGAGATGAGGCAGAGGAATCGCGGGACCGGCTCCTGGCGGGATTCCGCTGGATCCTCGTGGACGAATACCAGGACGTGGGCACCGACGAGTACGACCTTATCTCCGCTGTTGCCGGCCGGACTCTGGTGGAAACCGACGCCAAGCTCACCATGTTCGCAGTCGGCGACGACGACCAGAACATCTACTCCTTCAGAGGGTCGTCGGTGGAATACATCCGCCGCTTCGAACAGGACTACCAAGCCAAGCCCGCATACCTGACCGACAACTACCGGTCCACACGCCACATCATCGAGGCCACGAACTCGGTCATCAAACCAGCCCGACATCGGATGAAGGCCGGCAACGAAATCCAAATCGACAAGAGACGCGACAAACGCCCGGCAGGCGGCCCGTGGGCCCAGCGCGACCCCATAGCCCAGGGAAGAGTCCAAGTCCTGCCCGCGGGCAACGGTGCTGTCTCCCAAGCCCAGACAGCAATCGCCGAGCTGCAACGGCTGAAGAGCCTCTCGTCGGAGTGGGACTGGTCGACCTGCGCTGTCATCGCCAGAGAATGGGCCTACCTGGAACCGGTTCGCAGCATCTGCGAAGCCGAGGGCATCCCGGTGCAAATGGCGAACGAGGAACTGCCGAGAATCTGGCGGCTGCGTGAGACCCAGGCGCTAGTGAATTGGCTCCGCACCCGCAATACCGGCCTGATCCGTAGCGCCGACCTGCACCAATGGCTGAGCAACCAAGAACACGGCCCCTGGATCGAGCTCCTAGAGGGTGCTGTCGAAGGCCACGAAATCGAGACCGGAAGCGGCGAAGTGCTGGTGGACACCTTCATCGAATGGCTGGCCGAATGGGCACGCGACGCCCGCCGACGCCAGAGAGGACTGCTGCTGTTGACCGCTCACCGCGCTAAGGGACTGGAATTCGACCACGTGATCGTGCTCGACGGCGCCTGGCACCGAATCGGGAGCGACGTGGACCCCGACGCCCGACGCCGCCTGTACTACGTAGCCATGACCCGCGCCCGACAGACCCTCGCCCTCGGACGCCTCAGCAACCAGAACCCGATGCAACCAGCACTGCGCGACAACCCCGCAGTCATTTGGCGAGAGCCCGTCGCCTCGCCTCCACCGCCGCCCGAGATGACCCGGCGCTACCGCCAGCTCAACTTCAAAGAAATAGACCTGGGCTTCGCCGGCAGGAGACCCCCAACACATCGTGTGCACCGCGCCATCGACGAGCTGTCCCCCAACGATCCGCTGACTGTGCGACAGCAGTCGGGTCGATGGGAAATGCTTGACCAGGCTGGCGTAGTCGTAGGAACTCTCGCTCAGAGCTTCCAACCCCCCAAAGACATGAAATGCACCAGCGCCACAGTCCTAGCCGTCGCCACATGGAAACGCAGCTACTCAGACCCGCAATATCAACACCAACTCCACTGCGACACCTGGGAAATTGTCGTACCCGAACTCATCTTCGAATCATCCTGAGCCACCCAATGTCAACCAGTCTCACCAGTGGAAAAAACGTGGGCAAGGACAAGCGCAAGCTGCCACAAACCGCCCTCCACTAGGAATTCCCTTGCCATCTTGGTTCCCTTAGAGAAGTAGAACCATTGCCTCGATTATTTGGAGGACATTGACATCGGTTGGAAGTCTTGTGAACTTGGTGTCAACAGCTCAGCCGTTTGTCCCTCTGGCTTGGCTATCTCTCGTGCCGGGAGCAAGCCATGTTCTTCACTGATCGGACGACTACCCCCAACCGCGCTAAACCCGGTACGCACCCAGACTCCTCCGACCGCAATGGTGTGGGCAGATTCTCCTCCCCGTGACTAGAGCTGCATTCCCCGCCCAAGCGCTGACCCCATTGTGGTACGCAAGCCGCACCGGAGATAACCTAGTGGCCTTCGTCCCTAGCTTTCATTCACTCTCGTAGTCGCCGCAAAACAGGATGCCGTCTTGAAGACTCCCAAAGTTGCAACAGCAAAGCCCCCCGGCCTATCTGCGTTCTTTGAAAGACAGGCCACCATTGATGCTCTCTCAGAATTAGCGAACTGCGACAAATTCGGGATCATCGCAGGAGCAGGAATCTCCCGCGAATCTGGCCTACCAGGTTGGTCAGACCTCCTTAGCGTCATGCTCCAATGCGTCGCCCACACTACCGAACCCTTCCGATCCTACGCTGAGAATCCCACCGCACAGGAAGACGAGGCCAAACAGCGTGCAGCAAATAGTGACGTCCTAGATCGGGAAGCACGTAACTACGCCCAAATCGTGCTAGAAACCCATGGCCTAATCGGTGCTGCATCCATAGTCAAGTCTTTGCTCCCAGAGCACGATTACGTACACTATCTACGCCAAGCCCTCTACAAGCCAACGTTCGAAGGTCGCCTTGCGGTGCTACCCGGAAACACTGCCCTAGAAATTGCCCGCCTATGGATAACTGCAGATTCCCCTGTGTGCGAAGTCGTAACGGTCAATTATGACCTCCTAATTGAGATGGCGCTCATCGCAACTGGCGTCGATCCAAAGAACATACAGGTAGTCTCAGGCGTGCCATCATCCCCCGAGTCTGCTGAAGTAGATCCAGAAACTTTTCGTGTAGTTCACCTTCACGGGGTCATTCCCCATCCATCGCATGCCCATCTATTTGAAATTCCACGTGATAACAAAGTAGTCCTGGCCGAAGACGATTACTTTAGTGGTTCCGATAATCGATCCATCGCTAATGGAGCATCCATATCCATACGCCAGTACTGCAGAGATTTACTTGAACAGACAGCGTGCCTATTCGTTGGCACCAGCCTAAGCGACCCACATCTTGTCACCTCCCTTTACGGCGCATCGGCAACCAGACGCGGCTACCAACACTACTCCCTAAATGCACGCCAAGGCGATCAGCCATTCGGAATTGACGCAGGTGCACCCGCGTTAGAAGCTAGTCGTCAAGCGGCTTCCAACAGGATGAAGAGAATGGGCGTCCAACTCCTTGATGCAGATTTCTTCAGCCAGAGCGCCCTCTTTCTTGGCGAACTCCGTCACCAGCACCAATCAGGTCACTCTCACATAGATCGCCTAAATGCATGGCACAGCGACGCTAAGACCGTCGGCCTTCTACCCAGTGGAAACGGATCCGCCTTTGACCAGTATCAAGCGGCGCTTAGAGAATCACTCGCTATTGGCGCTGCAGGAATAGAGCACGTGATCGACAATATCCCGGCCCTTAGGGACAGCGAAGAACATCTCGCTTTGCATTTGTGGGCGCATGACCCAGACTCTGCTTCACTTGTATTGATCGGCCGATCTGATCAACAGTTCTTCAACTCTTCAACCTTGGAAAGCCTGCCTATTGAAATGCCGATCAAAAAGCTCGTAATCGAAGCCATCTGTACGGGTTCGCCTTTAGAAGCAGAAGCACCTGACCTGGAGTCATCAAGATGGGGGTCGATGTTGGTAGTACCAATAACTTTGGGATCCGTATTTGGCACCCCTCCAAACATCATCGCTGGTGCACTGGTTCTTGCATCAAGCCGAGCGTTTCCGAACGGCCTATTTCGTTTCCGCAGATTGCCAAATACTCGTGCCCAACTGATTGGAACCCTTACAGAGCTGGGCACCCTCTTTCTTACTCCACCAAAAGGATAGATCAATGGATGAAGCAATACCTGCAAATGCAATTCCTCGCTTGCAGCCAGGGACACGACATGGTGGAGGACTCGGAAACCCAACACAACTTCAAGAATGCTGGCTGGCAATCATTGAGGAAGCCAGACACCGGCTCCACGATTCGGCCCAGTGGCGTTCATCCGAAGACATCGAGTCAGACGCCACTTGATTACTCCATAGATTTTGCACCAAATGGTTGCAGACACATGCTACACGACTTGGGGAACGTCACTGGACTATGGCTTTCGTCCACCTCACCGATGACGTCCCCTTCTTCACGTTCCTGCATAAGGTAGTTCACAGTTCGCATTACTGCATCCACAGATTGTTGCCGTGCCAGCCCCCTAGCGCCTGGAGCACCGCAACTTATTGCCGCTAGAGCTTGTGCCCAACGAAGTGCTTCACCTACAACTGCCAACGTTCGGCGGCCGTGAGTCTCCAGAGCATGAATGAGACCAGCCGTTGTCCAGTCACCTGCGCCTCCAGCATCGATAGTTGGATAGTAAAACGCTGGAGAACCGTACCACTTGCCGTTGCCAATCCGGTACATTGCGCCCTCCTGACCACGGGTGACTATCCACACTTGACCCCTACGCGCCTCAAAGTCACAAAGACCTGAGTCCCGGTCATCGGCAAACTTGATGACGTCAGCTACCTTAAGCATTCGCTCCGTAAGCTCCCCATTGGCTGGGCGCGATGGTTCGAACACCACAAGCGATCCAACGTCCGCAAAATGTTCGGCAAGAATGATAGTACCCGCATTCAGTCGATCAACAAACAACACTTTAGGTACGAGGCCCATATCAACGATTTCCTTCGCTCGGGCCATTCTGAGAGGCCTACTTGGTGCAAACCGGCGGCAACACGTTGGGCATTTGTACTTGTACCGATGACCGATCTCGTCAATTTCATGGACAAGGCGCGGACTCTCAGCATTTTCATTCAAACGAATGAAATCCACACACACATTTGTCCTCATTAAGTCTCGACGGATTTCCCGTCCCGCCTGGTCGTTACCCAAGTCCGAAGCCACTGCGGCATTCTTCCCCATAAAACTAGAAATAGCAGCAACATTGGCCGCCGTACCGCCCGCCATGTGCCAGAAATGTCCGCGATAATTTATGATATCTAGAGATACATAACCAGCTGCTAGCACCGAAAGCGCGTTCTCAGCGTTCATGCCAGCTCGCTTGGCTTAGAGACTTCGTTGAGTTCATCATAATTCTCTACTTCAGGTGGTGCTGCAAACACTTCGGCCTCAGATGTCGAATTCGGAACGGACACTGATGCTAGAGTATCTGGGAGGCCGGCAAGCCACAGGCATGTTAGCGAGTGATTGCGAGCTACTTCAGAAATATCTAGGTCATCGAATTCATAATCATCAGGAGGGGCAGAAATTACTGGAAGACCATACTCGTATACAGCTAGAAGAACCCCGATAGACAGTAACTTAGAAGTCGGCGTGGACAACACTAAAGTGGGAGAGTCAGCTCCGGTAAATGTTCGGATGAGATTGATTTGCAACCGCGATAAAGTGCGGTACAGGTCGAAGGGATTGCGTTCGTCGGCGTAAATAACATTCACTGGGTCAATTTGAAATATGTCAAGCAATTCCACTTGATGCTCAAGAATCAGATTGTCAGCTCTGCGAGGGTTACTAGACGGAAAGGGCAATACTGGAAAAACGTCGTCTGGCGATAGACGAGTGTGAATTGCTACAAGAGCTTCCCTTGACCGTTCATCTACAACTGGAGCCCAAATGACAGTTCCCTTCGGTTGGCTTTCCAAAGCAAGTCGGCCCCGGAATCCGCCCAGGAATTCTGCCTCACTGATACCTAATTCTGTGATAGCTCCGTCCACCTGAGGGTTTTCACAAGCAACAACTTGTACCTCCGTGGGAAAAGTTCCTACTTGGGCCTTGAGAGAGTCTAATGAAGCCGCAATGATTGGAAAATACAGTCGGGAAGGGAGCGAAGAGACATCGATGATCAAATGCCCCACGTTGAACATGAACTCAGGTTTTGTAAGTTCCCTTGCTATTCTTGGCCCAGCATTGTTGCGGGCGTGCGTGTCCTGGTGTACCACAGTTCTAACTTCTACCGTAGCCACCATTTCTTCAAATTTCGTCCGATTCTGTTCCGCCAACCCAATCGCCAATGCACCTGACATAGGCGAAGGAGGTGGCAATTCCACAAGCCCCACAATTGGTGCCATTTCCTGCTCCAAAGCGAGAAATCGCTGCAGGCCCACAAGCGCACGGGGATCAAACCCGACTCCCAATACGTACATCGATTGTTTGCCTTCTGCGTTGACAGATGCCGCCTCCCACAGCGCTTCTGGGTCATCCCCTGAGCCGCCTGAGCCCATCACGTAGTCACGCCATCTCATTGCCAAAAGTCCAATGTTAGATCACCATTTGGCAATGCTTGCTCCATGCGAGGGGCTGGAGGCCCGCTCAACCATCCCGCCATGACTTTCAAGCGCCGCTCACGGAAGCCTCCATAGCCAAGAGGCAAATAGAACCTCGGACACAAGAGACGATTCAGATAGAGCACCATATATCTCTGATTCTTTACGGAATGGTCTAGGCTCGCCTGAATAACATTGTGTGCAATCGCCGAAGCAAGAGCAGCAAGGAAACGCTCCGCGCCAGGGGTACTATTTCGGTAGTCTGCATCAAGAAGGAGGTTCCTCTCATCCATCAGCAGCGCGGTACCAGTTACGCCTGGTGGATAGGGCATACTAGGTTTTTTGTTTTCCGTCCTTGCTATCTCTACTATTTCTCGGACAAGGGCCTGCACGTCCCGGCCATGAGGCACTGTACGCGGAATAGATCGCCATAGTTGTTCACTTGCATTGCGTAGAACCCTATGCTGCCGGGTCACATCTAGTCGAGGGCGGCGTCCAAGGCTTATGTCCACTAACATTTCAGCGAACAGATCACCGCAGATTTTAAGAAATTGACGTGTATTATGGGAACCCAATTTAACAGCGAGCGAATCACCAGCGTAGTATGGAACTCTAAACTCCTCAGCAATGGAGACTGCAGCACCTTCTCTTATAGCCGGACTTGATCGATCCATAAACTCTTCAATTGAAAGTGGTGCGTTAAACAAGTCCTGTTGGCGGTTCTTATCTCTATATATAAGAATTTGCAATTCTCGCCAGCAGATGGCAGCGTCAAAACCCCTACGTGTGTGAGCTTCATTAAGCCAATAGGCATACCGCGAGTCTTCAACACCAAGTGCTATAGCATGTGCCTTGAGGGCAGTGATGATATCCTCTTCTTTGGAAGAAAATGGAAGGTCCCAGTCATCTTCCAGGAGGCTCAGAAAATCTTGGTCTTCTTGGGCGTACATGGAGAGTTGATGCTCTGCTCGACGGCGAGCAATGTCGCCAAGGACGCGAGGGAAGCGCCCTTGAGTAAATCGCTTACCATCTTTACTGCCGTCACGAGCGATGGCATCAAGATTTACAAGCTTGACATCACGGTCTTCTTCACCCACGCTGGATAACAATTCCTGATCTGAAAGCGCTTCAAATCTCTCAGAATACCAACGTGCTACGGCTGGTCGGCGACGGCGGAGATTGTCCAGCAGCACTTCCCGCTGCGTTCCATGTAATTCGTGACCGTCATCGAACATGACCATTGGCTGAGCATCCAGGGGGTCGTTCCCAATATATATACGAGACTCGGCAAGTACGCTAAGTGAATAGAGTTCGCTGTGACCTTCAGGTATGTTGCCCACTTCCGTGGCCAGATATGCATCGAGCAGATGAATTATGGATTCCTCAGTAACTTGGGCATACTGATATATTTCAGAGCCAGTAGAGCCTCCAAGCCGCTTTAATAATGCTTCAATTCGAGGGTTACCTCCCGAATCAAATTTGACTTCTCCGACCTCTTCTGGGTAATCCAAGCCGCCCAATTTGAGGGCACTTTTCAACACCCCAACCAATATCCGAACGTCCAAAAGGCGAAGAAATAGCTTCACTCGCTCGCCAGATTCAGCCGTAACATCGAGGAGTGACCGGTATGCGCTATCGATTTCAATGAGGACACCAAGCTTTAGTGGCCTATTGGCATCAATTGCCCCAATTTCAAGTAGCTTTTGACGGACTGGTTCATTTTGCTCAACGCGTGTAAGTACCCAGATGAGATTTTCAGGGTTAAACAATCGCATCATTGAAGTTTTGCCCGCTCCCGGGGAACTTCGCAAAATAACAAGGCGATCCCAAATGGCCTCTGGAAGCATATCCAAAGTTCCTGCTCCAAAGGTCGCAACGAATCGGTGTCCATCAGGCTGCAACCCTGCCGTTTGGGCATGAAAAGGATTGATGTAGACGCTCATGGCCGGTCGACGTGGTGACGTTCGTATCGGGTGAAGAGTGCATGGCGCTGGAGACTGTTGTCGCGATCTGTGCTACTAGCCCACAGCAGGGAAATGGAATTGTTTGGCGTGTTATGGTAAAGAACTAACGGTAGAGCTGTGTCCTGGTATCCGAGGGGTGTCGATTGCTTTTTGTGTTTGTCTACAAGGACTTCATCAAAAAATTCGGTACATATTCTAATCATGTCGGGGTCGTTACACGACATGGTATTCGGAAGTCGTTGGATGACCCTTAGCTTCCAATCTGGTTCGAAAGCAGCAAGACTCTCCGTGATATGGTCTTCAGCTGATTCGCTGGCGATGTAGATTACAACGGTAACCTGTGCCCCTTCCTCGACAAGAGGACTTTCGCCGTCTCTAAGATCGCCATAGAGATGGGCTCTCGCCCGCACTAACTTGCCTTTCCATTCGTTGCCATTCTCTAACCGCAGTAGGGATGTCCCGCTGCCGTAGAAGTCATCGACGAATACTACATGGCGGAACTGAGATCCAGCAATCAGAGCTTTTTCTTCAATAGCTTCTTCCAACTTGTCCCGCATCGTTCGAACAGCATGTCGGCCCAATTCTGGCGACAGCCAGAATTGTTCGTGAGAAAGCTCCGGATTTAAGCGGCGCAATCTATCCATTCTTGCGCCATCACTCAGACCAATGTAGAGGGTCTTGCGTCGCAGTGTGCGGAATTCATTGGAAGCGACTATCTCTCTCACTCGATATGGAGATACACTTAATTCTTTTGCTACACGCAGTATGAGATCGCGTTTGATGAAGTCGGGGTAGACACAGGCGATCGCGTGATGCATTTCCTGCCTTGAAACAAAGATCAATTCCTTACGTATGAATGTCACGAGCCTTCGGCGGTCAGTGGGGTTGAATTGCCGAAGCCATCGCACCAAGCTTTCAAAGAACCGCTCTCCGGCCGCAAATCCTTCGTAATTGTCGTACTTATGGGTGGCGAGCCGACGTAGGTCCGCCATCCACTCTGCTTGCTCCTCGTCACTCCATGTCAGTAGTTGGTCTAGAAGCTGCCCGGACAATTCATCTCTCATTAGCTTTTCCAGATGAAGTGGGCGCTTGGTCCCTTTATTTTGAGTGCACGCAGGTATCGAAGCAATAATCTCGGACCGCTGTCACCGTTGCGGGCAAGATTCCAGCACCTTGTTGGATCTTGGGAACAAGAATCGACAGAAAGCGTTGTCGTTGAAGAAGCCAGGAGCTCGTAATCGTTACCATCGACTTGACCTTGATCTCCAATAGCTAGCACGACACCATTGATTTCTTCCGATAACGACTGGACTACCGTTAGCTTTCCTTTGTCTGAAGCGATGACATCCACTGAGTGTCCTGATGCAACAGCCTTAAGGTGCAATACTGGAGGGCGCGAAATGGTGGACCGGACGAACGGAAGGAGTTCAATCCCAGTCATGCTCCTTTGGACACAGCTAACAGACAACTGAGTTAGCCGCTCTTCGACTTCAAAGCCGCACTGCCCGAGAGACGCAAGTCGTTCAGCTGCACCGCGAAGGTGCTTTCCGCAGCCTTGTGATTCGGGTGGATCATCCGAAAGGCGCAATGAAACGGTACCGTTATAGAGACCTACATGTACACGAGACCAATATTCCCTAGGTAGCCACTGCCGTGTGGTGTCATGTAGCGACTTTCCCCGGCCAGTGGCAAAACCGATCAGAATCCCCGCATCAAGCAACCGGGTGATCTGGTCCTGAATGTCTTCAGTTGGCGGCTCGAATCGGTGTTTGGTGCTGCAGACCGTTCCATCATAGTCCAGCACTACTGCACCAATTTCTTTATGTCGTATGTCTTCCATCCAAGACGCGAGAGCTTTTTCGTACGAAGCTCGCGCGGAATTGCCCATGTGTCGTCCGAGTAGCTTCTTCTCTACCGGATCAGGAATTGGAGACTCCAGCAAACTCAAAACAGGCAGATTATAAAGCCTCCGACCGAATTCAGGTACCCCGGGACGCCCAGGGTCGACTTTGACGGCCTTTCCAGCCGCCGCAACCACCTTCATCGAATTGACAAATAAGTCAAGCACGCTTGCCGGCCATTCCAAATCGGTTTCCAGGGTCAAGATATCGAGTTCGGTAGGCAGTATGTCAAGGGTCCGTTCGGCGATCTCCTTTGATTCTGGGTCAACTATTGCAATGATGGTGGAGGTCTTTGCATTTCGAAGAATGCCCACATGGCGGCCGTGAGCGAGGTTTCTATAGTCCACGGTCTGCACGCTTGCCAGTCCAGTTTCAACTAGACGCGCTTCAAGGTCCACTCCAACTGCAGCGGTGTTTGGACCTGTAACTACAACGCAGTGGTTGCGTGGTGGCCGAGGTTCAGGAGCCGAAAATGCTGGTAGCTTTCCAGGGAGAGTCGACCCGTGAGCCGTACAAATTGCGGTCGCCATTGCAAGCAGACTGTTTGTAGCTAGAAATCCGTCGGAGGGAGCAGGAACCGTTGCCACCTGCACATCACCTGCGGCAAGCGGAGCCGGAAGTTGGTCACGTGTTTTCGAGGTAACTACCCCCAGGTGTGCTGCTCCACGGCCTCTAGCGGTCTTGATAGCCAATGCGGCGTCAGGATTTCGGCCTCTTGCCGTGAAGAGCACAAGACCCGTTTGCCGGGAAAGATGTGCTGTAGAGGCTCTCAATGGTGTCATCGGCGTTGCTAGATGTCCCGTTGAGCGAATATGAAGATCTGCAGCCAGCTGCGCTACAGCTAGGGCTCCACCTGAGCCGACGTGAAGCAAGGGCAAATTGGCGCGTACTGTCTCTGCTACTGCTTGAGCAACGGAATGTTCTCTTGCTGCCTCATATGTTGAAGGCAACTCCTTAAGCTCAGTTGCGTAGCTCCTCCTCATACCTACGCTCTCCCCATGCTCTCTACCCACGATAGCGGGACGGCAGGTAGGCAACTCCCCACCCTGTCGAGACCTCTCACGAAGCCGCGGAAGCACTGAATCCCGGACACAGGCATCTCGGCGGCCGACAACTCTGCTCTGGCAGGGTCGTTTATTGACGACAACGGGATTGCTACCAACGATGGCGAACCCCACGTGAATATTGGAGCTGACACCATGCCGATGCAGCTCGACTCCCCCAAGATTGCTTCCGCTCTACATTTTGGCATCGTAATGCCCACTTCAATTGGCTTCGTCCGCCTAGAGGTCATCAGGAATTCACTGTAACCGCCTAGCACTCCCGCAAAGGCAACCTGTGTGGTCAAAGCCACCATCCAAACGGGCGCCTGTCCAATGAACACTGGTCTCCTAGGTGCTCCATGGGGGACTTCAGTCTTTTTGTAGTCATCCAAATGGCGTTCAAAGGCGTGGCGGAAGATGTCGGTCGGAATGCGCATCGAATTCTTGGCGGCTGTATCCGGCGGCGGGCTGGCCAGGGGGAAGGGTGAGCCAAGGCTCCAGATGCAATTGCTAGGGGCCATGGGTGCTAACTGCCCCGCATAATGTCGAAGATGATGTAGGCCACAGCAATGAAGGGGGCAGCCCAGATCAGCCACCTGCGGGCCCTGACCGCGAATTCGACTACTAGGGTGACGAGCCGTTCGCCGAGGTGCTTCCAGGTAGGCGCCCGGCCGAACGCGTGGCTATAGGCCTCGTCCCTGACCCGTCCTTGAAGGTGCACATACCAAGGCTTCGACTCTTCCCGCTCCAGGAGCCCAGGGGATCGGGTCGCCTCGGCGAAGTGCTCGGCCGAGGTCAACGCACGCTGGGAGTCATCACCTCCGTAGGGGGTGACCCCGCCGAATTGCATCTTTCCCCCGAGCCAGTACCGGAGCCGCTTTCCCCGCGTCCAGTCTGCTCGCCACACGGGGCAGTCAATACTGTGGAAGCCTTCATCTAAGGCGAGCGGCCCCTCACGTGGGCAAGAACAGTCGAATTTGCCAGCCTTCTCTGGCACCGCTTCTCGGGTCCGATTCGCATTCATGCAGCCCAGCGTACCGAGGCGATGTGACAATTTGAGCTGCTCTGTGCGTGGAAAATGCAGGATAACCAGGTGATTTGCAGGGTTCTAGACTGAGTAAGAACCTCCGCTCACTACTGAACTTGTCACAATATCGAGGGCTAGAGAAGGAGCTCTTCGCCGGTAGCGCGCAATATGCCCGGGTCGGCAACCAGGGGCAAGATGCTCTCGGCCGACTTGAGCTCTGTTGCTTGAGCGGAGGTGACCGTGGCCTTAGCCCACTCCTGCTCTCGGAGCGAGCGCCCCTTCCGCCTATTGGGGAAACTGGGAACCCTGTCTCGCATGTGGGAAACACCAACAAGAATGGAAAAGTCATGTCTGTGGCCAGGAACTTTGCAATGCATTCGATTTCTCCCAGCGCACCTGCGCAACACCTCGGTCCCATCGGACCCCACGAGCGCTGGGCAGATATGCGGTCATTTTGGCAGGGTGTCGGAAGGGGCCATCGCATTCACTCCTTGCGTGCTGTGCAGAATGGAGATTGCTTCCTGGAATACGTGGACTATTGGTATCTCCTCGGGTGCAGAGGTGGTCCGGATACGTCGTTCCAGTGCGGGCCAGAGGGCGAGCGCGAGCTTCGCTTTGCTCGGGGGTCGTCGCCAGTTGTTCCAGACCGACTTCATTGTGTCCCCTGCGGTCCGGTGCTTGCTGATGCTCTTGGCTAGTTCTTCGCTAGGAATGTCGGCTGCGTCTGGGGAGACATATTGAAGGGCTTCCGCGAGTTCGGTGTCGGTCCAGTGTGCAAACTCAAACTCTGCTGGCCAGCTTTGGACATGCAGAATCTGTGCGATCTCGTCTCGCATTGCTTCGTTTCGGTGCGGAGGCGCCAGAGAACCCAAGACGCTGTCGACCATCTCGTTCTTCTTGGCTTCCACGTTGTCGGGGCTCTCATACGGCGACTCGGGGTCTACGACGACCATCAGCGATGTCAGTGGCGAGAAGAGGCGGGAGTAGCGATCGCCGTCGATGTCCAGCCGTGGTACGGCGACAGCTCGGGCCAGCAGTTTCACGTCTCCCTTGATGCTTTCCAGATTCACGATCGTGATTCGCGACGCCAATGGGTCATGGCCCAGCATGTCTAGGACTCGAGGCGCGATCTCGTATTCGGCGTGACCCTCGACCGCGAGAACTAATGCCGGACGATCACTGATCCCGAAATGCATCACTGTCTCTGCACGCTCTCGGTCGTCAACCCTGAGGCGCTGCTGTCGCGGGTGGACGAGTCCTTCTGGGATCTCATCTGGCGGTTCGGCAATACCCAGCCGCGCTTGATCCTCCGCATATCGGAGAAGGAACTCCGCTGCGATCCTGTAGTCGTGCGCGATCAGGGCGTCATAGCGGAGGTCCTCCCAGCGGCGCGGGTCGGCCATTCTGACGACTTCACACCAGGCGCCAAGCGGGTCGAAGCCCTCAGCGGCAAACAAGAGGTGGTCCGCCTGGGGGACGAACGCATTTCCCGGCAACTCAATCTGCCGCAACCCCGGGGGGTCCTCGTCGCCGTCGATATAACGAAGCAAGTCCTGTTGGTCAATTCCTGAGCCCAGTCGGACCGACCTGACTACCCGAGGCCGGTATTTCGCTGCCAGGGCTTCAACCAAGAACGCAAGCGACCGCTCCCGAGCAAACACCTCTCTGGCTTGCCCATCAAGAGGCGCCAAATGCAGCGGCGGGCGGCCTGCTGTCGCGCGGGCCTGCATCTGCGCCTGCAGGTAGGGAATCAACCGCAGGACCAGCAACTGGCTGTACGAGTACCAAAGCGAGGGGCGCATCAGCTCGCTAGGCCACGACGCGAAGCGACGACTCGCAGGATCGCTAAGGCGCCCTTCTGCAAGCGCAACACGGACTTCTTGCACGTCTGATGCCGGAAAGCCTGAAGGGCCACACGTCTGTCTTGGATCGGACACTGGCCGAGAGTGGACCCTGTAGAACGGCTGAAGCACTCGCCGGCGGTGGAGGAGCTCGAGCTGCTCGTAGCTGAGTCTGACTCCCCTCTTATCAGCTTCTTTGATGAAGTTCTGGGGGCTTAAGAGCCCGGTCTGTGTGAACGCGTACTGATCGTCAAGAAGCGCCAGCGTCGTTATCGACAGATTCGCGGGTACCACAGAGTGGCCCCAAACGAGATAGGGCGGAGGCATAACTAGCGGAGCGTGACGTCCCGGTACGAAGTTGGCATAGCAATCCTCTGGGGTCCTAAGCGCGATAACAGTCTGCTAGGAACCTACAAAGTTCGAATGTCGCGGGAGGAACGCAATTTCTTGTTGTTGGTCACCCAAGGGGATGATCCGCCCGATTCAGGAATGAAATCGACCTGCATTGGCGATTAGAACTACCGAACTGATGCAATACAGAAAGTAGTAACGAACATCCATCAATTCCCCATTTATGCAGGTCAAATGCCCTAAAGTAGTGTCAATATGGTGCCCGGGGAGGGACTCGAACCCTCACTCCCTTGCGGGAACCGGATTTTGAGTCCGGCGCGTCTACCAATTCCACCACCCGGGCGGGTGGCCAGTGCAGCGGGCACTGGGCTGCTCAGCGTGCTGGCTGAGGAAAATGCAGTCTAGATTGCCGTGGTCTCAGCAGCCTTGCCGGATACCCTGCCGGGGCCACTCTCCCGTAGAGTATTGAAACCCCACTGTCGTTTGAGAGGTCTGACACCTGATGATCTGCTTCACCTATCCCGGCCAGGGATCCCAAAAGGCCGGCATGGGTTCGGCCTGGGTCGACCACCCCTCATGGGAGCTGGTGGCCGAGGCCTCCGAGGCAGCAGGGCGCGACGTGGCCCAGCTCCTGCTGGAAGCCGATGATGACGAACTGCGCCACACCCGCAACTCCCAGCTCGCCACATTCGTGGTGTCGATGATCTCCCTGGACGCCGTGTCCCGGGTGGGTATCGAGACTGCCGGCCACGCCGGTCACAGCCTGGGCGAATACTCCGCGCTGGTCGCCGCCGGGGTGGTGGACTTCTACGACGGCGTACGGCTGGTGAGCGAGCGGGGCGAGGCCATGCAGGTGGCCGCTGAAGAACAAGACGGCACCATGGCCGCGGTCATGGGCCTTGACGACGACTTGGTGGAGCAGGCCTGCGAGCAGGCCGACGGCGATGTATGGGTGGCCAACTACAACGCCCCCGGCCAGGTGGTGATCGCCGGGGCACCCGCCATGGTGGAAGCGGCCGGGGCTATCGCCAAGGAGTTGGGCGCCAAGCGGGTCATGGCCCTGCCGGTCGGCGGTGCCTTCCACACCCCGTTCATGGCGTCGGCCAAAGACCGCCTCCAGAAAGCAATCGGCAAGACCGAGTTCCGGGTTCCTGACCACCCGGTGTATGCCAACGTCGACGCCGCCGCCCAAACCGGCGCCCAAGCCTGGGCCGACCTGCTGAGCACCCAGCTGACCAGCCCGGTGCGCTGGCGACAGTCGGTCCACAACATGTGCGACGACGGATTCAACACATTCGTGGAGTTGGGACCTGGCGCGGTGCTCACCGGAACGGTGAAACGAACCGCCAAAGACTGCAAGGCGCTCAAGGTGAACGCCCCCGCCGACATCGATGCGGTGCTCGAGGAATTGGCTGGGCCGCCGGTGGCCGCGGGCGGCCCGCTGGAGGGCGAAGCCTTGTTCACCACCGAGCGACTGGTGGTGAGCCCGGCGGCTGGCGTCTTCCAACCCACCGAAGACGACCTGCTGGGCACCGGCGTTCCCGCGGGACAGCTTCTGGGCCATGTGGGCGAGACTGAGGTCCGCACCCCTTGGGCCGGGATGATTATGGGTTTCTTGGCCGTGGACGGCGAGCGAGTCACCGCCAGCCAGCCCATCGCCTGGTTGCGGACGAGCTGAGGGGCGCAGGCAGATGACGAGAGCGGCCATCACCGGCCTGGGCACCGCCACCGGCCACAAGGTGGTCACCAACCACGATCTGGCCGCCGTCCTCGACACCAGCGACGAGTGGATCGTGGAGCGCACCGGCATCCACGAGCGCCGGGTGGGGGGAAGCTGCCTGGAACTGGGCGGGCAAGCGGCCAAGATCGCGCTGAAGCAGGCCGAGATCGACGCCACCGACCTCGACCTGATCATCTGCTCCACCTGCACCCCCGACCAGGTGTTCCCCGCGGTATCCAACCGCATCCAAAACGAGCTGGGGGCGTCCTGCGGGGCATTCGACCTGAACGCCGCCTGTTCGGGCTTCACCTACGGCATCTCGCTGGGCCAGGCCCAGATCGCGGCGGGAATGGAGCGGGTTTTGGTGGTGGGGGTGGACACCCTCAGCCGATTCACCGACTGGGACGACCGCTCCACCGCGATTTTGTTCGGCGACGGCGCCGGCGCAGTGGTGCTGGAGCCGGCCATCCGCGAAGACCGGGGGGTGCTCAGCACCTTCATGGGCTCTGAGGGCCGCTTCGCCGATCTGTTGATCTGCGACTTCGGCGACTACATCAAGATGGACGGCAAAGAGGTGTTCCGCCAGGCTGTGCGGGTAATGGTCTCGGCCAGCCAGAGAGTGCTGGCCGACGCCGGCCTGGAAACCTCGGATGTGGCCGCAGTGGTCCCCCACCAGGCCAACGCCCGCATCATCGAAAGCGCCATGAAACGCCTCGACATCCCCCTGGAGAAGGCGGCCACCGTGCTCCAGTCAACCGGCAACACCTCGTCGGCCTCTATCCCGCTGGCCATGGACGACGCGGTGTCCAAAGGCGCCATAACCGACGGCGACGTTGTGCTGCTCGTGGGCTTCGGAGCGGGAATGAGCGTGGCTGCCGCGCTGCTACGCTGGGGCCAGTGAGCACATCCAGGGTTGTCCTGGTTACCGGAGGGAACCGGGGAATTGGGCTAGCCACAGCCACTGAGCTCGCCAAAGACGGCCACCGCGTGGCGGTCACCTTCCGCAGCGAGCCCCCTCCGTCCAACGGACAGGTCGACCTTCTGAGCGTGCACTGCGATGTGACCGCCGAAGAGCAGATCGACGCCGCCTTCGCCGAGATCGAAGAGCAGCTGGGGCCCGTCGAAGTGCTGGTGTCGAACGCCGGCATCACCCGGGACAAGCTGGTGATGCGCATGAGCGAAGCCGATTTCACCGACGTGATCGACGCCAACCTGACCGCCGGCTACCGGGTGGCCAAGCGAGCGGCCCGGTCGATGATGCGCAACCGCTGGGGCCGCATCGTGTTCGTGTCCTCGGTGGTGGGGATCATGGGACAGGCCGGCCAGGCCAACTACGCGGCCTCCAAGGCCGGACTGGTCGGTCTGGGCCGGTCTTTGGCCAAGGAATTGGCCAGCCGCAACATCACCGTCAATGTGGTGGCGCCCGGTCCGGTGGGCACCGACATGCTGAACGAGTTGGACGAGGACCGCCGCTCGGCCATCATCGACATGGTTCCCCTCGGACGATTGGGCGAACCCACAGAAGTTGCTGCAACCATTTCATTCTTGGCCTCCGACGCCGCCGGCTACGTCACCGGAGCGGTTATTCCGGTTGACGGGGGTCTGGGCATGGGAGGATGAGTGGCCGTAAACGCATTCGCAAAACCACCCAAGGACAATCCGTCCACGAATAGGAGATAACCAGCGTGAGCGACGATAACTTCACTCGCTTCCAGAACTGCACTGTGGAGGTGCTGTCGGTGGAGGCCGGTCAGGTCACACCCGAGGCCACCTTTGCCGACGACTTGGACTCGGACAGCCTCGACTTGGTCGAGTTGGTGATGGCGCTCGAAGAGGAATTCGACATCACCATCGACGAGGAAGAGCTGGAGGACATCGAGACCGTGGGCCAGGCCTTCGACTTGGTGACCGTCAAGCTGGGATGACCTCGCAGCCGCCCGACGAGACGAAAACCGAGGTCTACCCCCGGAGCGCTAGACCATGACCGCGGCGCGCCGCGTGGCGGTCACCGGAATCGGGGTCTTGGGCTGGCCCGGACTGGGTCGAGACGACTTCTGGCAGGGGCTGCTGGAAGCCCCCGCCGAGGGACGGCGGGTTATGGACCACTTCGACCCCCTCCCCCACTTCGAGTCCCCCAAGGAGGCCCGCCGCACCGACCGCTTCGCCCAGATGGCCTTGGCCGCCGCCGCCGAGGCTCTGAAGCAGTCGGGCGAGCTCAGCGCCGACCCCGACCGGATCGGCGTGTGGGTGGGCACTGGCGTGGGCGGCCTGCGAACCCTGGAAGACCAAATCCAGGTGCGCATCGAGCGCGGCGAGCGCCGGGTGTCGCCCTTTTTGGTACCCATGCTGATGGCCAATGCAGCCTCAGCGGCCATCTCCATGCGCTACGGCTTCTCCGGGCCATGTGAGAACACGGTCACCGCCTGCGCGGCGGGCACCCAGTCGATCGCCAACGCGGCCATGCTGATCCGCTCAGGCCGCTGCGACGTTGTCATTACCGGCGGAAGCGAGGCTTCCAACTCCATCACCGGAGAGGCCACCTTCAAGAACATGACCGCGGTCTCCAGCTGCCACATCAGCCGCCCGTTCGACTTGGAGCGAGACGGGTTCATCCAGGCCGAGGGTGCAGGCGTGTTGGTGCTTGAAGATCTGGATTCAGCCCGAAATCGGAGGGCGACGGTGCTGGGCGAGATCTTGGGTGGCGCCAGCAACGCCGACGCTTATCACATCACCGCCCCGGCTCCGGGAGGAGGAGGGGCGGTTCGGTGCATGGAGCTGGCCCTGGCCGACGCCGGACTGGATCCCGCCGACATTGTCCATATCAATGCCCACGGCACTTCCACCCCGCTGAACGACGCCGCCGAAGCCGAGGCCATCCAGAAGGTGTTCGGCACGCCGGGGCCGCTGGTCACCTCCACCAAAGGGGTGACCGGGCACGCGCTGGGCGCGGCGGGAGCCATCGAGGCGGTGGCGGTTCTGTTGGCCATGGAACACGGGGTGATCCCGCCCACCTACGGGTATGCGACCCCCGATCCTGACATGGCCCCCATCCGCATCGTCGCCCCTGATCCCGCCCCGTGGACCCCGGGGCCGTCGCTGTCCAACTCCTTCGGATTCGGCGGCCACAACGGGACCATCGTGATCGGCCCGCCACCAGCCGAGTAGCCGGCAACCGGTTTCAGGCGCCGTTCAGCCGGCGTCAACCACCACGAACAGCAGCTCGCACGAGCAGGCCAGCTCGCCATCCACCGACGCCCGCCCCGCGCCCCGACCGGCTCGAGCCGACAGCCGGGTCATCTCCACTTCCAAGTCCAGGCGCTCACCAGGTACAACCTGGCGTCGGAAACGAGCGCTGTCGAGACCGCCGAACAGGGGCAGCTTGCCCGCGAATCGCTCGTCATGAAGCACGATGTAGGCGCCGAGCTGCGCGATGGCCTCGGCCATCAGCACCCCGGGAAGGGTGGGGCGACCGGGAAAGTGGCCCGCGAAGAACGGCTCGTTGCCGGTGAGCCGCCAATAGCCCTCGGCCCGCTCCCCGGCCACCATAGAGGTGACCTCGTCAAGGAACAGGAACGGCGGGCGGTGCGGGAGAACCTCGTCGGGAGGTCTCATAGGAAGCGCTCCTGCCTGGCTAATCCTCGGGCAGGGCGTCAGCCAGGTTGGAGGCGGTGTTCTTGGGGCTGATCTTGTACCAGGCGTGCTCAATCAACCCGCCTTCATTTACCAAGAAGGCCGAGCGGACGATGCCCAAATACGTGTTGCCGTACATCTTCTTCTCCCGCCACACCCCGAAGGCCTCGGCCACCTCGTGGTCGGGATCAGACAGCAGCGAATACCCGAGATCGCATTTCTCGTCGAATCGCTTCTGGCGGTCGGGCTTGTCCCCGCTGATGCCCACTGCGGCGATTCCGCGTTCTGTGGCGATGTCACGCACGCCGATTGCCTGGTTCGTTCAACCAGGGGTGAGCGCCTTGGGAAAGAAGAAGATCGCCAGCTTCCGTCCGGCAAAGTCGCCCAGAGACACCTGGTTGCCGTTTTGATCTTCCAGGTTGAATGCCGGCGCAGGATCGCCGGCAGATAAGAGCCAGTCAGCCATGGGTCTGACCCTAGTGGATCAGGTGCCCTTGACGGCCCCCTTCAGGCGGGCGCCAGCGCTTACCTTGCAGCCCTTGGTGGCGGCAATCTGAATGGTCTCGCCGGTGCGGGGGTTGCGGCCCGTGCGGGCGCCCCGCGAGGTCTGCTCAAATGACACGAAGCCGGTGATCGACACCTTGTTGCCCAGGATCACCTGCTCGGTGACCGTCTTCTCGAGGCTGTTGAGAACCGCCTCCACGGAACTCTTGCTCTCGCCGGTACGCTCGCTGATGGCGCTGACCAACTCTGACTTGTTCATGAAATCCTCCTGAAATTGGAATTACGAGATTGTAATTCAGTCGGCTCCTAACACAAAGTCCCAAGAGTCAAGCAGCCCCCACAAGAAATGCAAAGTTCAACTGGGGAAAGATGTGCCTCAATCCAAGGCTCGGCGGAACTGCCCGATCAGCTCGCCCACGGCGGCGGGTCCCCCATCGAGCATTCGGCGCACCACTGCAGAGCCCACAACCGCGCCGTCGGCCACCTGGCAGACCTCCTCGGCCTGCTCCGGGGTGCCCACTCCCACCCCAACCAGCACGGGCACATCGGTCATCTGCTTGAGCCTTCCGGCCATGACCACTGCGGACGACGCCAACTCCTCGCGCACTCCGGTCACCCCCAAGAGCCCCACGCCGTAGACGAACCCCCGAGTTCGAGCGCATATCCGGGCCAGCCGCTCGTCGGAGGCGGTGGGGGCGGCCAACAGTACGGTCTCCACCCCGGCGGCATCGGCCGCCTCGGCCCATGGCCCCGCCTCCTCCAAGGGCAAATCGGGAAGGATGGCCGCAGCCACTCCCCGCTCGGCCAGCACGGAGGCGAACCGCTCGAGGCCGAACCGGAAGGCGATGTTGTAGTACGTCATCACCGCCAGCGGGACGCCGATGTCGAGGCGTCCAAGGGCATCCAGCACCGCCAAGGGCGTGACCCCGTCGGCCAGCGCACGGTCGTTGGCCTCCTGGATGACCGGGCCGTCTATCACCGGGTCGGAGAACGGAATGCCCACTTCGATGGCATCGGCCCCGGCGTCGGCGGCTGCGGCCAGCGCCGTCTGCCAATCACCCAGCCCCCCAGTCAGATACGGCACCAGTGCCTTGCCGCCTTGAGAGCGCCGGGCCCGCAAGGCGGCTTCCATTGCGCCGGGCTCAGTGCTCACCCAGTCCGCCCGTCGTCGCCGTTGGTGCTGGTCTCTACCGCCAGTCGGTCCTTCATCTGGTCGACGTCCTTGTCGCCCCGCCCGCTCAGGTTCAACAGCACCGACTGGCCGGCCAGCTCTCCGCGGGCCCGAGAGATCCAAGCCAGGGCATGGGCCGGCTCCAGCGCGGGGATGATCCCCTCAGTGCGCGACAGAAGCTCGAAGGCGGCTACCACCTCGTCGTCGGTGACCGACTCGTAGCGGGCTCGGCCGATGGCGGCTAGATGGGAGTGCTCCGGGCCGATGCCGGGATAGTCCAGCCCCGCGGAGATCGACTCGGCCTCCAGCACCTGGCCGTGCTCGTCTTGCATCAGGAACGACTTGGAGCCGTGGACTACGCCGGGCACGCCCCGGCCGATGGCCGCCCCTCCGGCCGGTTCCACGCCCACCAGCGCCGCGTCTCCGTCGACGAAGCCGCTGAAGATGCCGATGGCGTTGCTACCCCCGCCCACGCAGGCGGTGACCACATCGGGGTCGGACCCCAGAAGCTGGTGGCACTGCTCGCGGGCCTCGACGCCGATCACCCGGTGCAGCTCCCGCACCATCCACGGATACGGGTGGGGGCCCATCACCGAGCCCAGGCAGTAGTGGGAGTTCTCCACCGTGGCCACCCAGTCGCGCATGGCCTCGTTGATGGCGTCTTTCAGCGTGCGACTGCCCGACACCGCCGAGCGGACCTCGGCGCCCAGCAGCTGCATCCGAAAGACGTTGAGGGCTTGGCGCTCCATGTCGACTTCGCCCATGTACACCACGCACTCCAGGCCCAGCAGCGCCGCCGCGGTGGCGGTGGCTACGCCGTGCTGCCCGGCGCCGGTCTCGGCCACCAGGCGGGTCTTGCCCATGCGCACGGCCAACAGAGCCTGGCCCAATACGTTGTTGATCTTGTGGGAACCGGTGTGGTTGAGGTCCTCGCGCTTGAGCAGCAGGCGAAGCCCCATCTCCTCTGACAGGCGATGGCACTCGGTGAGCGGCGACGGCCGCCCGGCGTAGTCGGCCAGTAGCTCGTTCAGCTCGGCGCGGAAGCCGTCGTCGGCCCAGGCGGAGCGGAAGGCGGCCTCCAGCTCCTCGCAGGCTGGCACAAGGGGCTCGGGAACGAACCTTCCCCCGAAGTCGCCAAACAGCCCGCCGACGGGCTCGGCCATGGTCACCGTGGCGCTCCTTGGGCGGAAAACTCGGCCATGGTCACCGGAGTCCCTCCTCCTGCCAGTTGTAGGGAGCGTCCTCGTCCGACTCACCATCGGTTGCTTCGCCGCGTTCGGGATCTGCTTCCCGAGCAGCGTTGATAAAGGCCCGGAGCAGGGCCGGGTCCTTGCGGCCCGGTGACATCTCCACCCCGGTGGCCACATCCACTCCCCACGGGCGAACCTTGGCGATGGCGGTGGCCACGTTCTCTGGAGTCAAGCCGCCAGCCATGAGCAGTCGGATACCGCCAGGAGCACCCTCAGCCAGAGACCAGTCGAACACTCGGCCCGATCCGGGGGTGTCGGAGTCCACCATCACTATGTCGGCGCCATACCGGTCGGCCACCGACAGAGCGGGGCTGCCGCCGGGGAAGGCCTTGATCACCGCCGGCACGCTCTCTCGAATCAAACGGGTGTCTTCCATGTTCTCTCGACCGGACAGCTGAGCAGCTTTGAGGCCGCAGCGGTTGACAATCTCGATCACCCTGCTGGGAGCCTCGTCTTTGAATACGCCCACGGTGAGCACGCCAGAAGGAAGCCGCCGGACGATCTCCTCTACTCGGGGCGGAGCGATCTGGCGGGATGAAGGGGCCATGATGAACCCCAACCCGTCGGCACCCAGCGCGGTGGCCAGCAATGCGTCATCGGCGTTGGTGATGCCGCAGATCTTGATGAACACTGCTGCCAAAACTACCGGCTGGAAGCCTGCCTATTGTGATCGTTATCGGGGAACGACCGCCGCCTGAGCCGGGCAGCCGGCCACTACCACCTCGGCAGGCATGTCCACGGATCGCTTGATGTAGCCCAAGGCCACCGTGGCGCCGGCAATGGCGTCCCAAGCGGCGCTGGTAACAATGCCGACCTCGGCTCCGTCGGCGTCGACGATGGGCTCGCCGGCGTCCAACTCGACCCGCTCCTTTAGGGTCAACAGCCGCAGATAGCGGGGGGCGCTGCTGCCCCGGGAGTCCATGCGGGCCACCAGTTCCTGGCCGGTGAAGCACCCCTTGGTGAAGCTCACCGTGAAGTCAACGATCTCGGCTTCAGCGGGAATGGTGCGGTCGTCGATGTCGACCCCCGTTCGGGGGAACCCACATCTGATCCGGTGGGCTTCCAGCGTTTCGGGATCGATGGCGGGAATGTCTTCTGGTACGGCGGGATCGGGCCCGAGCAGATCAACGCCGCCGGTGGGCACCGCCGCGACGATCTCACCGGAAACGGCTGCCTCTTCTGCCCCTGCTCCGCGCACCGCGACGCACTGCCAGTCGAGCGGCTCCAGGGTCACGTCGGTGCGCAACATGAACCGCCGGAGCCGGGCGTCAACCTGCTCCAGGGGGCCGTCGGTGTCGAGAACGAACCGGTCGGCGGCCTGCCGGGTAACCCGCACGAAGGCGTCGATGCGCCCCTGGGGCTGCAATATGAGCGACCAGGCCGACTGGCCGGGTTCCAGCGCGGCAATATCCTGGCTGAGCTGGCCTTGCAAGAAGTCCTCGGCGTCGGGACCGGATACCGCCAGCACGCTCCGCTCGACGGAACAGGCCCCAACCGAGGTCGACAGGTCCACCGGGCCGCTCACGCTGTTCCAATCATTTTGGCCGCCCCCGGTTCATCCGCCGGGCCGCAGGCACGGCCAGCAGCAGGGCCCGGGCCTTGTTGCGGCACTCCAGATCCTCCTGTTCGGGGATGCTATCGGCCACGATGCCAGCCCCGGCCTGCACCGACGCCCGTCCCCCTTGGATGACCATGGTTCGGATGGCGATGGCGGTGTCGATGTTGCCCGAGAAATCCAGATAGCCGACCACGCCGGCGTAGGGGCCACGCTTCACCGGCTCCAGATCGTCGATGATCTCCATGGCCCGCACCTTGGGCGCCCCCGACACGGTGCCCGCCGGCAGGGTGGCCCTCAGCACGTCCACCGGGGACCGCCCCGGCGCCAACTCGCCCGACACCTGAGAGGTCAGGTGCATGACGTGGCTGTACCGCTCCAATGTCATCATCTCGTCCACCGTCTCGGTGCCGAATGTCACCACCCGGCCCACATCGTTGCGGGCCAAGTCCAGCAGCATGATGTGCTCGGCGATCTCTTTGGGGTGCTCGGACAGCTCGGCGGCCATGCGGCGCTCCTCGGCCTCGGTGCGCCCTCGGCGGCGGGTACCGGCGATGGGCCGGGATATGACCCTTCCGTTGAGCAACTGCACCATCGGCTCCGGCGAACAACCCACCAGCGACACCTCGGGCAGACGCACGAAGTACATGTAGGGACTGGGGTTCACCTGGCGCAGCGAGCGGTACACGTCAAAGGGCTGGGCCCCCAGGTCGAAGTCGTATCTTTGGGCCAGCACAACCTGGAATATGTCCCCGGCCAGGATGTGCTCTTTGGCCACCTCCACCGCGTCGCAAAAGGTCTGCGAACCCATGCTGGACACCACCTCAGGCAATTCCTCGTCTTCTGAGGGAGGCTCCAGCAGCGGCTCGGCCACCGGCCGGGCCCCATCGGCAGCCAACTGCTCTAAGGCGTCGATGGCGCCGTCATAGGCGGCATCGATCTCAGCCGCTGACGCGCCCGGGGGGATGATCACGTTTTCGATCAGCGTGACCCGCTGGCGCCAGTGGTCGAAAACGGCAAGCTCCCCGATCACCGACATCACCGCGTCGGGCAGGCCCTGGTCGTCGTCGGGGACATCGGGGAGATGCTCTACCTCCCTAACCACGTCGTAGCCCAGATAGCCCACCAGCCCGCCGTGCAGCGGAGGCAGATCGTCCATGATCGGGGACCGCCATTGCGACAAGATGTGCTCGATTGCCGCCAGAATCCCCTGGTTTAGCGGGGTTCCATCGGGGAACTCCCCCGTGGCCGAGACATCGTTGCCCCGGGCCACCAGGGTGCCCAGTGGACGACGGCCGATGAATGAGAAGCGGCTCCAGCGCTCTCCGTGCTCCACCGACTCCAGCAGAAAGCCGGGTTCGTCGCCAACAGTGCGGACGAAAGCCGCCACCGGGGTGGTGAGGTCGGCCACCAGCTCCCGCCACACCGGAACCACCGTCCAATCGGCGGCCAGCCGATGGAATTCGCGGCGATCGGGGTTGATCACAGACATGCTAAGCCGGTCAAGGACATATCGAGTAGGTCACTCCGACGGTGGCACCGGCTCGTCGAACGACGTGAAGAAGCACGAATACTCCCCGGTGTGGCACGCCCCTCGGCCCTCCTGCTCCACCATGAACAGCAACGTGTCGCCATCGCAGTCGTAATACGCCTCCCGGACGTATTGGCGGTCGCCAGAGGTCTCGCCCTTGCACCAGTACTCCTGGCGGGACCGGCTCCAGAACCATGTGCGCCCGGTTTCCAGGGTGCGCTCCAGCGACTCCCGGTTCATCCACGCCATCATCAGCACCCGGCCCCCCTCGTGCTCCTGGACAATTGCGGGCACCAGCCCGTCGTCGTTGAACGCCACCTCGTCCAGCGCTCCGGGGGCAGCTTCTATTGGCGTGATTGCCGGCATCGTCCCATCGTAGGAGCCGACCCTGTCTCCATTAGAGCCAATTCTGAGCCAGACCAGAGACGGGCTCGAATCAGATGTGCTGTCACATCAGAGGTAGAGGCCGGTGCTTCCCTCGTCGAGGCGGGGGGCGGCCACGGCGTGGATGTCCCGTTCTCGCAGGATCAGGTAGTCGGCGCCCCGTACTTCCACCTCGTAGCGGTCCTCGGGGTTGAATAGCACCTGGTCACCCGACTCCACGGTGCGGACATTGGGGCCCACCGCAATGGCCTCGGCCCAGGCCAAGCGCTTGCCCACTTGGGCGGTGGCCGGGATGAGGATGCCGCCAGTGGTCCGCCGCTCCCCCTCGGGTATGTCGAGCTGCACCAGGATGCGGTCGTTGAGCATTTTGATGGGGAGTTTGTCCTCGGGCGCGACCTGACTCGCGCTCTTTGCTGCCTTGGCCATGGGGTGACAACGCTACCGTGACCGGCATATGACAGACGACTTCGGGCCGACCGCCACAACGCCGACCCCCACTACTTTGGCTACTGCCGACGGCCTCACCCTCGAGGCCCAGTGGGCGCTGCCCGCCGGACCCCGGAATCGGGTGGTGATTGCCCACCCCCACCCCCAGTACGGGGGCAACATGCACTCCCTGGTGGTTTCCACCCTGTTCACCCATCTGGTGGGCTCGGGTTGCGCGGTGCTGCGGTTCAACTTCCGCGGGGTCGGCGGTTCGGAGGGCGAGCACGATTTCGGCGAGGGCGAGCAACTCGATGTGCGAGCCGCAGTGGAGGCCATGGCCGTGGTCGGCAATGAGGAGTGCCCGCTGGTGCTGGCCGGATGGTCATTTGGGGCCGACATGGCCTTAACCTGCGATGCCCCGGAGCTGGCCGGATGGTTCCTGGTGGCCCCACCGCTGCGGGTGGTCAACGCCGACCGCTTCAAGGCCGCAGCCGATCCCCGGCCCAAATGGCTGGCCGTGCCCGAGCGGGACCAGTTCAATCCTCCCGACGAGGCCCGGTCGACGGTTGCCGAATGGGCCAACGCCGAGATCCACCCCATTGGCGGTGCTGACCACTTCCTCGTCGGCCGCACCGACAAGCTCAACGAGCTGATCGACGACTATCTGACCGTGCTCTAGCCGCCGCTCCCCGCCCGGTTAAGCGTCGGCGGGGCGGATGGGGATTCCGGCGGCGGCCATGTGGGACTTGGCCTCGGCCACGGTGTGCTCTCTGAAGTGGAAGATGGAGGCGGCCAGCACGGCATCGGCCTTGCCTTCCAGCACGCCCTCTACCAGGTGGTCGAGGGTGCCCACTCCCCCGCTGGCGATCACCGGCACGTTGGTCACCTCCACCACCGACCGGGTCAGCTCCAGGTCGAAGCCGTCGCGGGTGCCGTCGCGGTCCATCGAGGTGAGCAGGATCTCCCCCGCGCCCAACTCGGTTACCCGGATGGCGTACTCGATGGCATTGACACCGGTGGGGGTTCGGCCTCCGTGGGTGAACACCTCGAAGGGGAAGGATCCCCCGTGGGTGCGGCGGGCGTCGATGGAGGCCACCGCGCACTGGCTGCCGAACTCGTCGGCGATCTCGGCCACCAACTCGGGGCGGTTGACCGCCGCGGTGTTCACCGACACCTTGTCGGCCCCGGCCCGCAGCAGGCGCCGGGCGTCGTCCACCGTGCGGATGCCCCCGCCGATGGTGAAGGGGATGAACACCTCCTCCGCGGTGCGGTGGACCAATTCCAAGGTGGTGTCCCGCTGGTCGGACGATGCGGTGATGTCCAAAAACACCACCTCGTCGGCGCCCTGCTGGTCGTAGAGGGCGGCCAACTCCACCGGGTCTCCGGCATCGGTTAGGTCCACGAAGTTAACCCCCTTGACCACCCGGCCGACATCGACATCCAGGCAGGGGATGATCCGGGCGTTGCTGGGCACGGTTGACGGCGTGCTCATGAGGACAGCGTTTCCAAAGCCTGCTCCACGGTGAAGCGCCCCTCGTATAGCGCTCGGCCCACGATGACCCCAGCCAGCCGTCGGCTGGGGTCGCCGATGGCCGCCAGTGCACTCAGGTCGGGCAGCGTTGCCACACCGCCGGAGGCGATCACCGCCAGGCCGGTGGCGCCCAGCACGGCGCGGAGGCCGTCGGTGTCGGGACCGCTCATCGTCCCGTCCCGGCTGATCTCGGTCACCACCACCGCCTCAGCCCCTGAGGACTCGAAGCGGGCGGCCAGCTCCAGCAGGTCTCCACCGCCGCCCTGCTCCCACCCGTGGGTGGCCACGTCGCGGCCCCGGGCGTCCAACCCCACCGCCACCGGCTGGCGGGCCGCCACCTTTTCCACCAGCTCCGGCGTCTCCACCGCGGCGGTGCCGATCACCACCCGAGCCACGCCGGCGTCGGCCAGGGCGGCAGCCGCGTCCAGGCTGCGGACCCCGCCGCCGGTCTGAACCGGCGCGTCCACCGCATCGGCAATGGCGGCGATCACCGCCAAGTTGACCGGGGCGCCGGTGCGGGCCGCATCCAGGTCCACCACGTGCAGCCACGAGGCCCCCGCGTCGGCGAATTGCCGGGCCTGGCCCACCGGGTCGTCGCTGTAGGCAGTTTCGGCGTCGTACGACCCCTGGTAGAGCCGCACGCAGCGTCCGCCCCGGAGATCGATGGCCGGGTAGAGCTGCATCTCATACCCCCACTGCTGCGGTGCGGGCCTGGTTCACAAAATTCTCCAGCAGTCGCAGGCCGGGACGGGCCGACTTCTCAGGGTGGAACTGCGTGGCCCACACGTTGTTGTCGGCAATCGCCGCGGCCACCGGGCCGCCGTAGTCGCAGGTCGCGGCCACGTTGTCGGCCAACGGCGCGGCAAAGGAGTGGACGAAGTACACCCAAGCCCCGTCCAGGCCCTCGAGCAGCGGGCTCGACGTTCGCACATCCAACTGGTTCCACTGCATCTGGGGCCGCTTCACGTTGCCGGGCAACAAGTGCACCGTGCCGGGCAATATGCCCAGGCCAGCTACCCCCGGCGCTTCTTCGGAGCCTTCGTAGAGAAGCTGCAAGCCGATGCAGATGCCCAGAAACGGCCGTCCGTCGGCTGCCGCGGCCCGGGCCTGCTCGTCGAGCCCGGTGTCGCAGAGCGCGGCCATGCACGGCCCGAACGCCCCTACGCCGGGCAGAACCACCCCGGCGGCGTCGGCGATCAGCCCGGCATCGGCAGTCAGCCGGGCGTCGGCCCCCATCCGCTCCAGGCTCTTCTGGGCCGAGCGGAGGTTGCCGATGCCGTAGTCCAACACCGCTATCAGCGGTCGGTTCACAGAACCCCTTTGGTGGAGGGAATACCGGTGCCCTCCACCCGCACGGCGTCGCGCAGCGCCCGGGCCACCGCCTTGAAGCTGGCCTCGATGATGTGGTGGGTGTTGCGGCCCCGAATCATGGTGATGTGCAGGGTCAGCGCCGCCGAGGTGGCGAAGGCCCGCCAAAACTCCTCGCAGAGTTGGGGGTCGAACGGCGGATCGCCCAGGATCTTCTGGCCCGGAGGGCTCACGTCATAGTGCAGGAACGGGCGGCCCGACAGGTCGACCACCGCCTCCACCACGGCCTCATCCAGCGGTACCGCTATGGACGCGAAGCGGCGCACCCCGGCCTTGTCGCCCAGGGCCTCAGCGAAGCACGTCCCCAGCAGGATGCCGACGTCTTCCACGGTGTGGTGGGCGTCGATCTCCAGATCACCGGAGGCTTCCACCTTCAACTCGAAGCCGCCGTGGCGGCCCAGCTGGCTCAACATGTGGTCGAAGAACGGCAGTCCGGTGGTTGCCGTGCCCTGGCCGTTGCCGTCGATATCGATGGCGATGTCGATGCTGGTCTCAGCAGTGGCTCGAGATGCGGTGGCGGTTCGGGATGTGTTTGTCATGTCAGCACCTCACTCAATGCGGACAAGAACGCGTCGTTCTCGGCCGGCGAACCCACCGTGACCCGAAGGCAGCCGGCGAGCCGGGGCCAAGAAGAACAGTTTCGCACGAGCACCGACCGATCCACGAGACCCTGCCAAACTGCGTCGCCGTCGCCGGAGTCCGGCCGCAGCAACATGAAGTTGGCTCCCGAGGGCCAATGGCGGACCGGGAGCTGGTCGAGGGCCGCGGCGATCCGCTCCCGCTCGGACACCAGCATGGCCACCCGCTCGTTCATCTCATCCTCGTAGTCCAGCGCCAAGCGACCGGCGATCTGCTTCATGGTGTCGAGGTGGTAGGGCAGCGCCGATTTCTCCAGTTCGGCTACCAACCACGATGGTCCGACCAGGTAGCCGAGCCGGGCGGCAGCCATCGACCAGGTTTTGGAATAGGTGCGGGTCACCGCCAGCGGCCGGCCCTCATCCACCAGGTCAACCGAGGTGTGGGGGTCGAACTGGCCGTAGGCCTCATCCATCAGCAGCAAGCCGGGCAGCGCCGAGACGTCGGCCAGCAACCTCTCGACCAACTGCGGCGGCTCCACCATGCCGGTGGGGTTGTTGGGCGAGCACAGGAAGGTGACAGCCGGGCGGTGCTCGGCCACCATGGCCGCGGCATAGTCGGCGTCCAGCGAGAAGTCCTCATTGCGTTCGCCGGTGACCACTTCGGTAGCGGCCAGCCGGGAGATGTGGGAGTGAAGGGCGTAGGTGGGCTCGAAGGTCAGCGCGGCGCGTCCCGGTCCGCCGAACGCCAGCATCAGGCACTGGAGAACCTCATTGGAGCCGTTGGCCGCGAACACCTGCTCGGGCGCGACCTGTTCGTGCTTGGCCAACGCGGCTCGCAGCTCGTGAGCCCCCCGGTCGGGATAGCGGTGCCAGTTGATATCGGCCTGGGCCGCCCGCAGAGCCTCAGCCCATCCTTCGGGCGGGGGCACCGGCGACTCGTTGGTGTTGAGCCGCACAGCCACATCGAGCTGCGGCGAGTGGTAGCCAGACATGAGGGCCAGGTTCTCTCTCACTGACAGGCGGTCGGGGCTACTCATTCTCAGATCCTCTCTGGACCTTGTCGTCGGCGCTACTCATCGTTGGTTCCTCTCTGAACTCCGTCGCCGAAGCCGCGCAAGCGAATGGATTGGGCGTGGGCATCCAATCCCTCGGCATCGGCGATGGCGGCCACATGGGGTCCGACCGCGGCCAGACCCTCAGCGTCCACAGAAATCTCGTGCATGGGTTTGGTGAAGTCCCTCACGCTTAAGGCACCGGCGAAGCGGGCGGTGCCGTTGGTGGGCAGCACGTGGGAGGGGCCGGCCACGTAGTCGCCGATGGACGCTGGTGCCAGCGGACCCCGGAAGATGGCCCCGGCGTTATGAATTCCGTCGATGATCGCCTCCGGTGCCTCGGTCATCACCTGCAAGTGCTCGGGGGCGATGAAGTTGACCACTTCGGCGGCAGATTCGGGGCCATCCACCAGCACAACGTGCCCACTGCGGTCGAATGTGGCCGCGATGTCATCTGAGCGCGGGGCATCGACCAGCAGATCGGCCACGGCGTCGGTCACGGCGTCGGCCGCCCCCGCATCCCAGGTGATGAGCCAGGCCAAGCCATCGGGACCGTGCTCGGCCTGCACTATGAGGTCGACGGCGGCGTACTCCGCCGGAGTCGTCCCGTCTACCACCACCACGACCTCAGACGGCCCGGCAAACGCCGCCGGCACGCCGACAGCCCCGGCCACCAGTTGCTTGGCGATGGCCACATAGACATTGCCCGGGCCCACGATCACATCCACCGCCCCCACCGACTCGGTGCCATAGGCCATGGCAGCAATGGCTTGCGCGCCTCCCACCGCAAACACCTCGTCGACCCCTGCGATGGAGGCCGCCGCCAGGGTCACGTCGGCCACTCGGCCGTCCGGGCCCGGAGGAACGCACAGCACCACCTGGTCCACTCCGGCGGCTCGAGCCGGAAGCGCAGTCATCAACACGGTCGACGGGTAAGCGGCCCGGCCCCCGGGCACATAGCAACCGACCCGTCCCATCGGTTGGTCCCAGCTGCGGATAGTGATTCCTTGGCGGGTGTGGGTCTGCTCTTTCGACGCCTGCCCTTGGTGAAACTCGGCAATGGAATCGGCCGCTGCTTCCAAAGCGGTCCGCAGCGAGGGGTCGACCCGATCTCGGGCCGCGGCCACCTCGCTAGGAGGAACCCGCCACGTCGGGGGGACAGCGCCGTCGAACTGCTCGGTATAGCGGGCCAGGGCGACATCCCCATCGGCTCGCACCACCTCGATGATCTCGCGGACCGCGGCCACCGAGCCCTCAGAAACAGGCTCGGGCCGGGGCAAGCATGCAGCAATGTCGCCTACGCCCCGCAGGTCCACTCGGTCTAGCACGACCCCCAAAACTACAGGCCCATATCCCCCCGCCACGAAGGGTTTGGCAGGTTGTCAAAGAAACCAGCGGCCTGGTTATGCGGTAAAACCTCTTTGTGGACTACAAGTCGATGGCGGC